>JAJUHJ010000006.1 GCA_029279965.1 Phyllobacteriaceae bacterium
CGAAAATCGATTCAGATTTTCGGGCCGATGCTGCTTTTACTTCCAATCGCGAATGTCGACGAAATGGCCGGCAATCGCAGCCGCCGCCGCCATGGCGGGCGAGACGAGGTGGGTGCGGCCCTTGAAGCCCTGGCGACCCTCGAAGTTGCGGTTCGAGGTAGAGGCACAACGCTCACCCGGCTTCAGGCGATCATCGTTCATGGCCAGGCACATGGAACAACCGGGCTCGCGCCAGTCGAAGCCTGCTTCGATGAATATCTTGTCCAGACCCTCAGCCTCGGCCTGCGCTTTCACGAGACCGGAACCCGGCACGATCATCGCATCGATCCGCTCATGTACCTTGCGCCCCTCGGCAATCTTCGCTGCGGCGCGCAAATCCTCTATGCGGCCATTGGTGCAGGAGCCGATGAAGACGCGATCGAGTGCGATGTCGGTGATCTTGGTGCCCGGCACCAGACCCATATACTCCAGCGCCCGCTTCTTGGAATGGCGCTTGTTTTCGTCGGTGATCAGGTCGGGGTCGGGAACAGAGCCCGTGACCGAGACCACATCCTCCGGCGAGGAACCCCACGTGACGATGGGTGGCAGATTAGCCGCATCGAGCTTCACCACACGATCGAAATGCGCGCCGTCGTCCGAATGCAGCGTTTCCCAGTAGGCGCGTGCCATGTCCCAGGCTTTGCCCTTGGGCGCGCGCGGACGACCCTCGATATAGGCATAGGTTGTCTCGTCCGGCGCAATCATGCCGGCCCGTGCGCCGCCCTCGATGGACATGTTGCAGACCGTGATGCGGCCTTCCATCGTAAGGGATCGGATTGCCTCGCCGGCATATTCGATGACGTGGCCCGTTCCGCCGGCTGTTCCGATCTCACCGATGATGGCAAGAATGATGTCCTTGGCGGTAACGCCCTGCGGCAGCTTGCCGTCCACCTGCACCAGCATGTTCTTCGCCTTGCGCTGGATCAGCGTCTGGGTGGCAAGCACGTGCTCGACCTCCGACGTGCCGATGCCGTGCGCGAGAGCGCCGAAAGCACCGTGAGTGGAGGTGTGGCTGTCGCCGCAAACGATGGTCATGCCCGGCAGGGTGAAGCCCTGCTCCGGTCCGACGATATGAACGATGCCCTGCCTGCGATCGGCTTCGTCGTAGTATTCGATGCCGAAATCGGCAGCATTCTTCGCCAAAGCCTCGACCTGAATCCGGCTCTCTTCGTTCTTGATGCCGAATTTGCGGTCCGGGGACGTGGGCACGTTGTGGTCGACCACCGCCAGCGTCTTTTCAGGCTGGCGCACTGTGCGCGCGGCCAGGCGCAATCCCTCGAATGCCTGCGGGCTCGTCACCTCGTGTACGAGATGCCGGTCAATATAGAGAAGGCAGGTCCCATCGTCCTGACGGTCGACCAGATGGTCGTCGAAAATCTTATCGTAAAGCGTACGTGGTGCGGTCATTGTCGGTGTTTCCCAAGATCACGGAAGGAAGCCCTGATGAGCTGCGTCTTGTTTGTTCAGGCAAGTCGGCAGCGGCGCGCGCCGGAAATGCGTGCGAAGAAACGGCCGGGCAGGCGCTTTACGTCCTGCAGCACAAATGCCGTGCACATTGTGAAGTGTTCCGTGTCCATGCGCGGGGTAATACCAGTGTTTTCGCCGCGCGGCAATCGTTTCGGTGCCTGTCAGACCTCGTCGGTCCGCTCCCGTTCCTCTGGTGGCTGCTTCAGGTTCAGTCCCATCTCCAGACGGCGGATCGCTGCGAGCACGATGGCGCCCATAAGGCAGGACAGGGCCGCCACCAGCCAGAGACCAAGTCCAGCGGAAAGCCCTGTGGCTGCGGCCAGCCACATGCCGGCGCCCGTCGTCAGTCCACGCACATGGCCGCGTTTGAAAATGATGAAGCCGGCGGCGAGAAACGCCACACCCGCGGTGATCGCCTCGACCAGGCGGACGGGATCGGTCCGCACGTGCTGATCGTCGAAGACAGGCATGGAAACGATTTCCACTGCAACGATGGCAAACGTGGCAGAGGCCAGGCAGACGAGCATATGGGTGCGAAGGCCCGCCGGCCGGTCTGCAAGCTCGCGCTCGAAACCGAGAATGCCGCCGAGCAAAACGGCAAGAAACAGACGCACCGCTATGACCTGCCATGGCAGGGCCGTCGTCGTGCGGAATTCATCCAGAAGGATTTCCATCCGCGTCAACGCGAACGGGCGAGGCCGGTTCCGACGCCAGGGGCCGGGCGTAGGCTGCGGCGTGGTGCAGACAACAACAAAAGGAACGCCGTCACAGCGCTCTTTAGCGCGCCGTGCGTTTTTCGGGCGCGTGAGGACGCGCTATCTCGTTGAATTTACGCATCGTGCTTTCCGAAATCGAAACGGAATCTCGCCCGATGCTGGAGCATCGGAAAAGCACAAAGCGCTTCTCGGAACAAACCTGATGTCGAGCCTTACTCGCCTTGCGACTCGGCAGGAGCCTCGCTGGGAGCTTCCTGGTTGGCGGCTTCTTCCGCAGCCTTTTCGGCGGCGAGCGCCTCTGCTGCGGCAACCTTCTCCGCCTCGATCCGCGACTTCTCGTCTGCCACTGCCTGGCGCGCGGCGTCATTCAGCTTGCGCGCACGGGCATTGGTGTTCTCGCTGATGCGCGCGGATTTGCCGCGGCGGTCGCGCAGGTAGTAAAGCTTGGCGCGGCGGACTTTACCGCGACGCACAACCTCAACGCCTTCCACCAGGGGCGAATAGACCGGGAACACACGTTCCACACCCTCGCCGTAGGAAATCTTGCGGACGGTGAAGTTTTCATGCAACCCGGAGCCGGAGCGCGCGATGCATACACCCTCGAAAGCCTGCACACGCGTGCGTGTGCCTTCCGTCACGCGGACCAGGACGCGCAGGGTGTCACCGGGCGAAAAATCGGGAAGTGTACGCTGAGCCGCAATCTTCTGGGCCTGCTCGGCCTCGAGCTGACGGATGAGATCCATGGTCCTGTCCTCTTGTTCTTCTCGACCGCCAGAGCGCTCGTCTCGCCGGCAGTTTGACCAAACCACCCGATGAGTGCGCTTTCCAACAGGATGCGCAGGAGCGAATTCACGTTCTTTGCTGTTTCCGGCCATGAATGGCAGGGGTGGCGCGCACATACACCACATCGATGGTCGAATCAACAGGTCTGCCGGTCTGATCTTACGCGCCGGTGCTGCCCAGATGGGTGTCCTTGAAGCCGGTCGCGTGCTTCAGTCCGAAGCCGAGCGCCCGGTCGAGCGCGATGTGGGCAGCCAGTATTGTTGCCAGATGAAGCGTCAGCATCGAACCGCTCGCCAGCGCGGCCAGGGCGATGATGACCGGCGCGATCCAGCTATGCACCGAATTGTAGCACCATGCCCCGACACGTGGCCCGGCAAGATAGCCGAACATGGAAAGGTCGGGCGCGAGGATCAGAATGAGGAAAACCCACCAATTGCCACCGGAAAATTGATAAGCGGCAAGCGCGGCAATGGCCAACGCGCCGTTCTCCGCCCGCAAGAGCATATTCATGTCTGCCCCTTCTGCTTCCGGTAGGCGGACCACAGATCGGGCCGCCGCTCCCTTGTCAGCTTTTCCGCTTCGGCAAGCCGCCATTCCGCGATTCTGCGGTGATTTCCGGAGGTCAGAACGTCCGGGATTTCGAGGCCTTCGAAGGTTTGCGGCCGCGTATAATGGGGGTGTTCGAGAAGACCGCTTTCGAAGCTTTCTTCCATGCCGGAGGTCTCGTTTCCCATGACGCCCGGCAGAAGCCGTACGACCGCGTCGAGGAGGACAAGAGCGGCCGGCTCGCCACCGGACAGGATATAGTCGCCAATGGAGATTTCCTCCAGCGCCCTTGTTTCGATCACGCGCTGGTCCACCCCCTCGAAACGGCCGCACAGGATGATGGCGCCGGGCCCGTTGGCCAGCGCGCGAATGCGGGCCTGGTTGAGTGGCTTTCCGCGCGGGCTCATGAGAATTCGCGGACGCGGATCGTCTTCGGGTGCGGCGGCATCCACGGCTCTGGCCAGAACATCCGGCCGCATCACCATGCCGGCCCCGCCGCCGGCTGGCGTATCATCGACGCTGCGGTGCCTGTCATGGGCGAAATCGCGTATCTGCACGGTGTCCAGCGACCATACGCCGGCCGTGCGGGCACGCCCGGCGAGTGAAAGATTCAAGGGGCCGGGGAACATTTCAGGGTAGAGCGTGAGGACCGTGGCGTGAAAGCTCAAGATCGGCCTCCGGTTGCATCGGGCCCTTCGGAGCCCGGCGTACGTTTCCTGGAAGGCGGCGTCTCGTCCTCCAACCCGGCTGCCCGCCGGTTTATGTGGACGCGGCCGCCGTTCAGATCGATGTTCGGCACGGCATCGCGGGTGAAGGGGATCAGAACCGTTTGCCCGGAAGGCGGGCGAATCTCCAGCAGGTCTCCGGCGCCGAAATCGTGGACAGCCACGATTCGGCCCGCGCCCTCACCGGCCTCGTCAACGACGGCCAGGCCGATCAGGTCCGCGTGGTAGAATTCCTCATCCTCCAGTTCCGCCGGCAGCGCGGAGCGGTCGATGAACAGTGCCTCCCCGTTCAGTGCCTCCGCCGCATTTCGATCCGCAACCCCTTCGAAACGCACGATGAGAACGCCCTTGCCGGGCCGCAGATCAGCGATTGTAAGGGATCGGCCGGTCGAGGTGTAGAGCGGGCCGTAGGCGGCGAGCGCCATTGGATCTTCCGTGAGGGCCTTCACCCGCACTTCGCCCTTGATCCCGTGGGCTGCGCCGATGACGGCGAGCTGGACGGGATTTTCAAGAGGCATGGTCCCGGGATTCGTCATTATCCTTGCCGTTCCGCGTCCTTTCAGGAGCGGGACAGTTTCGTGGCGACCGACTCGATGCGCTCAGCGAGTTCCACCAGAGTGCCGGTCAACGCAGCGTCGTTCTTGCCTGCCCTCGACAGGGCATCGTCGCGCGTCTTGCGCAGGGTTGCGATCTCGCTTTCAAGCCCGTGCATACGCTTTTGAAGCTCCGCCATCTCGTCCATCACCATGATACCTGCCATCACCGTGATGCGCTGATCGCCGATCTCTCCGAAGGCCTCTTTCAGGTGCCCGACATAGCGGTCGAAGCGTTCCGCAAGTTCGATAAGGTGTTCTTCCTGGCCTTCGTCGCAGGCCATGCGATAGGCCTTGCCGTCAATGGTGACCGTAACTTGCGCCATCTCTATCAATCCGACTAGCGGTCGAGGACGGCGCGGATCGTTTCCATCGCCGTCACAAGCCTGCGCGAAACTTCGCGATTGACCTCCGCAAGCCTTTCGGCCCGCGCTTCCGATTTGTCGATTTCCTGAGCGAGGCGGGCGCGATCCGCGCCCATGCGCTGCGCCTCCGCCTCGACATCAGAAAAGTCGCGCTGTTTTTCCAGCCTTGCTTCCGCGGCCGCTTCCAGTCCTTCGATGGCCTTTCCCAGCCGACCGAGCACCTCTCTGAGCGTGGTGTCACTGCTCATTGCACCATCTCCGGCCCGCCCCGCCCGCGAATTGCCCGCAATCAGAAGAAATTACCTATGAAAGATTATGCGCTGGGTTAAACCGCCGTCAACATGCTGGACGGGCTATTCCCCCGTTTGCTCGCGCCATCCATCGTTTTGCGGGAAGAAAGCGGCGGTGGGAGAATGAACCTTCTTCCGGCAGGGGTGTTTGTTGACTTGGACCGAGCACCTGTTATTTGTCCTTTGCTTTCTTGTGGCAGCCCCAGCAGCAGCGAGCAGAGATGACTTCACGCGAAAAACACGACCGGATGGCAAATGCGATCCGCTTCCTCTCCATGGATGCCGTGGAGAACGCCAAATCCGGGCATCCAGGCCTGCCGATGGGTGCGGCGGACATTGCGACAGTGCTGTTCACGCGCTTTATGACGCATGACCCGAAAAACCCCGGCTGGCCGGACAGGGACCGCTTTGTCCTTTCTGCCGGCCACGGATCGATGCTGCTGTATTCCCTGCTCTATCTCCTGGGTTACGAAGATATCACCATCGACGAGATCAAGAACTTCCGTCAGCTCGGATCGCGCACGGCAGGACATCCGGAGTACGGCCATGCGGCGGGGATCGAGACCACCACGGGCCCGCTAGGCCAGGGAGTCGCGAACGCCGTTGGAATGGCGCTCGCAGAGCGATTGCTTAACGCTCGCTTCGGCGACGATCTCGTCAACCACTACACCTACGCTCTGGTGGGCGACGGCTGCCTGATGGAAGGCATCAGCCAGGAAGCACTGGCCTTCGCCGGTCACCTGCGGCTTTCCAAGCTGATCGTGCTGTTCGACGACAACCAGATTTCCATCGACGGACCGGTGTCGCTGGCCGATTCCACCGATCAGTGCGAACGATTCGCCGCATCGGGCTGGAACACGATGCGTGTCGATGGGCACGATCCCGACGCCATCGCCGCCGCCATCGAGAAGGCGCGGCGGTCGGACCGCCCGACCATGATCGCGTTCCGCACCACCATCGGCCACGGCGCGCCTACAAAGTCAGGCACGGCCAAGGTTCATGGCTCCCCGCTGGGAGCGGAGGAAATTGCCGAGACGCGCAAGGCGCTTGGATGGGAAGCAGCCCCCTTTGAGATACCGTCGGACATCCTCGACGACTGGCGGCTTGCGGGTTTGCGCTCGGCCAAGGAGCGTGGCGCGTGGGAGAAGCGGCTGGCCGCTGCTGAGGCGGAGATCCGCGCCGAGTTCGAACGGAGAATGCGCGGCGATCTACCCGGTGCGCTTGCCGACGCGATGCTCGACTACAAGCGGAAGCTGACGAAAGAGACGCCCAAGGTGGCGACACGCAACGCTTCGGAGATGGCCCTCGAAGTCATCAATGATTGCGTGCCTGAGACTCTCGCCGGTTCTGCCGATCTTACCGGCTCGAACAACACCAAGACCAGCCAGACAGCCTCAGTCACCCCAACTGATTTTTCCGGTCGCTATATCCATTATGGCATCCGCGAACATGCCATGGCAGCGGCCATGAATGGCATTACGCTGCATGGCGGCCTCATTCCCTACGGCGGAACCTTTCTCACCTTTTCCGATTATGCGCGCCCGGCCATGCGGCTCGCCTCGTTGATGGGCATCCGCTCCATCTTCGTGATGACGCACGATTCCATCGGCCTCGGTGAAGATGGACCGACACATCAGCCGGTGGAACACCTGGCGGCACTGCGCGCCATTCCCAACCATCTGGTTTTCCGCCCAGCCGACGCCGTGGAGACGGCGGAATGCTGGCAAGTTGCGCTGGAGTCGCGCGATACGCCGTCTACTCTTGCGTTGACCCGGCAAAAGCTGGAGCCCGTACGCACGGAATTTACCGAAGAGAATCTTTGCGCCCGTGGTGCCTATGAATTGCTGCCCGCCAGCGATGAGGCCGAGGTGACAATCTTCGCCAGTGGCTCGGAAGTGGAGATTGCCGTGGAGGCGCAGAAGCTTCTGGAAAAGCGTGGGCACCCCACACGCGTCGTATCGGTTCCCTGCTTCGAACTGTTCGAGCGGCAGGATGACGATTACCGCGATGCCATCATCGGCGAAGCGCCGGTGCGGATCGCCATAGAGGCAGGCATTCGTCAGGGTTGGGACCGCTTTATCGGAAGTGACGGACTGTTTGTCGGAATGAGCGGATTCGGCGCCAGTGCGCCAGCCCCGGACCTTTACAAACATTTCGGCATTACGGCGGAAGCCGCGGTGGAGGCCGTCGAAGCGCGTCTTCGTGCGGCCTAACACCACTTTCTTGTCCTTATCGAACGCCGCCTAGAGCGGCGCCAAGCTCGCCGGAGGTAATGGTAATCATGACCGTCAAAGTAGCCATCAATGGATTTGGTCGTATCGGCCGCAATATTCTGCGGGCCATTCATGAATCCGGCCGCAAGGATATTGAGGTCGTTGCAATCAATGATCTGGGTCCGATCGAGACCAATGCCCATTTGCTGCGCTACGACAGCGTTCATGGGCGCTTTCCTGCAGAGGTGAAGGTCGAGGGCGACAGCATCAGAGTCGATTCCGCCTCGTTCAAGGTGTTGGCGGAACGGGACCCGGCCAATCTGCCGTGGGGCGATCTGGGCGTCGACATTGTGCTCGAATGCACGGGCATCTTCACTGCGAGAGACAAGGCGTCGGCGCATATTGATGCAGGCGCTAAGCGTGTTCTGGTTTCCGCCCCTTCCCAGGGGGCCGACCTTACGGTGGTCTATGGGGTCAATCACGACAAGATCACCAAGGACCATATCATCATCTCGAACGCCTCCTGCACCACGAACTGCCTGGCGCCCGTCGCAAAGGTGCTGAACGACACCTTCGGCATCCAGAAGGGTTTTATGACAACGGTGCATGCCTATACGGGCGACCAGCCGACGCTCGATACGATGCACAAGGACCTTTACCGTGCCCGTGCCGCCGGCATGTCGATGATCCCGACCTCCACGGGAGCAGCGCGCGCGGTCGGTCTCGTGCTTCCGGAACTCCAGGGCAAGCTCGACGGCGTGTCCATTCGTGTGCCGACGCCGAATGTCTCCGTCATCGATTTCAAATTCGTGCCCAAACGTGCCGTGACTGTTGAGGAAGTTAACCAGACGTTGGTGGCCGCCGCTACAGAAGGTCCGCTGAAGGGCATCCTTGCCTATACGGAAGAACCGCTCGTTTCGATCGATCTCAGCCACAACCCCGCCTCTTCCACCTTCGCGCTCGACCAGACGAAGGTCATCGAGGGCGATCTTGTGCGGGTGATGTCTTGGTACGACAATGAGTGGGGTTTTTCCAACCGCATGGCCGATGTGGCGGCGGTGTTTGGAAAAACGATCGGATAGCGCGTGCGTTCGGTCTGAAGGCAAGGAGCGACGAGCGTCTGCTTCGGCTTTTCCGAAAATCGATGCCGGTTTACCGGCGGACATCGTAACCGAACTGGCATCTTGTGGTCGAAACCCGGCATCCCATGTGCCGGGTTTCTTTATTTGTTGCGGCTTCTTGCATTGCCTCGGCAATCACCGCAATTTAGCCAGGGAACACCTATTCAGAGAGGCTTATGGACCAATCTATTTATTTATTAACACTGATTGCCACGGCACTCGTTCTTTTTGCCGCGTTTTCAAGCCTGATCGCGTTTCGCGTCGGCGCCCCCCTCCTGCTCGTTTTTCTTGGTATTGGCCTTGCCGCCGGAACCGACGGGTTGGGCATTGATTTCGACAATGCCTCGATCGCCTTCTTCGTCGGTTCGCTCGCCCTGGCGGTCATCCTGTTCGACTCCGGCTTCGGGACGTCCATCACGACGTTGCGCAGCGCCGCCGCCCCCGCTGTCATCCTGGCAACATTCGGGGTCGTGCTCACTGCGGGGCTGGTGGGTGTGGCGACGCGCTACATCGCCGGTTTCAACTGGCTCGAATCCTTTCTGCTTGGCGCCACCATCGCTTCCACGGACGCGGCAGCGGTCTTCTTTCTGCTTCGGGTCGGCAACATTTCGGTCCGCGAGCGGGTCCGGTCCACACTGGAAGTCGAATCCAGCTCGAACGACCCCATAGCCATCTTTCTAACCCTTTCACTCATCAGCCTGATTTCCTCGGGTGTGGCGTTCGAGCCGGCCGAACTGGCCACGGAAGTGGTCTTCGGCTTTTTCCAACAGATGGGCATCGGCCTGGTGGCGGGACTCGCAGGCGGGTATATGATCGTCCGCCTGGTGATGCGTCTGAAGCTGGAGCAGGGACTTCAGCCCATTTTCGTGCTCACCCTTTCGCTGCTCGTCTTTGCGCTGGCGGGAGCGATGGGGGGGTCCGGGTTCCTCGCCGTCTATGTTGCCGGACTGGTGGCGGGGAATGCAAAGCTGCGTCGCACCGCCATGTTGAAGCGGTTCCAGGACGGCGTGACCTGGCTTGCCCAAATCATCATGTTTCTCGTGCTCGGTCTGCTGGCGACGCCCTCGCAGTTTGCCTCGATCGCGCTGCCGGCGCTGGCCATTGGCCTTTTCCTGATCTTCGTTGCGCGCCCGCTGGCGGTGGCCATCTGTCTTGCACCGTTCAACTATTCCCGGTCCGAAACCGCATTTATCTCCTGGGTTGGGCTGCGTGGCGCGGTGTCCATCCTGCTTGCCATCCTGCCCCTGATCGACGATCTGGAGCAGGGGCGGGCGATCTTCAACATCGTCTTCATCATGGTGCTGGTCTCGCTTCTCGTTCAGGGCTGGAGTGTGGCGCCGCTGGCGCGCCGGCTTGGGCTGGTCGTGCCCTCGCGAATGGGACCGCTCGACAAGGTGGAGCTGGAGTTGCCTGGCTCTGCCCGCCATGAACTGCTGGCCTACCGCGTCGTCGAGGGTAGCCCGGTGGCGCGTGGCGAACGGATCCCGCGCTGGGCGCGGCCTTCGCTGGTCGTGCGGGACGGACGCTCGATGACCTATCAGTATGCCGGCCGGCTGATGGTCGGGGACCGTGTCTATATCTTCGTTCCTGATCGATATCCGCCCCTGCTCGACCGCCTGTTCGCAAGCCCCGTGGAAGTTGATCCCGAGGATGCGGAATTCTTCGGCGCTTTTGCACTCGATCCGGCGCGTCCGACGGCCGATATAGAAGCTGCCTACGCGCTTGGACTCAGCGAGGAGGACCAGGCTCTTCCCATCGCGGATTTCGTCCGAAAGCGCCTCGGCGGGCGGGCCGACTACGGCGACCGGCTGCCGCTTGGCAATATCGAGCTCATCGTGCGCGATGTCGATGAAGAGGGGCGGATCACCAGCATCGGTCTGTCGGTCGACCCGCCGCCGCCGCCAGCGCAAGTGCCCGTCTTCATCAGCATCGGCGAGGCTCTGAGCCGCGTCTGGACATTCGCCCGGCAGCAGAGGCAGCGCCGGCGCTCGGTCGCGCGGAGCAGTGAACGGGTGATCGAGGATTGAGGACCGTGACGGTGGCCGTGGCTCTTGTCTCGTCCGCGTCGCGCTGTATGCTCGCGGTGTCAGCCTGAAAAGCGAGGAGCAAGCGCATGGCCGGTTTCAAAACGCTGGATGACCTCGCGGAGGTTGCAGGCAAACGGGTGCTTGTGCGTGTGGACCTCAACGTTCCGGTAAAGGACGGTGCGGTCACGGACTTCACACGCATCGAGCGTGTCGCGCCCACGGTCATCGAACTGGCAGACAAGGGCGCGAAGGTGATTCTGCTTGCACATTTCGGCCGGCCGAAGGGGCAGCGCGTTGCCGAAGCCTCGCTGGATCCCATCGCACGCGCTGCGGAACAGACGCTTGGGCGGCAGGTGCAATTCGCGGCGGACTGCGTGGGCAAGGCGGCGGAAGACGCGGTGGCGGCGATGACGCCCGGCACCATTCTGCTGTTGGAAAACACCCGGTTTCATCCCGGCGAAGAGAAGAATGACCCCGACTTCGCCAAGGCGCTGGCGAACAATGGCGATATCTACGTCAACGACGCATTTTCAGCTGCTCATCGGGCGCATGCTTCTACGGAAGGGCTCGCCCGGCAGTTGCCATCCTATGCGGGACGCACCATGCAGGCCGAGTTGGAGGCGCTGGAGAAAGGTCTCGGCAGTCCGGCGCGGCCGGTCGTGGCTGTCGTCGGTGGCGCCAAGGTTTCGACCAAGATCGATCTTCTTACCAATCTGGTAAAGAAGGTCGACGCGCTGGTGATCGGTGGCGGCATGGCCAACACGTTCCTGGCGGCGCGGGGAACCGAGGTTGGCGCGTCCTTGTGCGAGCACGATCTGGCAGAAACAGCAAAGCAGATCATGATCGATGCGGCCACGGCAGGCTGCGCGCTCATCCTGCCCGCCGATGCGGTGGTGGCCCGGAAGTTCGAGGCGGGCGCGGAAAGCGAAACGGTGGACATCGATGCGGTGCCGGGCGATTCCATGATCCTCGATGTTGGCCCGAAGACCCTTGAAAAGGTGATCGAGTGGCTCGACCGTGCCAAAACGGTGGTCTGGAATGGGCCGCTTGGCGCTTTCGAAATCGAGCCATTCGACGTGGCGACGATGGAAGCTGCCCGGCATGCGGCGCAGCGCACGCGCGAAGGGCTGCTGGTGTCGGTCGCCGGCGGCGGAGACACAGTGGCTGCGCTCAACAAGGCCGGTGTTGCCGATGACTTCACCTACGTGTCAACAGCGGGTGGTGCATTCCTGGAGTGGATGGAAGGCAAGACCTTGCCGGGCGTGGCGGCACTCACGCGTTAATCCTGCAAAAATTCTTTTCCTTTCAATCGATTAGGGGATTTGGCGCGCATTCCGTTTTATGCTTCCATCTGCTATCGATTTTGCCGATGCGACAGGAGATAGCACGATGAGCGAACGGCTGGAGGATATCGCCGCCAGGATGGTGGCGGAGGGAAAGGGCATTCTGGCGGCCGACGAAAGCACCGGCACCATCGCCAAACGGCTTGACAGCATCGGCGTGGAATCGACGGCGGACACGCGACGCGATTACCGTGAGATGCTGTTTTCCACCGAGGAGGCTATGCGCAGCCATATTTCCGGCGTGATCCTCTATGACGAGACGATCCGCCAGCAGGCGAAAGACGGCACGCCGCTGGTGGAGATCATCACGCGCACCGGAGCTGTTCCCGGCATCAAGGTGGACAAGGGCGCCAAACCGCTTGCTGGTTTTCCGGACGAAAAGATCACCGAAGGTCTCGACGGGCTGCGGGAGAGGCTGGCCGAATATTACGACCTTGGGGCACGGTTCGCAAAATGGCGCGGTGTCATTGCCATTTCCGACGGCCTGCCGACATGGGGCGCCGTCAAGCAGAACGCTCAGGCGCTCGCGCGTTATGCTGCGCTCTGCCAGGAAGCGGGAATTGTGCCGATTGTCGAGCCGGAAGTGCTGATGGACGGTGCGCCCGCGAACCACTCGATCGATCGATGCTATGACGTCACGGAATGGGTGCTGAAGACGGTCTTCACAGAGCTATACGACGCCCGCGTGTCCCTTGAAGGCATGGTCTTGAAGCCCAACATGGTCATCGACGGCAAGAATGCCCGCAAGGCCTCCCGCGAGGAAGTGGCCGAGAAGACGGTGCGCTGCTTCCGAGCCACTGTGCCTGCCGCTGTCCCCGGTATTGCCTTTCTTTCAGGCGGCCAGTCCGACGAGGAAGCGACAGCCCATCTGTCGATCATGAATGCCACTTATGACATGCCGTGGAAACTGACCTTCTCTTATGGTCGGGCTCTGCAGGCGGCTGCGCTCAAGGCGTGGGGCGGTAAGAGTGAAAATGTCGCAGCTGGCCAGCGGGCCTTCGCCCATCGCGCAAGGATGAACGGGCTCGCGGCACGCGGTGACTGGACGCAGGAATTGGAGACCGCCGCCTGAACCAGGGCGGCGCTGTTCGCACCTTTCGTGCTCAGCCGCCCCCGTGGCTGAGCGCGACCGTCAGCATCATGGCGCCAAGCGCGGCAATGGCGAGCTTCCAGAAATCGCTGCGCTTGCGCAGGCCGGGAAGACCTAATGGCCGGATGATGTGCAGGATCATCATGGCCACGATCAGCAGCGAAAGGATTTTTGTCATGCGGCTGGCTGGCCCCGGTTGCGTAAACCTGGGTGTTTGATCGTATTTTGCCGGACCTGTCAAAGTGATGGCGGCTTGACGTCCGATCGGCTCGGGTCCAGTTTTTGTGTCTTGCTAGCTTTGAGGTAAATCATGGCGCTGGATGGGAAGACCGCAATCGTGACCGGCGGCGCACGTGGTATAGGCTACGCCATCGCCGAGCGTTTCCTGCGCGATGGTGCCCGCGTGATCTTAGCCGACATCGACGCTGAGGGAGGTGAACGCGCTATCGGGGATCTGGAAAAGCTGGGTGAGGCCAGCTTCGTCAAGACCGATGTGGGAAAAAGGCTGGACGTTCACAACCTGATCGCCTCGGCCATTGAAACGCTCGGCGACATCGACATTCTGGTCAACAATGCCGGCATCGTGCACGGCGCCGATTTCCTCGATCTCAAGGAAGAGGATTTCGACCGGGTGCTGCAGGTAAACCTGAAGGGAAGCTTTCTGGTCGGCCAGGCAGTGGCCAGATACATGGTCGAAAAGGTGCAAAACGGGGGCCCCGCTGGCGCCATCGTCAACATGTCCTCCGTGAACGCGGTTTTCGCGATTGCCAATCAGGTGCCCTATTCGGTCTCCAAGGGCGGAGTGAGCCAGCTCACCAAGGTCATGGCTCTGGCGCTGGCCCCTTATGGCATCCGCGTCAACGCCATCGGCCCAGGCTCCATCATGACCGACATGCTCTCCAGCGTGAACGCGGACCCTGCCGCCAGGAACCGCATTCTGTCGCGCACGCCGCTGGGGCGGATCGGAGACCCACAGGAGATAGCGGGAATTGCCGCGTTCCTCGCCGGGAACGATGCAAGCTACATCACCGGCCAGACCATCTATGCCGATGGCGGCCGTCTGCCGCTCAATTATACGGTCGAGGTACAGCCGGAAGAATAGGCCGGGATCCTACAGCATCGGCCAGGGAACCCGAATCAGTTTTCGGAAAGCACGATGGCGTGGATTTCGCTGGCTCCGCGTCCCTCGTGCGTCCGAACGGGCGCTCGGCGCTGGAGCGACGTCTCCTGACAGAATGTTGTCATCAGGATTATGCGATGCTTCCAGTCCTGAAACTGGAGGATAAGCCAATGACCGCTGTCGTTACCATGGTGGCCGGATGGATCGGCGGATTTCGGCAGCGCCGCCGTGGCAGGTTGGGCGAGCGTATCATGAACGACCTGCCGACGCGCTTGCAAAGAGACGTCGATTGGGATGCGTTTCGGCGTCGCTAAAGCATCGGCCCGAAAATCTGAATCGATTTTCGGAAAGCACGATGCGTAGATTCAATGAGATAGCGCGTCCATGTGCGTCCAAAAAGACGCACGGCGCGCTAGGTCGTGCAGCAGCGGCGTGAGGTCTGGATGGGGGCTATCTCGAATCATCAGGACGGGGACCGGTTTTTCAATTGCCCTCAAGCCCTGACATCGCTCCTGACAGAATGCCGTCAGGAGGGTTGCGGTATTTCTTTGCCGGTTGATGAAATGAGGAGCTTGCCGATGTCGCCTTTCATCCCTGACCATTCAGCCGTGTGGTTCGAAATACCCGTATCCGACATGGGCCGCGCCAGAGCGTTCTACGGTGCGGTGCTTCAGAACGAGCTTACTGACATGGAAGGCTCCGTCCCCATGGCGCGTTTCGCGGCCAGCGATCCGGAAAAATCCGTCGCCGGCCATCTTTATCCTGGTAAGCCGCCGCAGGAAGGCACCGGAATCACCATTCACCTCGCCGTATCCGGGCCGTTGGAAGAGGCAATGGAGCGGGTAAGCGTCAATGGCGGCCGGATCGTCTCCGACATCATCTCGATTCCAGCCGGGCGATTCGTGTATTGTCTCGATCCTGATGGCAACAGCTTCGGAATCTTTGCGTGAGGAGTTGCCTTGATGCGGCGCGCCGACCGGCTCTTTCAGATCGTTCAGCATCTGCGTGGAGGACGCCTTGTCACCGCGCGCATTCTTTCGGAGCGGCTCGAAGTTTCCGAACGCACCATCTATCGCGACATCGCCGACCTGCAATCAACGGGCGTCCCAATCGACGGAGAGGCGGGCGTCGGATATCTGATGCGCGAAGGCTTCGAGCTGCCGCCCCTCATGTTCACGCGTGACGAGATCGTCGCGCTGGTCACCGGCGCGCGCATGGTGCGTGCCTTTGGCGGCGCAGCGATGGCGCGCGCGGCCGAGGAGGCGTTGATCAAGATCGGAACCGTTCTGCCGGACAGCGAACGCGACCGCATTTCGCGTACAGAGATCCACACGCCCGACTGGGTGATCAGTGATGTCGAGCGCGAGACGATCGATACGCTGGAGCGCGCGGTGGAAAGCCGCCGCGTTCTTGCCCTCGACTATCAGGACGAGATGGGCCGCATGACGAAGCGCGATGTGCGCCCACTCGGCTTATGGTTTTGGGGCAAAGTGTGGACTTTGGCCGCCTGGTGTGAGTTGCGCGGCGATTTCCGTACATTCCGCATCGATCGTATCGCCGTGATTCGGGATGCCGACCGCGCATTCAAGCCGGAGCGCGGAAAACAGCTTGCCGACTTCTACCGCCGCATGGAACTGCGAGAGGAACGGGGGAACGGGCACGGTTGAGGCAAAGCCGCCGTCGAGGCGTACATCCTCTAAAGGAAAGGGCCGCCCTATCAGGACGGCCCCCGTGTATCCATTCCTGGCGCGGCCAGCAAGTCAGGTGCAGTGCCACCTGGCCGCGCGTCATGCGCTTTAGCCGAGAGGCTGCTCCCGGAAAAGGCAATCCGCCGAGGCCACGCTGGAACTGAATTCACTCGACATTGGATCACCTCCTTTCGTTTCGTTGCACATGCTCCCTATGTGGAGTCGGTGTCGTGGTGGTGCAAGGGCATCATTGCTTATTTCGAATGGAAGAAGCTCGCTGCCTTTCGGATGACCGCGTTGCAGGCTCGATCGAGCACGGCTTGCGGAACGCGCGCTGCATCATTGTCGTGTCCGCCTGAAATGACGCATGGCGACTGAGGCGTGAATTCTCGTCGAAGCTTCCGACGGCAGCGGTGGATTAATATTCTTTCATTTCCTCATACAAAGCTCGTTGGTTAACGATGCGTTAACCGTGATTCGCATAACTCTTGAGCAACGAAAAATTAACCAAGATGACCAATGTGCTAACCCAACCTCGCCCGATCCGCCTCAAAGGCCGCTCTTTCATGGCGCTGGCGCTTTCGCCGGAACTCCCCCTTGGAGATTGGCTGCACCAACTCGACGATTTGGCCGCGCGTTCGGCAGGCTTCTTCTTGAGGCGTCCTGTTGTGCTGGATATCGAGGGGCTTCAGATCAGCCGCCCGGAGTTGAAGGAATTCATCGACGAGCTTTCCAGGCGGAACGTTCGGGTCATCGGGATCGAAGGCGCCAGGCCGTCCCTCCTCGGCGCGGATATGCCGCCTGCGATGTCGGGAGGCCGTGCCACGCAGGATATCGAAGAACCGATCGCAGAGGCGGCCGCCGCCGCACCTGATTCGGGCGGTTCCGAACCCGCGCCCGCCGGTCAGCCCGAACCGCAGCCTGTGCGGCCAGTCCCCTCGATGATCATCGATCAGCCCGTGCGTTCGGGACAATCGGTGATCTTTCCGGAGGGTGATATCACGATCATTGCCTCCGTCGCGTCCGGCGCGGAAGTGGTTGCCGGCGGCTCCATCCATGTCTACGGCGCACTTCGCGGGCGGGCGATGGCAGGGTCGATGGGCAACGCCTCGGCGCGCATTTTCTGCAGCAAACTGGAAGCAGAGCTGCTTGCGATCGACGGTCTGTACAAGACGGCCGAGGACATCGAGCCGCATCTTCGCGGACGGGCGGTTCACCTCTGGCTCGATGGCGATGCGATCAAGACAGAGACACTCAATTAAGGCGGGCGGGCAAGGCCGACAGGAGATGCCAATGGGAAAGGTCGTTGTAGTAACATCGGGAAAGGGGGGCGTCGGAAAGACGACTTCGGCTGCCGCTCTCGGCGCCGCGCTGGCGCAGCGGAAGGAGAAGACGGTCGTCGTCGACTTTGACGTCGGCTTGCGCAACCTCGACCTTGTAATGGGCGCGGAAAGACGGGTGGTGTATGATCTCGTCAACGTCATTCAGGGCGAAGCAAAGCTGGCGCAAGCGCTCATCCGGGACAAGCGGCTGGAAACGCTCTATCTGCTGCCGGCCTCGCAGACGCGCGACAAGGACAATCTGACGGCAGAGGGGGTCGAACGGGTAATCGGTGCCCTGAAGAAGACTTTCGACTGGGTCATATGCGACAGTCCCGCCGGCATCGAGCGCGGCGCGACACTGGCCATGCGCCACGCCGACGTTGCCGTGGTTGTCACCAATCCGGAAGTCTCGTCGGTCAGGGATTCGGATCGCATCATCGGGCTTATCGATGCGAAAACCGCCAAGGCCGAGCGCGGCGAGCGCATGGACAGGCATCTGCTTCTCACCCGCTACAATCCCAACCGGGCCGAACGCGGCGATATGTTGAGCGTTGAAGACGTCCTTGAAATCCTGTCCATCCCATTGCTCGGCATCGTGCCTGAAAGCATGGATGTCCTGCGCGCCTCCAACATCGGCATGCCCGTCACCCTGGCCGACAGCCAGAGCGCGCCGGCACAGGCTTATCTCCAGGCCGCGCGGCGGCTTGCGGGCGAGGACGTGCCCATCAGCATTCCCGGCGAAAAGCGCAGCCTGCTCGGGAAGCTTTTCGGATGGAGGGCCGCATGAACATTCTCGGATTTTTTGGAAAGAAGGCTTCCGCGCCCACCGCACGCGACAGACTGCAGGTCTTGCTTGCCCATGAGCGGGCATCAGTGGGTGATTCAGATCTGGTTACGCGCCTGCGCGAAGAGATTCTCGCCGTGATCGCCAAGCACGTGAAAGTCGACGGCGAGCAGGTCAAGGTGACGATGGATCGCGGAGACCAGGTCTCCACATTGGAAATCGACGTTGAAATTCCACTCAAGGCGCGCGTGGGGGCTACCTGATCATTCCGTAAGCCCGCACCCGCATTCCGGTTGATGTGAAGGAGAGGATATGACCCGCGTTGAACTTCTCGAGCGGCTTCAGCAACTCCAACACATGGAGAAATTCAAGGGACGCGACATCACGACCGTCAGTGCTTTCCTGTCCCAGGAGGCCTTGGCCAACCATGTGAAGGTTTGCGAGGACGCTGTCGGTGCACCGTGCCGCGATGCGCGGCACGGCCGACAAGGAAGCGGCGGCAGAGACGGGGCGGGCGCGGGAACGATCTGACCGGCCACGGCGCTTTCGGGCCGCTCCGTCCCGTTGCTGCACTATCTCCTGTTCTGCCGATTTTCCACCAGATCCTCGACGACGGCCGGGTCGGCCAGCGTCGAGGTGTCGCCAAGCGCCTTGTAATCGTCTTCGGCGATCTTGCGCAGGATTCGACGCATGATCTTTCCGGAGCGGGTCTTGGGCAGGCTCGGTGCGAACTGGATCTTGTCGGGTGTGGCGATCGGGCCGATTTCGGTGCGCACATGCGCGACCAGCTCTTTCTTGAGCTCTTCCGAACTCGTTTCTCCAGCCATCAGCGTCACGTAGCAGTAAATGCCCTGCCCCTTCAGGTCGTGCGGGTATCCGACGACTGCCGCCTCCGACACTTTTTCATGGGCAACGAGCGCCGATTCCACCTCGGCCGTGCCCATGCGGTGGCCGGAAACGTTGATGACGTCATCGACGCGGCCGGTGATCCAGTAATAGCCGTCTTCGTCGCGGCGGCACCCGTCGCCGGAAAAGTATTTCCCCTTATAGGTGGAGAAATAAGTCTCCACGAAGCGCTTGTGATCGCCATAAACGGTCCGCATCTGGCCCGGCCAGGAATCTGTGATGCAAAGATTTCCGGAGCCCTCCCCTTCAATGATGTTTCCATCGCCGTCCACGAGTTGGGGTTTGATGCCGAAGAAGGGCTTTGTGGCTGAACCGGCCTTGAGGTCTATGGCGCCGGGCAGGGGCGTAATCATGATGCCGCCCGTTTCCGTTTGCCACCATGTGTCGACCACCGGGCAGCGCTCGTCTCCGACCACCCGGTAATACCACTCCCAGGCTTCCGGATTGATGGGTTCGCCCACCGAACCGAGGAGGCGCAGGGTCGAGCGCGACGTTTTCTTCACAAAGTCGTCGCCCGCTCCCATCAGGGCGCGAATCGCCGTCGGCGCGGTATAAAGGATGTTGATCTTGTGCTTATCGACCACCTGCCAGATGCGCGATGCATCGGGGTAGTTCGGCACACCCTCGAACATGGTGGTGATGGCACCATTGGCGAGTGGTCCGTAAACGATATAGCTGTGGCCCGTCACCCAGCCCACATCGGCTGCGCACCAATAGATGTCTCCATCGTGATAGTCGAAGACATATTGGTGTGTCATCGAGACATAAACGAGATAGCCGCCCGTGGTGTGCAGGACGCCCTTGGGCTTTCCGGTCGATCCGGAGGTGTAGAGGATGAAGAGCGGATCTTCCGCATTCATCCTCTCTGGCTCGCATTCCGGTTTCGCGCCCTCGGTTTCCTCATGGTACCAAAGGTCGCGGCCGTCCTTCCAGTCGATGCTCCCGCCGGTACGCCGGACGACGAGCACGTGGCGCACCTTCGCGCCGGCCTTTTCGGCAATGGCAATCGCCTTGTCGGTGTTTTCCTTCAGCGGAATTGCTTTGCCGCCGCGAACGCCCTCATCGGCCGTGATGACGAAGTCGGAGCTGCAGTCTTCGATGCGGCCGGCGAGCGAATCGGGCGAGAAGCCGCCGAACACGACCGAGTGGACGGCGCCAATGCGCGCGCAGGCTAGCATCGCATAGGCGGCTTCCGGAATCATCGGCATGTAGATCGTCACCCGGTCGCCCTTCTTGACGCCCCGTGCCTTCAGCACATTGGCCAGCCGGCAGACGTGCTCGTAAAGCTCGTTATAGGTGATCTTCTTGTCTTCTGAGGGATCGTCGCCTTCCCAGATGATGGCGGTTTGATTGCCGCGCTCTTTCAGGTGCCTGTCGATGCAATTATATGCGATGTTGGTGACACCATCCTCGAACCATTTGATGGACACATCGCCTTCGAAGGACGTGTTCTGTACCTTGGTGAAGGGCTCGAACCAGTCGATGCGCTTCCCATGCTCGGTCCAGAACGCCTCGGGGTTCTCGATGCTCTCCCGATACCATTTCTCATAGGTTTCCGCGTCGATCAGCGCGCGATCCTTCCAGGCCGCCTGAACAGGATGGAAATGCAGGTCGGACATTTTTTCCTCCGGATAGAATAGTGCGGAAAGGCGCTCCGGTGCGGGAGCGCTTCCCTTCGCTTCGCATGCATTACTACCAATCAACCGCCTTTCACAACATTAGACGTTTGATGGTGGCTCGACTGGCCGCAGTCGGCGGACCGCTTAACGGCTGCCGAAGATCGCAGAGCCGACGCGCACGCTGGTGGCGCCGAAGGCGATTGCCGTCTCGAAATCACCGGACATGCCCATCGAGAGCCGTTTAACACCCGCCTCGCGCGCGATCTTCTCCAGAAGGGCAAAGTGCGGGCCCGGATTTTCGTCGATGGGAGGAATGCACATCAGCCCTTCGATCCTGAGCCCGTGCACCTCACGGCAACGGGCGACAAAGCCTGCCGCCTCGCGCGGATCGATGCCCGCCTTCTGTTCTTCAAGACCGGTGTTCACCTGCACATAAAGGCGCGGATGCCGATTTTGCTTCGCCATCTCGGCGGCGAGCGCGGCGGCAATCTTTTCCCTGTCGACCGTCTGGATGACATCGAACAGAGCGATTGCATCCTTCGTCTTGTTGGACTGCAAAGGACCGATCAGGTGCAGCTCGATATCCGGATATTCTTCCTTCAGCGCCGGCCACTTTCCTTGTGCCTCTTGCACCCGGTTTTCCCCGAAAACGCGATGACCCGCCTCGATGACCGGGCGAATGGCATCTGCGGCAAAAGTTTTGGAAACCGCGATCAGCCCTACATCTTCCGGTTCACGGTCGCATTCGCGCGCGGACCCGGAGATTCTGCCCATGACAGCTTCGAGATTGCGGGCGGCGTCAGACATTGTTGTGCAAACTCCTCTAGTGACCCGAATCCGAAATTCGTATCATACCCGGAAAGCGCCGCACGAATTTCGGATTCGACAAGGACACCAACAAACCTGTGATTCTGGCGTGGTTTCGGATTTGAAATTCGTTCATCCCCCTCGATCCGCTCTACAACGGATTTCAAATCCACCACTCAAGGTCCCGTTTCCGTCGCGGGGAATGGCGGCGCGGAGTTGACGGTTTCGGCAAACCGTGGTGAAGGTCCGCCAAACATTTTTCTCTTTCTATGTGAAAAACCGGGCATGGCAACCGAACGTTACAACCCACGCACATCCGAACCCCGCTGGCAAAAGGCGTGGGAGGAGGCGCGCCTCTTTGAAACCTCGAATGAGGACGAGCGGCCCACCTATTACGTGCTGGAGATGTTCCCCTATCCATCGGGCCGCATCCATATCGGCCACACGCGCAACTATACGATGGGCGATGTGGTTGCCCGCTACAAGCGCGCCAAGGGGTTCAACGTTCTCCATCCGATGGGTTGGGATGCCTTCGGGATGCCGGCGGAAAACGCTGCCATGCAGAACAAGGTCCAGCCCAAGGAATGGACCTATCAGACCATCGCGGTCATGCGCGACCAGCTCAAGATGATGGGACTGTCGCTCGACTGGAGCCGCGAATTCGCCACCTGCGACGTCGACTATTATCACCGTCAGCAGATGCTCTTCCTCGATTTTCACGAGAAGGGGCTGGTGACGCGAAAGACCTCCAAGGTCAATTGGGACCCCGTGGACCGGACCGTGCTGGCCAATGAGCAGGTGATCGACGGGCGCGGCTGGCGTTCCGGAGCCCTGGTGGAGAGCCGCGAGCTTGCGCAATGGTTCTTCAAGATCACGGATTATTCGGAAGACCTGCTGGAAGCGCTCGACGGTCTGGAAGGGTGGCCGGAGAAGGTGCGCCTCATGCAGCGCAACTGGATCGGCCGGTCGGAAGGTCTTTCTATTCGCTGGCCGCTGGTGGAAGACACCGCGCCGCACGGCGAGCAGGAACTGGAGGTCTATACCACCAGACCCGATACGATTTTTGGCGCATCTTTCATGGCCATCGCCGCCGATCATCCGCTGGCGAGGAAAGCGGCGGAAGGCAATGCAGAGCTTGCCGCCTTCGTTGAGGAGTGCAGGCGCGTCGGCACGTCCGCCGCCGTACTGGAGACTGCAGAGAAGAAGGGCTTCGACACCGGCATTCGGGTTCGCCACCCCTTCGATCCCGAATGGACGCTGCCGGTCTATGTGGCAAACTTCGTGCTGATGGAATACGGCACGGGCGCCATCTTCGGGTGTCCATCGGGCGACCAGCGCGACCTGGATTTCGCCAGAAAATACGGGCTGCCGGTCGTTCCGGTCGTCATGCCGGAAGGGGCAGATGCGGCCACGTTCCAGATCGCGGACGAAGCCTATTCGGACGATGGCGTGATGATCAATTCGCGCTTCCTCGACGGTCTCTCGAACGATGAGGCTTTCGAAGAAGTCGCAAAACAGCTGGAACACGAAACGCTGTCCGGACGGCCGGTCGCCGAGCGCAAGGTGAATTTCCGCCTGCGTGACTGGGGAATCTCGCGCCAGCGTTACTGGGGCTGTCCGATCCCCATGATCCATTGCGACGCCTGCGGTGTGGTCCCGGTGCCGAAGGAAGATCTGCCGGTAAAGCTACCGGACGACATCGATTTCGAGAAGCCGGGAAATCCGCTGGACCGCCATCCGACCTGGCGCCATGTCAAATGTCCGCAGTGCAGTGCCGATGCACGGCGTGAGACCGACACGATGGACACATTCGTCGATTCGTCCTGGTATTTCGTGCGCTTCACCGCGCCGCATGCGGAAACGCCAACCGAGCGCGATGTCGCCAACCGCTGGCTTCCGGTTGACCAGTATATCGGCGGCATCGAGCACGCGATCCTGCATCTGCTTTACTCCCGCTTCTTTACCCGCGGCATGCGTGAGACCGGCCATCTGGATTTTGCCGAGCCGTTCAAGGGGCTGTTCACGCAGGGAATGGTGGTCCACGAGACCTACCGTGCAGAGGACGGCCGTTGGCTGGCGCCGAGTGAGGTGCGCATCGATACGTCCGGAGAAGGACGCAAGGCCTTCGAGGTTGCGACCGGCCGGGAGGTTACCGTCGGCTCGCTGGAAAAGATGTCGAAGTCGAAGAAGAACACGGTGAGTCCGGAAGAGATCACCGAATCCTTCGGCGCCGATACGGCGCGCTGGTTCATGCTGTCGGACTCGCCCCCCGATCGCGATGTCGAATGGACGGACGATGGAGCTGCCGGTGCGCACCGCTTTATCCAGCGTGTCTGGCGGCTTGTGGGTGAGGCTGCGCCTGCGATCGCCGACGTGACACCCGCCGCAGCCCGTGATGGCGGCGCTGCGCCGATTTCCAAGGCAGCGCACAAGGCGCTGAAGGTGGTGGAAGAGGATATCGAGCAGCTCGCCTTCAACCGCGCCATCGCCCGCATCCATCAACTGGCCAATGAGCTCCAGGCGCCGTTCGGCACGCTCGCCGAGGCAGATCGCGCAACGCGTTCAGCGGCCCGCGAGGCGGTGGAGATCCTCATTCACCTGATTGCCCCGTTCATGCCGCATTTGGCGGAAGAATGCTGGGCGGCTATCGGAGGAGAGGGTCTGGTTTCCGCAAGCGCATGGCCGCAATACGATCCGGCGCTCGTGGTGGACGATCTGATCGTGCTGCCGGTCCAGATCAACGGGAAGAAGCGCGGAGATTTGACAATCGCGCGCGAGGCGGACCAAGCTGCCGTGGAAAAGGCGGTCCTTGCTCTCGATTTCGTGCAGAAGGCGCTTAACGGCGCATCCCCGCGCAGGGTGATCGTGGTGCCGAATCGGATCGTCAACGTGGTGGCTTGAGCAGGGAGCGCCCCGTGAAATTCATGAAAAGCATTTTGCAGCCGGGTGGGACCGCTGACCGTCGTGTGTGCGTCGCAAGACCCATAAGGGAGCGGTGATGCGAACAGGAATGAATGCATCCTGCTCGATCCGCGGGGCGGTGCTCGTAGCGATCGCATTTGCACTGTCTGTGGGGTCCGGATGCACGGTGCGTCCCTTGCTGGCGACGCAGCCCGGCAATGCGGGTCAGGAAACCGGGGTTTCCCTTTCGTCCGTCGCTGTCTCTCCCGTGAACACACGTTACGCACAGGAAGTGCGCAACCATCTGATTTTCCTTCTGAGGGGAGGCGCGGAAGAACCGGCTGCCCCGCGTTATAATGTGCATCTATCCGTTTCCCGCAGCGTGGCGTCCGCCGCGCAGGTGCAGCGTGGCAATGACAACGAACCGTCTGCCGGTACGGTGACGCTTGCCGCAAGCTACCGCCTGACGGCTGCCGGGAGCGACGAAGGGTTGGCCGCAGGACAGCGTCAGGTGAGCGCGGGCTTCGACAGGCCGCCCCAGGAATTCGCCGTTCTGCGCGCACAGCGCGATGCAGAGGACAGGGCCGCCCGGGAGTTGGCGGAATTGATTCGCCTTGCCGTCGCTCAGGATCTGGCGCGTCTGGACCGCCATTGATGATTTGATGATATAATATCAAGCGCAGGAGATCATCAGCTTGAGGAACGAAGCGCGGTTCGGTGTATTGAGTTGCGTGTCATCGCGACGTCATAAATTTTGGTGAAACAGCCGCCACGGAGTGCTTCACTCATGGATATTCACACGACGCTCATGTCGGTTGCCGGAGCCTTTGGAAATCGCATTTTGAAGCGCGAATCACTCGCGCCCTCCGAGCAGCCGCATGTCGTCGACCAGCTCATTGCCGAACGCACGATGCATCTGTCCAGGCATCCGCTCTGGCCGATCATGCGCCCGGTTCTTTATCGCTTCTTCCATTACCGGCAGGCCGTGGCCATGGCCGACGAGATCAGCGAGATGTCGGGTTGGGACGCCATGGTGTTCATCAGCGATCTGCTGTCCCTGAACATATCGGTTCGCGGCAAGGAAAACATTCCAGCTAAGGGCGCGTTTATTCTTGCCCCGACGCACCCCACCGGGATTGCCGACGGCATCGCCATTTTCGACCTGATGAAGGATTTGCGCGCGGACATGGCGGTTTTCGCCAACCGTGATGCGCTGCGCGTCAACGCGAATTTCCGGGAACTCGTCATTCCGGTGGAATGGCGTCCGGGTGAAAAGTCGCACGCCAAGAGCCGTGACACGCTCGAGATGACGGCGAAAGCCTTCGCGGACGAGAAAGCCGTCATTCTGTTCCCCTCGGGGCGGATTGCCTATTGGAACGAAGACAAGCTTACGGAGCGGCCCTGGCAACCTTCCGTGGTGGCGCTTGCGCGCCGGTACGAGGTGCCTGTCGTGCCCGTCAACATGACGGCGCGCAATTCGGGTCTGTTCTACCTTCTGTCCAAATATTCGACGGAATTGCGCGATATGACGCTGTTCCACGAACTTTTGAACAAGAAGGGCCGGGCGGTCCAGTTGATCGTCGGCAAGCCCATCCCGCCTGACCTTCTGGACGGAGACCCGGCCGAGATGGCCGCGCAGCTTCAGGCCCACGCTGTCGAGCGGCTGGCCCAGGATCCGGATGCGGAGTTCGCCGCGAGGCCCCAGGTGCATCCGGCCTGATTGCCTCGCGTATTGCTCCGAACGTATGCGGGCAATGCCCGCCCGTAGGTTCAGCCGATCTTCTGGCCGGTTTTCGCCCAGTCTGCGAGAAACGCGTCGAGCCCTTTGTCCGTGAGCGGATGCTTCACCAGCGCCTTCAGCACGGCGGGTGGGACCGTTGCCACATCGGCGCCGATCAAGGCGGCCTGCTTCACGTGGTTCGTCGTGCGAATCGACGCGGCAAGAATTTCAGTGTCGAAATCGTAATTGTCGTAGATGGTCCGGATTTCCGAAATCAGCTCCATTCCCTCGATCCCGGTATCGTCGAGACGGCCGATGAACGGGGAGATGAAGGTGGCACCGGCCTTGGCCGCCAGCAACGCCTGGTTGGCCGAGAAGCAGAGGGTGACGTTGACCATGCGGCCGCTGGAGGTGAGCGTTTTGCAGGCCTTCAGGCCATCGAGCGTCAATGGCACCTTGATGGCAATGTTATCCGCGATCTTGGAGAGAATGTCGGCCTCGCGCATCATTTCGTCGAATTCGACGGCTGTCACCTCGGCCGAGACCGGCCCCTCGACCATTTCGCAGATCTCTTTGGTCACCTCCAGAATCGGCCGTCCGGATTTCATGATGAGCGACGGATTCGTCGTCACCCCGTCGAGAAGTCCGGTCTCGCTCAACTCGCGGATTTCGTTTACATCGGCGGTGTCGACGAAAAATTTCATGGCTATCTCCTTATCGCGGCCGGCTCACAAGATCCGGCCCTTAATCTAGACCCGGCCTTGCTCTAATCCAAGAAACCGGCAAGGTCACGCCTGATGAATGGAGATTCGACACTGCGGCGCGTGATTCCCGTGTTGGTGCCCGTGCCGGCTGACCGGCCCTATTCCTACGCAGTGCCCGAAGGCGCGACGATCGAACCGGGCGCGATCCTGCGCGTTCCGCTCGGCCCCCGAGAGGTGGCGGGCATCGCCTGGGACGGTGACGGAGATGCGGTCGAGACGAAAAAGTTGCGCGAAGTCTCGCAGGTTTTCGATTGCCCGCCCCTCGTTGATGAGATGCGCCGCTTCATCGAATGGGTATCTAACTACACGCTTTCGCCGCCCGGCATGGTGGCGCGTATGGCGCTGAGAGCGCCCGCCGCCTTCGACCCCGAGCCCCCCATCGACGGCCTGAGGCTGACGGCCAGCCGCCCCGACCGCATGACGAGCGCGCGTGAGCGCGTGCTTGCTCAAGCCGCTGATGGGCAGGCATGGACCCGCTCCGGCCTTGCCCATGCCGCGGGCGTCTCGCTTTCGGTTATCGACGGACTTCTTGCGCAAGGTGTTTTCGAGCGCGTCGAGATTCCACCTCCTCCTGTCGTGCCCGTGCCGGACACAAGCTTCGGACGGCCGGAATTGACGCAGGACCAGAGCGACGCCGCAGAGCGCCTGCGCGAAAAGACGAGCGCGGGCGGCTTCGGCGTCACGCTCATTGACGGCGTGACGGGTTCCGGCAAGACCGAGGTGTATTTCGAGGCCGTTGCAGCAGCGCTCGATCGTGGAAAGCAGGTGCTCATCCTCCTGCCGGAGATTGCCCTCACGCAGGCGTTTCTCGAGCGTTTCCACGACCGCTTCGGCGCAAAGCCCGCCGAGTGGCATTCCGATCTGGCACCGCGGAAGCGCGAGCGTGTCTGGCGGCAGGTGGCGGAAGGACAGGTGCGGGTGGTGGCCGGCGCGCGCTCCGCACTCTTCCTTCCCTTCCGCGAACTTGGTCTGATCGTTGTCGACGAGGAGCACGACCCCGCCTACAAGCAGGAGGATCGCGTCTTTGACAATGCTCGCGACATGAGCGTGGTGCGCGGGCGTCTTGGTGATTTTCCCATCGTGCTCGCCTCCGCCACGCCGTCGCTCGAAAGCCGGGTCAATGCCGAACAGGGCCGTTATGAGCGCATTGTGCTACCCGTGCGTTTTGCCGACGCGGCGTTGCCGGTGCTCTCGCGGATCGACATGCGGAAGGCTCCGCCGGAACGGGGTGGTTTCCTGTCACCCGTGCTGATCGAGGCCATTGGCCGGACGGTGGAGCGTAAGGAACAGGCGCTGCTTTTTCTCAACCGTCGCGGCTACGCGCCGCTGACTCTCTGCCGTGTGTGCGGACATCGCTTCCAGTGCCAGAGCTGTTCGAGCTGGCTGGTGGAGCACCGCTTTCGCCGACAGCTTGTCTGTCACCATTGCGGACATAACGAGCCGCAGCCCGAAGCATGCCCCGAATGCGGCGCGCTCGATCATCTGGCGGCCTGCGGTCCTGGCGTGGAGCGGATCGCTGAAGAGGTCGACCGGCATTTTCCCGATGCGCGGACCATCGTGCTGTCATCGGATCTCGTCGGAGGCGTGAAGCGGCTGCGACTGGAACTGGAGGCGATCGCAGACGGCGAAGCCGATATTGTGGTCGGAACGCAGCTTGTCGCCAAGGGCCACAATTTTCCGTCGATGACCCTCGTGGGCGTCGTGGATGCGGATCTGGGACTGGCCAATGGCGACCCCCGCGCTGCGGAGCGCACCTTTCAGCTTCTTTCCCAGGTGACGGGCCGCGCCGGGCGCTCCGGCAAGAAAAGCACTGGCCTGCTGCAGACCTATCAGCCTGAACATCCGGTGATGCATGCGCTGGTTTCGGGCGATTCGGAGACATTCTACGAGCGCGAGATGGCGGAGCGGGAACGTGCCGGCCTTCCGCCTTTCGGGCGGCTGGCCTCACTCATCGTCAGCGCGGCCACGCGCCCCGAGGCGGAAAGTCATGCGCGCGCCTTGCGGCGGGCTGCGCCCGCCGCCGGCGAGATCGATGTCCTGGGGCCGGCCGAAGCACCGCTGGCATTGGTGGCAGGGCGGTATCGGTTCCGGCTGCTCGTGCAGGGATCGCGCCGCGCCGATTTGCAGGCTTATTTGCGTCGTTTGCTGGCCTCGGCAGACAAGCCCCGCGGTACCGTCCGCGTACAGATCGACATAGATCCACAGAGTTTCCTCTGAGCCTGCCTGCCGCGCGCCATCCTAGCTCCGGCAGGCGAATCGCGTTAAGGTCTCGTCAACGATAACTGAAGGGCGGAATCATGAATTTCGTGTTTCCCATGCCCTATAGCCAGGGTGAATGGCTGGCCTGGGGTGGCGCCTTGCTGACGGTGCTGTTCGGCCTCGTGGCGATGGTGGCGCCCCGCCTCAGCCTTCGCGCGCTCATGTTGCAGCCCGCGCGGGAAAACCCGGGAGCTTTCGCGGGGCAGCGTTCTCTTTTCGGTGGTTTCTATGCAGGTGTCGGCCTCTCCGCCATCCTGTTCGCGCAGCCGCTGATTTATCTCACCCTCGGGGTGGCGTGGGCGCTGGCGGCATTTGGCCGGGTGCTCTCCATGCTTTCCGATGGCGGAAACGCGCGTTTTAACTGGATCAGCTTGAGCATTATGCTCCTGCTGGCGGCGTTGCCGCTCACCTTCGCGCTCGGGCTGGTGCCCTGAACTACCGGCCACGTGCGACAAAAGGGGCCGTAAATCCCTGCCCGCGCCCGTGTTGCGAGTCTGGTAAGCCTGTGCTAATCGGCAATCGGCTTTCGGCCGGGGGATGGCGATGCCCGTTCGCCTGTGTTGGAAAACGATCAACATGGCCAGAGATTTAGCGCGAGTCGTCGGTTGCGAAATCTTGGCCCTCAAGCTGTGAGAAGAGAACCATTCCGTGGCACAGTCAGGATCGATGATCTCCGGTGTGGCAGGGCGTTATGCGCGTTCGCTGTTCGAGCTCGCGGATGAAGCCGGCGCTCTGCAGACGGTCGAAAAGGATTTGGCTGATTTTGAGGAAATGCTCGCGGTAAGCGAGGATCTCCAGCGCCTGATCGACAGTCCGGTTTTCTCCGCGGACGAGCAGTATAAGGCGATCAACGCCGTGCTCGACAGGGCCGGCATCGGTGATCTCACCGGAAATTTCCTGCGCGTGGTGGCAAAAAACCGGCGTCTTTTCGCCGTGCCGCAGATGATCCGTGCGTTCCGGCAGATAGCAGCCGAGGCGCGCGGCGAGGTGGCCGCGGATGTGACGAGCGCGCATGCGCTCACCGCCGCGCAGGAAAAAGAGCTGAAGGCCGCGCTGAAATCGGCCGTCGGCAAGGATGTCGCGGTCCGCGTGACGGTCGACCCGTCGCTGCTTGGCGGGCTCATTGTGAAGCTCGGCTCGCGCCAGATCGATACGTCTCTGAAGACAAAACTCAATTCGCTCAAGCTTGCACTGAAAGAGGTCGGCTGATGGATATCCGCGCGGCGGAAATTTCCGCAATTCTCAAGGACCAGATCAAGAATTTCGGCAAGGAAGCCGAAGTCTCCGAGGTCGGCCAGGTGCTTTCCGTCGGTGACGGTATTGCCCGCGTCTACGGCCTGGATAACTGCCAGGCCGGTGAAATGGTCGAGTTCCCCGGCGGCGTTCGTGGCATGGCCCAGAACCTGGAGATCGACAATGTCGGCGTCGTGATTTTCGGCTCCGACCGCGACATCAAGGAAGGCGATGTCGTCAAGCGTACGGGCGCCATCGTCGATGTGCCCGTCGGTCCGGGCCTTCTTGGCCGCGTCGTCGACGCCCTTGGCAATCCGATCGACGGCAAGGGGCCGATCGAGGCCACGGAGCGCCGCCTCGTCGATGTCAAGGCGCCCGGCATCATCCCGCGCAAATCCGTGCACGAGCCCATGTCGACGGGCTTGAAGGCCATCGACGCGCTGATCCCCGTCGGTCGTGGCCAGCGCGAGCTCATCATCGGCGATCGTCAGACCGGCAAGACCGCCATCGTTCTCGATACCTTCCTCAATCAGAAGTCCCTCAACGAGAGCGATGACGAGAGCCAGAAGCTTTACTGCGTCTATGTGGCTGTCGGCCAGAAGCGTTCTACGGTTGCGCAGTTCGTCAAGGTGCTGGAGGAGCGCGGCGCGCTCGAATACTCGATCATTGTCGCCGCCACGGCGTCCGATCCTGCGCCGATGCAGTTCCTGGCACCCTTCGCAGGCTGTGCCATGGGCGAATATTTCCGCGACAACGCACAGCATGCCGTGATCGCCTATGACGATCTGTCCAAACAGGCCGTCGCCTATCGCCAGATGTCGCTGCTGCTGCGCCGTCCGCCGGGCCGCGAAGCCTATCCGGGTGACGTGTTCTACCTCCATTCGCGCCTGCTGGAGCGCGCCGCGAAGATGAATGACGACAATGGCGCGGGATCGCTGACGGCACTGCCGATCATCGAAACGCAGGCCAACGACGTTTCAGCCTACATCCCGACCAACGTCATCTCGATTACCGACGGTCAGATCTTCCTGGAGACGAACCTTTTCTTCCAGGGTATCCGCCCGGCGGTGAATGTCGGCCTCTCGGTTTCGCGCGTGGGTTCGTCCGCGCAGGTCAAGGCGATGAAGCAGGTGGCCGGCTCCATTAAGGGTGAATTGGCTCAGTATCGCGAGATGGCGGCGTTCGCGCAGTTCGGCTCCGACCTCGATGCCGCCACCCAGCGTCTTCTGAACCGTGGTGCGCGCCTGACGGAGCTTTTGAAGCAGCCGCAATTCTCGCCGCTTCGGACGGAAGAGCAGGTAGCGGTCATCTTTGCCGGCGTTGAAGGCTATCTCGATAAGCTGGCGCTGGACGATGTGTCCCGCTTCGAACAGGGCCTTCTGGCGCATATGCGTGCCGACGGGAAGAAGGTGCTGAATGCGATCCGCAAGGAAAAGGCGCTTTCCGACGATCTGCGCGGTAAGCTGAAAGCGGAAATCGATACCTTCGCCAAGAATTTCACCTGAGGTTGAAAATCCATGCCTTCGCTCAAGGAGCTTCGCAACCGTATCGCCTCCGTCAAGGCGACGCAGAAGATCACCAAGGCGATGCAGATGGTCGCCGCGGCCAAGCTGCGTCGCGCGCAGGAGGCGGCGGAGGCCGCCCGCCCCTATGCCAGGAGCATGGGCGAGGTTCTGGCCAATGTGGCCGGCACCGTTTCGGGTAGCGATGCGCCCCCGCTGATGGCGGGAACCGGGAAGGACGAGACGCATCTGCTCGTCGTCTGCACGGCAGAACGCGGCTTGTGCGGCGGCTTCAACAGCCAGATCGCAAGGAAGGCGCGCGAGCATGCGCGTGCTCTGCTGGCCGACGGAAAAGACGTCAAGATCATGACCGTCGGCAAGAAGGGCTACGATATGCTGCGCCGCGATTTTGGCGAGCGCATCATCGAGCGGATCGAGCTGCGCGAGGTCAAGCGCATCGGCTTTGGAAACGCTGACGAAATCGCGAAGAAGGTGATCGGCCTGTTCCAGGACGGGCAGTTCGACGTCTGCACTCTGTTCTATTCGGAGTTCAAATCGGTCATCAGCCAGGTGCCGACGGCGCAGCAGATCATCCCCGCCGCCGTATCCGAGATGGAAGAGGCGGATGAGGGCGTCACGGCCATCTATGATTACGAGCCTGATGCCGCCACTATTCTGGCCGACCTCATTCCACGCAATATTGCCGTGCAGATCTTCCGGGCGTTGCTGGAGAACGTGGCCGGCGAAATGGGCGCCAAGATGACTGCCATGGACAATGCGACGCGCAATGCGGGCGAGATGATCGATAAGCTGTCGATCACCTACAACCGCCAGCGCCAGGCGCAGATCACCAAGGAACTGATCGAGATCATTTCGGGCGCCGAAGCGCTCTAACGGACCGAAGAAGGGTAGAAGAATGGCGAAAGCAGCGACCCCCAAGAGGGCCCCGGCGGGCACCGCCAAGACCAAGGCAGCGTCCAAGCCGGCTGCCAAGACCGCCACGAAGGCACCCGCTCGCGCAAGCGCGACGAAAACGGCAGCAGCCCCCGCAAAGGCGGCAAAGACGCCTGCCCGTGCCAGTGCAGCGAAAGCACCAACCCGTCGCGCAAGTGCCGCCAAGACGCCGGTGGCGCGCGCAGAGGCGAGCGGCGCGGTCGGTATCGTCCGTCAGGTGATCGGTGCTGTCGTCGACGTGCAGTTCGAGGACCACCTGCCGGCCATCCTGAACGCGCTGGAAACGGACAATCACGGCAACAGGCTGGTGCTGGAAGTTGCCCAGCATCTGGGCGAGAACACCGTTCGCTGCATCGCCATGGATGGCACCGAAGGCCTGGTGCGTGGCCAGAAGGTGACCGACACCGGCGCTCCTATCTCCGTTCCCGTCGGCCCAGAAATGCTCGGCCGCATCATCAATGTGATCGGCGAGCCGACCGATGAGGCCGGCCCGATCAACGCCACGGAGATGCGCGGCATTCACCAGCCTGCGCCCGAATATATCGAGCAGTCGACCGAGTCGGAGATTCTCATCACCGGCATCAAGGTTATCGACCTCCTGGCGCCATACGCCAAGGGCGGCAAGATCGGCCTGTTCGGCGGTGCAGGGGTGGGCAAGACCGTGCTCATCCAGGAGCTGATCAACAACATCGCGAAAGCTCATGGCGGCTATTCGGTGTTCGCCGGCGTCGGTGAGCGCACGCGTGAAGGCAACGATCTCTACCACGAGTTCATCGATTCAGGCGTGAACAAGGCCGGTGGCGGGGAGGGCTCAAAGGCCGCTCTCGTCTATGGCCAGATGAACGAGCCGCCCGGTGCTCGCGCCCGCGTCGGCCTGACGGGCCTGACGGTGGCGGAATATTTCCGCGACCAGGGACAGGACGTTCTGTTCTTCGTGGATAACATCTTCCGCTTCACACAGGCAGGTTCCGAGGTTTCCGCGCTTCTCGGCCGCATTCCCTCGGCCGTGGGTTACCAGCCCACGCTCGCAACGGACATGGGCGCCCTGCAGGAACGGATCACGACCACAACGACGGGCTCCATCACCTCGGTGCAGGCGATCTACGTGCCGGCCGACGATTTGACCGACCCGGCGCCGGCGACCTCCTTCGCCCACCTTGACGCCACGACCACGCTGTCGCGCGCCATTTCGGAGAAAGGCATCTATCCGGCGGTCGACCCGCTCGATTCCACCTCGCGCATGCTCGACCCGATGATCGTTGGCGAGGAGCATTATGAGGTTGCCCGCGACGTGCAGCAGACGCTGCAGCGTTACAAGGCTCTGCAGGACATCATCGCCATCCTGGGCATGGACGAGCTTTCGGAAGAGGATAAGCTGACGGTGGCGCGCGCGCGCAAGATCGAGCGCTTCCTTTCCCAGCCCTTCTTCGTCGCCGAGGTCTTCACCGGCACGCCGGGCGTGCTGGTCGACCTGCAAGATACGATTAAGGGCTTCAAGGGCCTCGTGGCCGGTGAATATGATCACCTGCCGGAGGCGGCCTTCTACATGGTCGGTACCATCGAGGACGCCGTGAAGAAGGCAGAAAAGCTCGCGGCCGAAGCGGCCTGAGAAAAGGCAGAACGGCAGTAAGGCATTAGCGCAATAAGGAGAGTGGAAGAGGGATTGCGGCGCTCGGGACCGGGGAAACCTCCTCTGTTGACCTGCTGCACGAACGCTCACTTCCCCTGAGGCCATGGCAAAAGCATTCAAGTTCGAACTGGTCTCGCCCGAGCGGCTTCTTCTTACCGAGGACGTCGTCGAGGTCGTCATTCCTGCAACGGAAGGCGAGATGACGGTCATGGCCGATCACGCACCGACCATGACCACCATCAAGCCGGGTGTTGTCACGGCCGTTACAGCCGCAGGCGACCGGGAAGAGTTTGTTGTTTTCGGCGGGTTTGCTGATATTCTTCCCGACGGCTGCCGGCTATTGGCGGAGTCCGCCACGCGGGTTGCCGAATTGGATCGCGAGGATCTCACCCGCCGCATCGAGGCTGCGCGAGCAGAGGCTGAAGGGGCCGTGGACCACGAGACGCGCTCGAAAGCCGAAGAATTCCTCGGCCAGCTCACCACGCTTGAGGGTGCGATTCTGCCGGCATAGTCTGGCGACATCTGACTGCAAAACGTTCCAAGCCGGCAGCCGATGCCGGCTTTTTTCTTTGCCGGCCGTTCGCTGCTTCGGCGAACAAAATCGCCGGCAAGCTGTTGGCTGCATGTGGGTGCTGGCGGACGACGGCAACCACGCAGCGGCTGCCGCGCACGAAAGCGGATCGGACATCGGCGTTTTTGCTCGATGAAAGTGCGTGTTCCGAACATTCGTGTGAGTCAGCTGCACAGGAACGGGAGAGTATTCTTATGCGCATGACAGCCATGGCAATTCTGGCGGCCACGATACCCTTTTCGCCCGCATCCGCGCAGGAAGAGCAGGTTTCTGCCAACATGATCGATGCGGAAGAGAACGAGGTCGGCACGGTCACCTTCAACGCGACGCCTTCAGGCATGGTCCATATCATTGTCGAAATGTCTGATCTTCCACCAGGGCCGCATGGCTTCCATATTCACGAGACGGGCGAGTGCGATCCGGAAGGTGGCTTTGAATCTGCTGGCGGTCACTATGCCGGCGACATGGAACATGGTGTCGGAAGTGAGAACGGGCCCCATCCGGGCGACCTGCCAAATGTCCATGTTTCCGAGAACGGCGTGCTTAAGGTCGAGTTCTTTACCGACCGTGTTTCGCTGGGAGAAGGCGGCGAAAATCCTCTTATCGATGATGACGGCTCGGCGGTTATGGTTCACGCGGCGGCTGACGATTATGAAAGCCAGCCTTCGGGCGAGGCCGGTGAGCGCCTGGCTTGCGGTGTCATCGAGTAGAAACGTTCACGACCGGCGCACGAATTCGTGGAATTCCTCGCGCCGGCCGGGCACGTCCTCGCCGACGATCAGGGCGAGCTGCCGCTCCTCGAAAATCCGGAACCACTCGTCCCATTCGATGATCTCGACATTTCCGATCTCGTCCCAGCCCTCGTCGGTGTCCTGGTAGGCATGCTGACCAAAGGCAAAACGCAATACCGGTTCTGCCTGAGGCATTCCCGAAGCGGGGCTGCTGAGCGCCGGCTGCCCGGCTCGGGCGGCCGCCCAGTCGCGGATTTCGTCGTGACGTGTCAGCATTCTGGTTTCTGCCATCAGGAAGCTCCTATGGGTCGGGCGAATGCCCGGCACCACCGCACACGGGCGGCAAGATTCAATCGTTCATGTCCCGAACGCATGGGAGAATGCCCGGTTCCGATTTGACCGCTTCGTCAGCGGCACGGTACCCTTGGCACCGGAACAACATTCTCCGGCAGGCCATACATGTAGCTGCGCCCGTGCAGGCGCGCGCCATAGCGGCATGCTTTCCCGGATTTGCGGAGAAAGCGGCCGTCGGCCCTCTTCTCCAGATAGACCACTTTCGGCCCCATCCGGTTGCGATGGCTGATCTCGTCCGCCAGATGGCCCTTGCCGACAAGGATGCGCTTGAAACCTGAGGGGCTGTGGATGACCAGGTTGCCGAAGCTGTCGGCATAGAGTTCTTCGCTGATGCTGCCGGCGGCCGCGGGGATTACCATCAGGCAACTCAGTAGGATGGGCAGGCTCGTCTTGAATGAAAAAATTCGGCGTAAAGACATCCGCAACGCTCCATTGTTTGTCGCGGCCTCCCTTCAAATGATCTTAACGCTTTCTTAACCATTGTCACCCCGCCGGCGGGGAACGGCTGAGCGCGATTGACAGATGCGGCTCATTTCGCCGAATGCTTGTGGGGAAGAAAAGAGGTCGGAAATCTCATGAGCCGGAATCCTGTGATCGACATTGCGCCACTGCGGCTGAAGGACGCGCATGCGCTTGCACCATTGCTGGCCGCCTACACACAGTCGCTGAAGCGCGGGGCACCGCGCCGGCCGGATGAATTCTACGCAGAAACGCTGCTGCAGGACCGCGTCGTGGAGATCGTTGGCGCGCGGATCGATGGCGTGCTTGTCGGTTTCGTCGTTTGCTATGATCTGCCGGACTTGCTTACCGGCTTGCGCTACGGCCTTGTGGAGCACCTTTATGTGCATCATGAAAACCGCGGCAAGGGAATCGCCAAGGCGCTGGTCGATGTGCTCGGCGACCAGGCGGAAGCGCGAGGCTGGACACGGCTTGTGTTGAACGCGCCGCGTCATTCAGCGGAAGGCCGCAGGCTCTATGAGCGAATCGCCGTGCCCGGGGACTGGACGGGGCATGTCATCCGTTTCGATGACCGATGAGGCGGTATCCCACCATCAGTGGTGGTTCAATCGATTCAGGCCGGCTTGGACGCTCCTGCGGCTTTGACGCACTGCAAAAACCGCATTAGAAAGCCCCTGCCGGTGGCTTGGGGTTGCGGCGTGGACGTTCGTCTGAATGCCGCCATGCCTGCCGGCAGTGAAATGGGGAAGCCATGAGCAAATCCACAGCCACCCGCGCGAGACCTCTCTCGCCGCACCTGCAAATCTACCGCGTGACGCCCACCATGGCGATGTCGATCATGCACCGCATTACCGGTGTAGCACTCTACTTCGGCACGGCGCTGTTCGCGCTCTGGCTTCTGGCAGCGGCCGGGACACAGGAGCAGTTCGATTTCGTCAACGGCCTGTTCGGTTCGTGGCTCGGACGGCTCGTGCTCTTCGGTTATACATGGGTTCTCCTGCACCACATGCTGGGCGGCATACGCCATCTCATCTGGGATACGGGACACGGGCTGGAAAAGGAGACGTCCACCAGGATTTCTTCGGCCACGCTGATCGGCTCCGTCGTCCTCACGCTGGTCGTCTGGGTGGTCGGCTATGCGGTTCGGGGAGGGTTCTGAAAATGGCAGATATGCGTACACCCTTGAACCGCGTCCGCGGCCTTGGCTCAACCCGCGACGGCACGGAGCACTTCTGGCGCCAGCGGCTGACCGCCGTTTCAAATCTACCGCTCATTCTGTTCTTTATCGGGTTTGTGGTCGCCTATAGCGGCGCGCCCTATGACGAGGTGCGCAGCGCTCTTTCCAATCCGATCGTTACGCTGCTGATCGCGTTTGCCCTCCTGTCGGTGCTTTATCACATGCGCATCGGCATGCAGGTCGTCATCGAGGACTATGTGCATGAGGAAGGCTGGAAAATCGCGCTTATCCTGCTGAACACCTTCTTCCCCGTCGTGGTCGGTGCGATCGCCCTCTTTGCCCTTCTCAGAATCGCCTTCGGAGGCTGAATTTCCGCATGTCTGACGCAGCACAGAAGAAGGCCGCCAAGGCCTATGATTATGTCGACCATGCTTTCGACGTCGTGGTTGTGGGGGCCGGGGGCGCCGGGTTGCGCGCCACGCTCGGCATGGCCGAACAGGGGCTGAAAACCGCCTGCATCACCAAGGTTTTCCCCACCCGCTCGCACACGGTGGCGGCACAGGGTGGCATTGCCGCCTCGCTCCAGAACATGGGACCCGATCACTGGCAGTGGCATCTTTATGACACCGTGAAGGGCTCCGATTGGCTGGGTGATGTCGACGCGATGGAATATCTGGCGCGCGAGGCACCGGCCGCCGTTTATGAACTCGAACATTACGGTGTTCCCTTCAGCCGTACGGAAGAAGGCAAGATCTACCAGCGGCCTTTTGGCGGCCATATGCAGAATTTCGGTGATGGTCCCCCCGTGCAGCGCACTTGCGCCGCCGCCGACCGTACCGGCCACGCCATCCTGCACACGCTTTACGGACAGTCGGTAAAGAATCACGCGCAGTTTTTCGTCGAATATTTCGCGCTCGACCTCATCATGTCGGATGACGGTGTGTGCACCGGTGTGGTGGCCTGGAACCTGGAGGATGGCACCATTCACCGCTTCGCGGCCAAGATGGTGGTGCTGGCGACGGGTGGCTACGGGCGAACTTATTTCTCCTGCACCTCGGCGCACACTTGCACCGGCGACGGAAACGGCATGATCGCACGTGCCGGCCTTCCTTTGCAGGACATGGAATTCGTGCAATTTCATCCAACCGGCATTTACGGCGCCGGATGTCTCATCACCGAGGGCGTGCGCGGCGAGGGCGGGTACCTCGTCAATTCGGAAGGCGAGCGCTTCATGGAGCGTTATGCGCCATCGGCGAAGGATCTGGCCTCGCGCGATGTCGTCTCGCGCTGCATGACGGTTGAGATTCGTGAGGGTCGAGGTGTCGGCAGGGACAAGGACCACATCTTTCTGCATCTCGACCATCTCGATCCGGCCGTGATCCATGAACGCCTGCCCGGCATCGCCGAATCAGCACGCATTTTCGCCGGCGTGGACGTAACGCGCGAGCCGATCCCCGTTCTGCCGACCGTGCATTACAATATGGGCGGCATTCCGACCAATTACTGGGGCGAGGTGCTGAACCCGACCGCCGATGATCCGGATGCGGTGGCGCCCGGCCTGATGGCCGTGGGCGAAGCGGCCTGCGCCTCCGTGCACGGCGCAAACCGGCTCGGCTCCAATTCGCTGATCGACCTTGTCGTCTTCGGCCGGGCCGCGGCAATCCGCGCCGGAAAGGTGGTGGACCGGGACGCGAAAGTGCCGGCCCTTAATCTTGCCGCTTGCGACAGGATCATGGACCGCTTCGACCATATCCGCCATTCGAATGGCAGCACGCCGACAGCAGCGTTGCGAGAGAAGATGCAACGCGCCATGCAGGAGGATGCCGCTGTTTTCCGTACCCAGGAGACACTGGAACAGGGCTGCCGCCGTGTTTCGGAAGTCTGGAGCGAGCTCTCCGACATCAAGGTGCATGACCGCTCGATGATCTGGAACTCGGACCTGGTCGAGACGCTTGAGCTTGAGAACCTGATGGTCAATGCCATCACCACGGTTTATTCGGCGGTGGCCCGCAAGGAAAGCCGCGGCGCGCACGCCCGCGAGGACTTCACAGAACGGGATGATATCAATTGGCGCAAGCACACGCTTGCTCATCTGAACGAGGACGGAGAAGTCCGCCTCGATTATCGGCCCGTTCACACCGAGCCGATGCTGAAGCCCGAGAACGGCGGAATCGATCCGGCAAAGATCGCGCCCAAGGCGCGGGTGTACTGATCAGAGGACACCATGGTTCAACTTACGCTTCCAAAAAACTCCAAGATCAAGCAGGGCAAAGTCTGGCCTAAGCCGGAGGGCGCGACGAATCTGCGCGAAATGCGCATTTATCGCTGGTCGCCGGATGATGACGAGAACCCTCGTGTCGACACCTATTATGTCGACATGGATGATTGCGGGCCCATGGTCCTCGATGCCATGATCTGGATCAAGAACAAGGTGGACCCGACGCTCACCTTCCGCCGCTCCTGTCGCGAAGGCATCTGCGGCTCCTGTGCCATGAACATCGATGGCGCCAACACGCTCGCCTGCACCAAGGGCATGGACGAGATCAAGAATGCGGTGAAAATCTATCCGCTGCCGCATATGCCGGTGGTGAAGGATCTGGTGCCGGACCTTTCGATTCCCTACGCGCAGCTATCCTCGATCGAACCGTGGCTGCAGACGGAGACGCCGGAGCCGGCGACGGAATGGAGACAGAGTCATGAGGACCGCACCAAGCTTGACGGGCTTTATGAATGCATCCTGTGCTTCTGCTGTCAGACCTCGTGCCCGAGCTACTGGTGGAATGGCGAGCGTTATCTCGGGCCGGCGGTGCTTTTGCAGGCCTATCGCTGGCTGATCGATTCGCGGGACGAAGCCACGGGCGAGCGGCTCGACAATCTGGAAGACCCGTTCCGGCTCTATCGCTGCCACACCATCATGAACTGCACCCAAACATGCCCGAAGGGGCTGAACCCGGCCAAGGCGATCGCCGAGATCAAGCAGATGATGGTGGAGCGGCGCGTCTGAACGGAATCGGCTTTTGACCGCACGATGCGCTGGTGCCGGGTGAAATCACCTCACGCAACCGTGTAACGGATTGAGTTTGCGCGGTGAGTTGCAGGGAGTAGGTATTGGTCTCGAACGGAGGCTCGCCATGTTCCGCTGTCTCGCTGTTGCGGCCGTCATTTGTCTGAGCGGAATGCATCCGTCCGCCGCCGAAACGAGAACCGCTATTTTCGCCGGCGGCTGCTTCTGGTGCGTGGAGGCGGATTTCGACAAGGTGCCAGGCGTGCTTTCCACCGTTTCCGGATATACGGGCGGGGAAACGCAGAACCCCGTCTATGGAAATTATTCCGCCGGCGGTCATCGTGAGGCGGTGGAAATCAAATTCGATGACAGCCAGGTCGGCTATGACGAGTTGCTGGATGTCTTCTTTCACTCCGTCGATCCGACGGATGCGGGAGGGCAGTTCTGCGATCGTGGAGCCGGATATACCACGGCGGTCTACGTGCTTGACGAGAAGCAGAGAGAAGCCGCTGAAGAAGCCTTGGAATCTGCGGAAGCCGAACTTGGCCAGAAGGTCGTGACGCCGGTCATCGCTGCCACGCAGTTCTGGCCGGCCGAGGACTATCACCAGAATTACCATCAGAGCAACGAGCGCATTCTCACCCGTTTCGGTTACGTCACCAAGGCCGATGCCTATGAAGGCTACCGCAGGGGATGTGGACGTGATGCCCGCCTGAAAGAGGTGTGGGGCGAGGACGCTCTGCGCGGTATCCCAAAATAGATATGCCCGAAGAGTGGATCGCCGAGCGTGCCGACGATCCGATTTGAAGGAACAAGTGACGTTGCCAAAAATGGCGCAGGCCAGGCGTGCCTCCAGCGTGATGTCGATGCCGCTCAGAGCTTTCGAGACCGGGCAGATATCCTTTGCTTTCGCGGCGGTGTCCTTGAACTTGGCTTCATCCAGCCCCGACACCTTTCCAACCACGGTGACGGCGCTGGCGCGGATTTCAAAGCCGCCGCCCTGGGCAGGCTGAATCTCGACTTCCGCCGTCACGTCAAGCGATTCGGCCGGTGTGCCGCTTTCGGCCAGCATGTGGGCGAGTTGCATGGACAGGCAGGAGGCATGCGCCGCCGCAATAAGCTCTTCCGGGTTGGTGCCGGAACGACCCGATTCGTCCTCGAAACGCGCCTTGAAGCCAAGCGGAAGGTCGTTCAGCGCACCGCTCTGGGTGCTCTGCAGCCGTCCCGACCCACTGGTCAGAGACCCGTTCCATGTTACGTTCGCGTGACGCTTCATAGCTTATCTCCCTCATTCAGGCCCATCCTTGCGGGCCGTTTCAGATCGCCTCGCCCTGGAGCAGCCGTGGTGCCGCGCGGGAGAGGCCTGCGGCTTGGCGAATGAAAAGGTTCTTCATGCCGGGCATGCGGTCCACCAATCCCAGACCGATGTCCCGAACGGCCCTGAGCGGCGCCAGATCGTTTGAGAACAGCCGGTTAAGAATGTCGGTGGTCACGCCCATCTGCACCGTATCAAAGCGCCGCCAGCGCTCATAGCGGCAAAGCACGTCGTGCGCGCCGATATCTTCGCCCAGCCTGTCCGCCTCGACCAGCACCTGGGCAAGCGCGGCCACGTCCTTGAAGCCGAGGTTGAGCCCCTGTCCGGCAATCGGATGGATGCCGTGGGCGGCATCCCCGGCCAGAGCAAAGCGGGGGCGCACAAAGTCGCGCGCCAACGTCAGGCCGAGCGGCCACGCGCGCCGCGGGCCCTCGACGTGAATTTCGCCGAGTTTCAGGCCGAAGCGCTGTTCCAACTCATGCTCGAAAACCAGATCGTCTGCGGCGATCAGCCGCTCCGCATCCTCCGTGCGCTCCGTCCAGACGATGGAGGAACGGTTTCCCTTGAGCGGCAGGGTGGCAAAGGGACCTGCGGGCAGGAAGTGCTCTTCGGCCCGGCCCTCATGCGGACGCTCATGTGCGACGGTGCAGACAATGCCTGATTGGCCGTATTCCCACTTCACCGTGCGAATTCCCGCCATGTCGCGCAGGCGCGATTTGATGCCGTCGGCTGCCACCAGCACCCGCGTGCGGCACCGTATTCCGTCGGCAAGGTGGGCAACCACCGATGATGGCTCGACATTGAAGGTTTCAACGGCGGTGTTCTGCATGATGTCGATGCCCATTTCGCCGGCGCGGCGACGCAGCGCGCCCGTCAGATGCCGGTTCAGGACCATATGCGCAAAGGGTTCGTTGGCTGCGGCCTCGCCTCCGAAGGTGAGGAACACAGGACGCACCGGGTCTGATGTGCGTGAATCGGTAATCACCATTTCCGTGATCGGCTGGGCCTCGGCTGCGATCTCCTCCCAGCAGCCGAGCTGGCGCAGCATGCGCGCGGCAGCGGCCGCAACGGCCGAGGCGCGGCCGTCTCGCTCCCATACGCCATCCGGCGCGGCGTCAACCACGAGCACGCGCATGTCCGGCTTCGCCTGGCGCAGCGAAACCGCAAGGGTCAGCCCCACATAGCCGGCGCCTGCAATGACAACATCAAAGATGCCCTGAAAACGCCCGTTCACCGTTTCGCCTGTCATCCCAATCCTCTTGGCCTTCGCGCGAGCTTGACTTACGCGCGCCCCTCCGGTTTGTCGGCTGTGCCCACAACGCTGCCGGAGATCTTCGTTCATGTCGTCCGCGATGCAGGAACTTATCGACATTCTTAATCTGGAGCGTCTCGAACACAACCTGTTTCGCGGGCGCAGCCCGCAGGTAGGATGGCAGCGCGTGTTCGGCGGCCAGGTTATCGGCCAGTCGCTGGCTGCCGCCCAGCGCACGGTCGCGTCCGATCGCCACGTCCACTCCTTGCATTGCTATTTTATGAGACCGGGGGATCCGGCAATCCCGATCGTTTACGAGGTCGACCGCATCCGCGACGGCGGCAGCTTCACGACCCGGCGGGTCGTCGCAATTCAGAGCGGCCATGCGATCTTCTCCCTTGCAGCTTCATTTCACATCGATGAGGACGGTCTGGGCCATCAACTGCCTATGCCCGACGGTGTTCCCGCACCCGAAGCTCTTCCTTCCTATCAGGAGATACTCGACAAAGGCGGCGACCAGGTGCCGGAAAACATCCGGCGCTATTTCCAGCGCGATCGTCCGGTGGAGATCCGTCCGGTGAGCCTTAAACATTACATGTCGCAAGACATGCTGCCGCCTTTTCAGAAAACCTGGTTGCGGTTGTCGGGTCCGGTGCCGGACGATCGTGGGGTGCAGGCGGCTGTGCTTGCCTATCTTTCCGACATGACACTGCTCGATACCGTCACGTTTCCGCACGGGCGCTCGGTGTTCGATCCCAAGCTGCAGATGGCGAGCCTGGATCACGCCATGTGGTTCCACCGGCCCCATCCGCTCGACGACTGGCTTCTCTATACGCAAGACAGCCCGTCTGCAGGTGGCGCCCGCGGCCTCTCGCGCGGCAGCATCTATTCGCGCGATGGCGTGCTCATCGCCTCGACGGCCCAGGAGGGCCTGATGCGACTGCGAAAAAAATAGGCATCCTCGCAAAGATGCTCATCAATTAAGCTTCTATGCGCGCATTCCTGTTCGCAGGCGTGCGCCTGAAGCGTATTATCTTGTTCATATTCAACAGGTTAGGAGTTCCTCGCGCCATTTGGCACGGGGTTTGTTTCATCTGTTCATTGCCGACACCTGTGGGGGCCGGCGGAACATGCAAACGCGGCTCGTCCGCACAAGCAGGGATGAACCTGATGAAATTCGTGATGGCAATCATAAAGCCGTTCAAGCTTGAGGCGGTGCGTGAAGCGCTAACCGAGCTCGGCATCCAGGGGCTGACCGTCACCGAAGTCAAAGGCTACGGGCGACAAAAGGGGCACACGGAAATCTATCGCGGCGCCGAATATGCGGTGAGCTTTCTGCCCAAGGTCAAGATTGAGGTGGCTGTCGAAACGGAATTGGTCGAACGGGCCGTGGACGCAATCGTTGCCGCTGCAAAAACCGGCCAGATCGGGGACGGCAAGGTGTTCGTCTACAGCATCGAAAAGGCCGTGCGCATCCGCACCGGCGAAACCGACGCCGACGCGCTGTGAGCGCCTTCGGTTTTCCCAGGGAGAACAAGATGAGATTTCCGAATATCGAAGGCGCGGGCCGCCGCGCATCGCTTGGTCTGCTTGCGCTGGTAGCGTGCGCTGCGTTGCCAGCCCATGCGCAGGAAGCGGCCGAAGCGTCCTCCGGGGCCGCAGCAGGGGTAAGCAGTGAGACGGCGTTCGTCTTCAACACCCTTCTGTTTCTGCTGGGCGGATTCCTGGTCATGTGGATGGCTGCAGGTTTCGCCATGCTGGAGGCCGGCATGGTGCGCTCGAAGAACGTCTCCATGCAGCTTTTGAAGAACATCGCCCTGTATTCCATAGCGGGCTTGATGTACTGGGTCGTCGGCTACTCGCTGATGTATGTCGATGTGAATGGCTTTTTCGGTACATTGGCACCGTATGGCTGGCCGGACGCCGGCACCACCAATGAAGGCGACTATGCTGTGGCGTCCGACTGGTTCTTCCAGATGGTTTTCGTTGCCACGGCCGCTTCCATCGTTTCGGGCACACTGGCGGAGCGAATCAAGCTCTGGCCTTTCCTGATGTTCGTCGTGGTGCTGACGGGCTTCATCTATCCTATTGCCGGGTCCTGGCAATGGGGTGGCGGTTGGCTGTCCGAAATGGGCTTTTCCGACTTCGCCGGCTCGACACTGGTCCACTCGGTGGGGGGCTGGGCGGCTCTTGCTGGTGCAATCCTGCTCGGGGCGCGTTCGGAAAAGTACGGTCCCAAAGGCGAAGTGCATCCCATCCCGGGATCCAACATGGCCCTGGCCACACTCGGGACCTTTATCCTCTGGCTCGGCTGGTTCGGTTTCAATGGCGCCTCGCAACTTGCGCTGGGTTCCAACGCTGATGCTTCCGACATAAGCCGCATCTTTGCCAACACCAACCTCGCCGCGGCGGCGGGCGTCGTGGCCGCGCTGATCCTCACGCAAATCCTCTATAAGAAGGTCGATATCACGTTCGTGCTCAACGGTGCTTTGGCAGGCCTGGTCTCGATTACCGCTGAGCCTTTGATGCCGAGCCCGTTGATGGCCATCATCATCGGCGCCATTGGCGGCGTCATCGTGGTGCTCACCGTTCCGTTGTTGGACAAGTTCAGGATAGACGATGTTGTCGGTGCGATCCCCGTTCATCTCATCGCCGGCATCTGGGGCACCCTCGCGGTACCGCTTACAAACCCAGATGCCAGCTTCGGGGTGCAGATCGTCGGCATCGTTGCCTACGGCATTTTCGCCTTCGTCGTTTCGTTTCTCGTCTGGATGAGCATCAGGGCAGTCATAGGCCTGAGGGTCACATCCGAGGAAGAGCTGACGGGCCTCGACATCGGAGAGGTGGGTGTGGAAGCCTACCCTGAATTCATGGCGCCACGTCTATCCTAGTGCATCAGCCCAAGGCGGCTTCGGCCGCCGGAGGCACAAGCTGTGCGTCCCTTGTGCGTCTGAAGACGCATGTCCGGTGGCCTTGCCTGGGGCGCTATTCCAATGCAGCACTTTGACCGCTGCCATTCGGCCCGGAGCGATCCGGGCCATTTTTTTTTTCGGGGAATTGCCGCGTGGGTGCCTGCGGATCAGACATCAGCCCTGCCATGGTTAATGCCACCTTTACTTTCCCCCGATAGTCTGAGGCGTATCCAGGCGCTTTCCGGCGCGCCATCGGTACAGTCGGACGGGGAAATGCGTATGAGTTTCGGTACTTCGGCGATTCTCGGACATTACGGGGGTGGCTTCAGCGTACAGGGCTTCCTGCGGCGGCAAGTGGCCCGCGTGTTTGGGTTGTTTTTGCTGGGGCTCGCCGCCTTCTTCCTGGCAAGCCTGGCAACCTGGAATGTCGCCGATCCAAGTTTCAGCCACGCGACCGACAACCCGGTCACGAATGCCATGGGCTATCCGGGCGCGGTCTTTTCGGACATAGCCATGCAGTTCTTTGGCATCGCTTCCGTTGCCGGGCTCGTTCCCACCGTTTTCTGGGGCGTCCTTCTGTTCACCGCGCGCCCGATCGAAAGGCTGTGGCGGCGCGTTGCCGCCTGGTTCGGTGGTGCCGTCCTTGCCGCGGGCATTGCCGGATGTCTGGCGAGGCCAGAGACCTGGCCGCTGCCCACCGGACTGGGCGGCGTGTTCGGCGATATGGTGCTGGCCGCGCCCGCCGTGGTTAGCGGAGATTATCCGACGGGCATCTTTGGCGCTCTCGTTGCGGCGCTGCTTTTCGGACCTGCCATCTGGCTGACGCTCTATGCATCCTGTGTGCTTGCCCGCCCCACCGGATCTCTGCTCCCCCCTGTCTCGGATGAGGACTTCGAGGATGACCTGGACGATGAAGAAGATGATGCTCGGGGCTCTGTGCTGCTTGGGGTGCTGGTGCACTGCTGGCTGGCGTTCCGGGCATTCTGGCGCCGCCGGTTCACGGTGAATGAGGCCGATCTGCCGGAGGAATATGTCGTGCCGGAGCCGGCGCCTGCCGTTGCGGCTGCACGCGCGGTGGATGAGGCCATGCGCATAGAGCCTGGCTTTGAGGATGACTTCGACATCCAACCATTCGAATCGACCTGGGGGGGCGAAGCGCCCGCCGCCGTGGCCCAACCGCCGGCGGAGCCGGATGCAGGCGCAAGAGTGGCGAATCCTGCGCCACGCCCGGCACCCGGCACCCGCGTTCGCCGGGAAGCGCAGCGTTCCTTCCTCGATACGAACGAGTTTACTCTGCCTGCTCTGCACCTGCTTGCCGAGCCCAAGGCGACCAGCAAGGACCCGAGCCTTTCCAAGGACGCGCTGGAGCAGAATGCACGGCTTCTTGAAGGTGTGCTGGAGGATTTCGGCGTCAAGGGAGAGATCATCCATGTGCGCCCCGGCCCTGTGGTGACGCTTTACGAACTGGAGCCGGCGCCCGGCATCAAATCGTCGCGCGTTATCGGCCTTGCCGATGACATCGCCCGCTCGATGAGCGCCATTGCGGCGCGCGTGGCTGTGGTGCCTGGCCGGAACGCCATTGGCATCGAGCTGCCGAACTCCCGCCGGGAGACTGTCTATCTGCGCGAACTCCTGGCAAGCCGCGAGTTCGAAAACACCAAGGCCCGCCTCGGACTGGCGCTTGGAAAGACGATCAACGGCGAATCCGTGATCGCCGATCTTGCGAAGATGCCGCATCTTCTGGTTGCCGGCACTACCGGCTCCGGCAAATCCGTGGCCATCAACACAATGATCCTGTCGCTGCTCTATCGGATGTCGCCGGAGCAGTGCCGCCTCATCATGATCGACCCGAAGATGCTGGAGCTTTCGGTCTATGACGGCATCCCGCATCTGCTCACGCCCGTGGTCACCGATCCCAAGAAGGCGGTGGTAGCGCTGAAATGGACGGTGCGGGAGATGGAAGACCGCTACCGCAAGATGTCCAAGGTGGGCGTACGCAACATAGAAGGCTTCAACCAGCGTGTCGCCGCAGCCAAGAAAAAGGGTGAGACGATTACGCGCACGGTGCAGACCGGCTTTGACCGGGAGACGGGCGAGGCGATCTACGAATCGGAGGATCTGGATCTCGAACCCATGCCCTGCATCGTCGTCATCATCGACGAGATGGCCGATCTCATGATGGTGGCGGGCAAGGATATCGAGGGAGCCGTGCAGCGCCTCGCTCAGATGGCGCGTGCGGCCGGTATCCACGTCATCATGGCAACGCAAAGGCCGTCCGTTGACGTCATCACCGGCACCATCAAGGCAAACTTCCCGACGCGTATTTCCTTCCAGGTCACATCGAAGATCGACAGCCGCACGATTCTCGGCGAGCAGGGCGCCGAGCAGCTTCTGGGCATGGGCGACATGCTCTACATGGCCGGTGGCGGGCGCATCCAGCGTGTGCACGGCCCGTTCGTCTCCGATGGCGAGGTGGAGCAGATCGTCGCTCATCTGAAAGAGCAGGGCGCGCCGGACTATCTGGAAGCCGTGACCGAGGACGATGATTCGGAAGAGGCCGGCAGCAGCGGTGGCGGCTCCGGTGGCAACCTCTCCGACTCTGCAGATCCGTACGATCAAGCGGTCGCGGTGGTGCTGCGCGACGGAAAAGCATCGACCAGTTACATCCAGCGACGGCTCGGAATCGGCTACAACCGCGCGGCCTCCATCATCGAGCGCATGGAGCAGGAGGGCATCGTCGGACCGGCAAACCACGCCGGCAAACGCGAGATCCTTGTACCGACAGAGCAGGACCAATAGCTGAAAACATGGCGGATTTTGCAGGCTGGGCCTAACTTCGGCCCGGTTGCGATCCTATTTGTTGAGCAACGACATATTGTCCGGAGAACAAGGATTCATGACCAATTTTGCCGAGCGTATCCTTCGACCGCGCGGTGTGCTTACGGTGGCGGTGACGCTTTTCTTCGCCGTCCTGTTCGCAGGATCGGCCAGTGCCTCGCAGGTGGCGCAACGAATTGCCGATCACTTTTCAAACGTGCGCACGATGACAGGGGAATTCGTTCAGTTCGGCCCGCAAGGCGAGCAAACGGGCGGAAAATTCTATATCGAACGGCCGGGCAAGATCCGCTTCGATTATGAACCGCCAGCGCAGTTCCGGGTCACTTCGGATGGCAGCACCGTGGTCGTCGAAAACCGTAGGCTGAACACGGCGGATATCTATCCGCTGTCCAAGACGCCTCTCAAGCTTCTGCTAGAGGACCGCGTGGATCTTTCCGGCGGAAACGTTGTCAGCGTTCAGGAAGATCCTGATCTGGTAACGATCAAGCTCGCTGACCGGCGCGTCTTCGGCGATTCGACAATTACCATGATGTTCGACGCGCAAAGCTATGACCTGCGGCAATGGACCATCAGGGATGCGCAGGGCAAGGATACGACGGTCATGCTGCTCGACGTGCAGCAGGGCGTCACCTTCGATCCGAGCGTCTTCCATATCGATCACAGGCGCGTAAACGCCATTGCACGCGGCGAACGCTGACAACCCTCCGTCCTCGCTTATCGGGCGGGACGCTTGCCAGAAACACCCGCGGCGGTTTATGCCGGTCCCCAACCAACAGCGGGGACGGGACAGACGAAGCCATGCCCTTCAAGATTGCGACCTGGAACATCAACTCTGTGCGCCTGCGCCTGCCTCTGGTGCAGCGTTTTCTGGAGGAATACCAGCCGGATGTGCTGTGCCTCCAGGAGACCAAGTGTCCGGACGATCAGTTCCCCACGGCCGCCTTCCGCAAGATGGGATACAGCAATGTCGAGATACACGGCCAGAAGGGTTATCACGGTGTCGCGACCATCTCCCGCCGGCCTCTCACGATCGTCGAGAAGCGCAGCTTCTGCGGCCTGGTCGATTGCCGACACCTTTCCACCTTGGTGGAGGCAGACGGGCGGCAGGTGCTGCTGCACAATTTCTATGTGCCGGCCGGTGGCGACGAGCCGGACCCGGAGATCAATCCCAAGTTTCGTCACAAGCTCGATTTCATCAAGGAGATGCAGGGTGTGCGGCCGGCCGAGCAAGCGGACACCGCGACGGTCCTGGTGGGTGACCTCAACATTGCCCCGCTGGAGACGGATGTCTGGTCGCACAAGCAGTTGCTGAATGTCGTGAGCCATACGCCGGTGGAAACGGAGGGGCTGGAGAGTGTGCGCGGCAGAGGTGGCTGGGTGGATCTGATGCGCCGCTATATCCCGCCGGAGGAAAAGCTGTTCACCTGGTGGAGCTATCGCGCCAGGGACTGGAATCTTTCGAACCGTGGCCGCCGGCTGGACCACATCTGGTCGTCTTCCGATCTCGCTCCTGCCCTGTCGAGGGTGGAGGTGCTGCGGGAAGCTCGGGGATGGGAACGGCCGTCCGACCATGTGCCGGTGATCGCCGAATTCGGGTGAGAGCGAGGGCGTGGTGATCAATGCTCCTCCTCTGCTTCGTCACACGGAGAGCGGGATCGAGGTCGCCGTGCGGCTTACGCCGCGCTCGTCAAAGGACGCCATCGAAGGCGTCGGGCAAACGGCGGACGGAGGACAACACCTGAAGGCGCGCGTGCGCGCGCTGCCTGAGGACGGCAAGGCCAATCGCGCGCTGGAAAGATTGGCCGCAAAATGGTTCGGTGTGGCGCCGCGCGATGTCTCGGTGGTGGCGGGTGCCACCTCGCGTCTCAAGACGCTTGCCGTTAACGGAGATGCCGAAAGCCTCGCCGCCAGGGTAAAAACGGCATCATCCGCATAGCTGCGGAAGCGGCGCC
>JAJUHJ010000007.1 GCA_029279965.1 Phyllobacteriaceae bacterium
CTATTGGCCGTTCCCGAACTGTATCGCCTGCAATGCTGTTCCGTTCCGCTTCAGCCATGCCTTGCAGCGATCCGTATCGGGACAAAGCTCACGACATAACGCCCAGAAGCGCGGCCCGTGGTTCATCTCCTTCAGATGCGCCACCTCGTGCGCAACCAGATAGTTGATGACGGCGGGCGGGGCCATCATGATGCGCCAGGAGAAGGACAGCGTTCCGTCAGACGTGCAACTGCCCCAGCGGCTCCTTGTATCGCGATAACGGATCGCCTTTGCACTGCGCCCCACGGCCGCGGTATGTCTGGCCACCAACATTTCGATGTCCTGCCGGGCCTCACGCTTGAGGAAGTCTGCGATGCGCCGCGGCAAATGTCTGCGATCCCCGTTCACGATCAGGGCGGGCGCACCCTCGAAGGTGCTGCAAGCCACGGTGCCACGCCTGCCCGGCTCATGCACGATCAAGTGCGGCATGCCGCGCAGCGGTATCTTTATGCCCGGCCGCACCAGCGCCTGCTCCGGCAACGTCTTCAGCCGCTCCTCAAGCCAATTCTGATGACGTTCCAGAAAGCGGTCGATCTCTCGTGGCGCGAGCCCCGGCGGCACGGTCACCCGCAATCCTGTTCCGCCGGGCGCGATGCGCAGCGTCAGCCGCCGGGCGCGGTCGTTCTCCACGACCTTGAGCGGCAACTCCCGCCCGGCCACCTTGTGCGTGCGGTCGGCGGGCGTCACCTTCAAGGCGGCTTTGCGGAAAGGACTGCGCAACATTCGGGCAGAATACTTGATTCGCCGGATTTCGCATCGGCTGAAGACGGAACGAAAACGCGGGGGGATTCGCGAAAACGGCGCCACGAGGGCGCCGCCGCAACTGGTCGTATTGCTGACCGGCTTATCGGACGTCGGTTCCGTCCGTTGTGCCCGGTGCTGGGGCCGGGTTGTTCTTGCGCTCGCGCATGAAGCGGTCGAACTCTTCCTGGTCCTTGGCACGGCGAAGCTCGCGCACATACTCGTCAAATTCCTCGCGCATGGCCTCAAGCTTGCGCTGCTCCTCGGCCAGACGCTCCAGCTCCTTCTCGCGCCAGTCGTCAAACGCGACATTGCCGGTGCGCACATGTGCGCGGGATGCCCTGCGGCAGTTGGAGAACATGCCGTCGGTTGCGCGATTCACTTCACGTTTGAAGTCGCCCAGCCGGTCGCCCCAAAGAATATAGGCGAGCATGGCAAGGCCCAACGGCCAGAACAGCATGAAGCCGATCACCATCAGGGCGATCGTTGCCGGCGTCCAGGCAGGACGGATCAATGCGGATTGGGTCATCGTCAACAGTTCCTCGGATTTGGATCAGGGGCTGCGGCCGCATTAGAAAAATGGGAACGTGCAGATGCTCTTTCAAGGCATGTCGTTCCAAAAACCCGGCCAGGGGCCAGGCTTTGCCGCTATGTTTTCCTGTCCACCATTGATGCCAGTATGCGCAACATCATGTCGATATCCTGCGGCCGCGACAGGCGGTGATCGCCGTCGCGGATCAGAGACAGCGTGACGTCATCCGCAGGCAGATGCTCGACCAGCCGCATGGCGTGGCTGTAAGGTACATCCGGATCGGCCATTCCCTGAAGAATGTGCACCGGGCAATGGGTATCGATGATCCCCTCCAGCACCCTGTTGGCGCGCCCGTCATCGAAGAGCGCTTTCGTATAGATGTTCGGCTCATCCGAATATTCGGAAGTCTCCTCGAAATATCCTTGCGCCTCCAGCGCCCGGCGCTGTGCGTCGGTCAGTTCCGGCTCCATGAGTTCGACGGTGAAATCCGGCGCGGGAGCAAGCAGCATGAGACCGGCGACGCGCTCCCCTTCGCCGGCTTTTTGAAGTTCCTGCACCATGCGCAGCGCGATCCATCCGCCCATGGAAGACCCCACCAGAACCTGTCGGCCCTTGGTGAAGCGGCGGAAGACGGCAAGGCTTTCTTCCAGCCAGCGTGAAATCGTCCCTTCGGTGAACTCACCGGCCGATTCCCCATGGCCGGAATAATCGTGCCGCGTGGCGGCAAGGCCGTGCTCGCCCGCCCAGGCATCGAGGGCGGCGGCCTTGGTGCCCATCATGTCGGAACGATAGCCGCCAAGCCACACGATCCCCGGTTCACGCCCGGGGCGATGGCGCACCGCGATGGCAATTCCTCCTACATCGATTTGGGTGGCTTCGTGCCGATCCATGACATCCTCCTGTGCTGCCCGTTCTCTCTTTTCCCGGCCTGTCCAGCGCATTTCGCAGCTGTTTTCACCCGCATCCGGCGTGATTCTTGCGCCCGGTTATGCTATTGACACGAGACCCGGCAAGCCCACATAGCCATCCGCTTGCTCTCGGGGGCAAGAATATCGCCAACAATTGAGGAGATAACGACCATTCGCAGACCATTCAAAGCACCGCCGACCGTAAAGGAAGGCCCGCGTGCCAATCGTGAGATCCGGGTTCCACGGGTTCAACTCATCGACGACGAAGGTAACAATCGCGGCATTATCGCGACTGACGAGGCGCTGCGCACGGCTGAAGAGGCCGGCCTCGATCTCATCGAGGTATCGCCCAATGCAGACCCGCCGGTCTGCAAGATCGGCGATCTCGGCAGGATGAAATATCTGAGCCAGAAGAAAGCCGCCGAAGCCCGCAAGAAGCAGAAGACCATCGAGGTCAAAGAAATCAAGATGCGGCCGAACATCGATAGCCACGACTATGAGGTGAAGATGCGTGCCGTGCGCCGTTTCTTTGAAGAAGGCGACAAGGTCAAGCTGACGCTGCGCTTTCGCGGCCGCGAGATGGCCCATCTGGAGCTTGGCATGAAGCTTCTCAACCGTGTCCGCGAGGATGTGGGGGAAATCGCCAAGGTCGAGGCCGAGCCGAAGCTCGAGGGCCGGCAGATGATGATGGTTCTGGCACCGCGTTGATCTGCGGCGCAAAGCGCGCTGAGCATCGCGGGGAACACCGTTGGCATGGTGACGGTTGCGCTTTGCAGCGGCCGTCGGTATAAGGTCGCGTTTTCGTGAGCCGCCCGGCAGGGCATGCCGTGGCGGTTCCTAATGCTTCGGGCTCGCCGCCCGGAAAAAGAACAAGCGCCACCGGCGCAGATTTGGAGAAGCAAAATGCCCAAGATGAAGACCAAGTCTTCCGTCAAGAAGCGGTTCAAGGTAACCGCCACCGGCAGAGTCAAAGTGCAGGCCGCGGGCAAGCGGCACGGCATGATCAAACGTTCCAACAAGTTCATCCGCAATGCGCGGGGCACGATGGTGCTTTCCGATCCCGATACGAAGATCGTGAAGCAGTTCATGCCCTACAGCCGCTAAGCGGATCGAGGAACAGTTTAAGGAGATCATGTCATGGCACGTGTGAAAAGGGGCGTTACCGCCCACGCCAAGCACAAGAAGGTTCTGAAATCCGCCAAGGGCTTTTACGGACGCCGCAAGAACACCATTCGCGTCGCCAAGCAGGCGGTTGAGAAGTCGCTTCAGTACGCCTATCGCTACCGCAAGGCGCGCAAGCGCAATTTCCGGGCGCTGTGGGTTCAGCGCATCAATGCCGCCGCGCGCGAGCATGGGCTGACCTACGGGCGCTTCATCGACGGGCTGAACAAGGCCGGCGTCGAGATCGACCGCAAGGTGCTGGCCGACATGGCCGTGCACGAGCCGCAGGCATTTGCCGCGCTCGTGGACAAGTCGAAAGGCGCCTTGGAGTACCTGAAGAACACAACGCCAAACGCATTTGAGAGCGCTGTCGGCTAGCCAGCGCTCCCGAAGCAGAGCAGATTTTCGGGAACCCGCGCTGGCTGGGCTGGCGCGGGTTTTTTCATGATCGGAGAATAAGGGGCGGCTCGGCCCGGTGCCGGGGATAGAGGAAAATATGGACGACCTGGACCAACTGGAAAAATCGATCCTGGAAGAGATCTCGGCGGCCGGCGACGAGCAGGCGCTGGAAAATGTGCGTATCTCCGCACTCGGCAAGAAGGGCACAATCTCCGAGAAGCTGAAAACGCTTGGCGCCATGACACCCCAGGAACGGCAAGTCATGGGTCCGGCCATCAATGGCCTCAAGAGCCGCGTCAGCGACGCGTTGAGCGTCCGCCGTTCGGCGCTGCGCGATGCGGCGATCGCCGCCCGGCTGGAGCGCGAGAAAGTGGACGTGACGCTGCCGGTCCCTCGCGCGCCGGCCGAGCGCGGCCGCATCCACCCCATCACGCAGGTGATTGACGAGATCACCGCCATCTTCGGCGATCTCGGCTTCTCGATCGCCGAGGGCCCCGACATCGAGACGGACCATTACAATTTCACCGCGCTCAATTTTCCCGAGGGCCATCCCGCCCGCGAAATGCACGACACTTTCTTCTTCGAGCCGGATGAAAAAGGCGAACGCAAGCTTTTGCGCACGCATACGTCCCCTGTGCAGATCCGCACGATGGAAGCGCAGAAGCCACCGATCCGCATCATCATACCCGGGAAGACCTACCGCGCGGATTCGGATGCCACTCACACACCGATGTTTCACCAGCTCGAAGGTCTGGTGATCGACAAGACGGCCAACATCGCCAACATGAAATGGGTGCTGACCGAGTTCTGCAAAGCCTATTTCGAGGTGCCGCAGCTTACCATGCGCTTCCGGCCAAGCTTCTTTCCTTTCACGGAGCCGAGCTTGGAGGTGGACATACAGTGCGACCGCTCTCGCCCCGGAGAAGTGCGTTTTGGCGAGGGCAAGGACTGGATGGAGATTCTGGGCTGCGGCATGGTGCATCCCAACGTGCTGCGTCATGGCGGGCTGGATCCGGACGAGTATCAGGGCTTCGCCTGGGGCATGGGCATCGACCGCATCGCCATGCTGAAATACGGGATGCCTGATCTTCGCGCCTTTTTTGATGCCGATGTTCGCTGGCTTCAGCACTACGGCTTCCGCCCTCTTGATCTGCCGACGCTGTTCGGCGGATTGAGCAGCTGATTTTATTCCAGGCAGGTTGAACGACAATGAAATTCACTCTCTCCTGGCTCAAGGAGCACCTTGAAACCGAGGCCACGCTCGACGAGATCGTGGAAACGCTGACCATGATCGGGCTCGAGGTCGAGTCCGTCGATGACAAGGCTGCGCTGAAGCCCTTTGTCATCGCCAAGGTGCTGACGGCGGAAAAACATCCCGATGCCGACAGGCTGAAGGTGCTTTCGGTTGACACAGGCAGCGGCGCCCCGGTGCAGGTGGTCTGCGGCGCCCCTAACGCGCGTGCGGGCCTTATCGGCGCCTTCGCCGCGCCCGGCACCTACGTGCCCGGCATCGACACAACGCTTGCGGTTGGAAAGATCCGTGGCGTGGAAAGCCATGGCATGATGTGTTCCGAACGCGAGTTGCAGCTTTCGGACGAGCACACCGGCATCATCGACCTTGCCGAGGATGCGCCGGTGGGCAAGTCCTTTGCCGAATGGGCAAAACTCGACGATCCCGTCATTGAAATCGGGCTGACGCCCAACCGGCCTGACTGCACGGGCGTCCACGGCATCGCGCGCGACCTTGCCGCCGCCGGCCTCGGCACGCTCAAGAACGGTGCGGTGGAGCCGGTAAAGGGTGTGGGCGAATGCCCGGTGAACGTCACCATCGAGGCGCCTGAATTGTGCCCCGGATTCGCGCTCAGGCTCGTGCGTGGCGTGAAGAACGGCCCATCGCCACGATGGCTGCAGCAGCGGCTGATTGCCATCGGGCTTCGCCCCATCAATGCGCTGGTGGACATTACGAACTACATCACCTTCGACCGCGGGCGGCCACTGCACGTGTTCGATGCTGCCAAGGTGAAGGGTGATCTCGTCATCCGCCGCGCCAAGAAAGGCGAGACGGTTCTGGCGCTCGACGCGCGCGAATATGAGCTGAACGAGCAGGTTTGCGTGATCGCCGATCAGAGCGGCGTGGAATCCATTGCCGGCGTTATGGGCGGCGAGGCATCCGGCTGTGACGAGACAACGACGGACGTGCTGATCGAGTCGGCGCTCTGGGACCCTCTCAACATCGCACGCACGGGGCGCGATCTCGGCATCATCACCGACGCCCGCTACCGTTTCGAGCGCGGCGTCGATCCGGAGTTCATGGTGCCGGGCCTGGAACTGGCGACGCGCATGGTGCTCGACCTGTGCGGCGGCGAGACCTCTGGAGCACGCGTGGTCGGGTATAAAGGCCACACGCCGAAGGTCGTCTCCTTTCCCACCGCCGAGGTGAAGCGGCTGACCGGCCTGGATGTCCCGCGCGAGGAGAGCCTTGCCATACTTTCCCGCCTCGGTTTCGAGCCTCAGGGCAGCGATGATGTGGTTGACGTCACCGTTCCCTCATGGCGTCCGGATGTCGACGGCAAGGCCGATCTCGTTGAAGAGGTCATGCGCATTCACGGCGTAAATCAAATCGAGCCGCAGGTGATGGTTTCGAAGGATACGGTCGGCGGCCGCATTCTTACGGCAAGCCAGATCCGCATGCGGGCGGCAAAGCGTGCGCTCGGTGTGCGCGGCATGATGGAAGCCGTCACCTGGTCCTTCATCGCGGAGGAGCATGCGCGCCTGTTTTCCGGGAACCGCAAGCTAATCAAGCTTGCCAACCCGATCACGTCCGACATGTCCACCATGCGGCCTTCGCTGTTGCCGGGATTGATCGCCGCCGCGCAGCGCAATGCCGATCGCGGTTTTGCCGATGTGGCGCTGTTCGAGGTCTCCGGCGCCTATGAAGGCGACCGGGCGGAGGACCAGCGCCGCGTCGCGGCGGGCGTCCGCCGCGGTACGGCGCGGCTGGAGGCGCGGGGTCGCCACTGGTCGGGCAATGCCGCGCCCGTCGATGTGTTCGAGGCCAAGGCTGACGCGCTGGCGGTGCTCGAAGCCTGTGGCGCGCCGGTGGACAAGTTGCAGATCGAGGCCGGCGGGCCGGAGTGGTATCATCCAGGCCGTTCCGGCACGGTCAAGCTCGGGCCGAAGATCATTCTTGCCACCTTCGGCGAGTTCCATCCGAAAACGCTGGAGACGATGGATGTCTCAGGACCGCTCTGCGGATTCGAGATCTTCATCGACGCGATTCCCGAGCCGAAAGCTCGCGCCACCCGCACCAAGTCGCGTCTTGACCTTTCGCCGTTCCAGGCGGTCAAGCGCGATTTCGCCTTCGTGGTGGACAACACCGTCGAGGCCACGCACCTGACGCGCGCTGCGGCCGCCGCCGACAAAAAGCTGATCAGCGACGTCAGCGTGTTCGATGTCTTCGAAGGCCCCTCCCTGGGAGAGGGGAAGAAGTCCATAGCGATCGAGGTCACGATCCAGCCGACCGAGCGCACGCTCACAGACGAAGATTTTGAGGCGCTGGCCGGGCGTATCGTGGAAAATATCGGCAAACAGACCGGCGGTGTCTTGCGCTCCTGACGGGCAAAAACGAGAAACGATGCAGGCGCAGGGTGAACAATTCTGCGCTTCTGCCTCACGAGCGTTTCCGATCAAAAGGAGAACTTTTCGTGAACCTCCCAACCCGCAACCATATCATAGGTTGCATCCGGTTGTAGAGGCGGAACATGGAGAGCCTATCTCGCCCCCCGGCGTGCCTCCACCGCATCCCAGAAGAGCGCGGCAATATCGGCGCCGCCGAACTTCGCCACCTCACGAACACCAGTGGGCGACGTTACATTGATCTCCGTGAGATAGTCGCCGATCACGTCAATCCCCACCAGGATGAATCCGCGCTCCTTGAGTGCCGGACCAATACGCGCGCATATTTCGCGTTCGCGCGGTGTGATCCCGGCCGGCTCCGCGCGTCCGCCCACATGCATGTTGGAACGTGAATCATGCTCGGCGGGCACACGATTGATGGCACCCACAGGCTCGCCCTCTATCAGCAGGATGCGCTTGTCCCCGCCGCGAACCTCCTTCAAATAACGTTGAACGATGTATGGCTCGCGGAACATCTGTTCAAAGAGCTCCAGAAGCGCCGCCAGGTTCCGATCAGCTTCCTGCAGGTGGAAAATACCGGCCCCGCCATTGCCGTAGAGCGGCTTGACGATGATGTCCCCGTGCTGCTTGCGGAAAGCGTCGACTTCCTTCGGATCGCGCGTGATCAGCGTTTCCGGCATCAGGTCCGGGAACTCGGTGACGAATATCTTTTCCGGGCTGTTGCGGACCCAGACGGGGTCGTTGACGACAAGCGTTTGAGGATGGATGCGCTCCAGAATGTGGGTGGTGGTGATATAGTGCATGTCAAACGGCGGGTCCTGCCGCAACAGCACCACATCCATCTCCGTCAGGTCGGCCGAACGCGGCTCACCTAGCGTGAAATGATTGCCCGGCTCGTCGCGTACCTGCAGCGCCTCGACCGTGGCGATTGCCCGGCTGTCCCGCTGCGACAGGCGATCGGGCGTGTAATGCCACAGGGCGTGCCCCCGCCGCTCTGCCTCCAGCGCCAGGGCGAAGGTGGTGTCACCGGCGATCGAGACCGTCGAAATATGATCCATCTGGATGGCAATTTTGAGCGACATGCGAAGGCTCTCCTCGTGCGGAACTTGATTCTTGCCGCGCCGGCGCAGATGACGTCGCCCCGGCTTTTCTGTCAAGCATCGGGTTGGGCTGCTGCCTCCGCACCACATAGACCAGTAATCTGTAACGAAAGGTCCGAAGTGAGTGCAATGTTACCATTCATAAAGGGTTAGCCTGCATCTATGCTAAGCAGATTTTCCAGAATGGATCGAAATCTGGCCGACTGCCGCATCAGATTTATCGAAGGGGAAGAAGGAATGCCGTCAAGGCAGCTCATCCGGCGGAGGATCAGCCCCTACGAGGATAGCACCGTCTTGACGGACCCGTTGACCGGGCTCGGCAATTTGCGTCGGTTTATCGACAAGATTAACCGTCTTATTTCCGAGAGAGCCGACGATCCGGCCCCTTTCGCCATCGGCGTGGCGGATCTCGACGGCTTCAAACCGATCAACGACCTGTTCGGACGGGGAGCTGGTGATGCAATCCTGCAGCAGGTCGCCATGCGCCTGCGGGCGGCAATGGAGGAAAACGCCACCGTTACCCGGATCGGGGCCGACGAATTCGCCTTCCTTTTACCGATGGTCTTCAGCGAGGGAACGGCAGCGGAACGGGCGCAGATGCTGATTGAAATCCTGTCCGCACCCTACCATGTCGGGCAGCGCACCGCCCGTCTCTCCGCCTCGGCTGGCTGCTCCCTTTTCTATTCGGAAGAGGATACGGCCGAACTCCTTTTGAGTAAGGCCGAGACTGCCCTCTACCAGGCCAAACGCAGCGGGCGCGGCACGGTCATGGTCTACACTCGCGAGATGGAAGACGCCGCCAAACGGGCGACACACATTGAGCAGGCGCTTCGACGCGCGGTGGCGGCAGGCGAGGTGGAGCCGCATTTCCAGCCTATCGTTGACCTCTCGTCGCGGCAGGTCGTGGGATTCGAGACGTTGGCGCGCTGGACCGATCGCGATCTTGGCGAGGTGGCGCCGGCTGTCTTTATTCCCATTGCGGAGGAACGGGGCGTTATCGGACAATTGTCACAGCTCATGCTGAGGAAAGCCGCCCAGGCGGCGCGGGACTGGCCGAAGGAGCTGTTCCTCTCCTTCAATCTGTCGCCTTCTCAACTGGTCGACCAGAACACCGCCCAGCACATCTTGAATATCCTGGAGCAAACCTCATTCGACCCGCGCCGGCTGGAAATCGAGATCACCGAAAACGGGCTGATGAGCGATCCCGCGTCAGCCAAGCGGATCCTCCAGGATCTGCGTAGAAGAGGCATCCGGGTCTCGCTCGACGACTTTGGCACAGGCCAATCGAGTCTTGGCCGGCTTCGTGAATTCGCTTTCGACAAGTTGAAAATCGACCGCACCTTCGTTTCTTCCATTCTCGACGACCGGCCCTCGGAGCACATCATCCGCGCCATTCTGGCAATGTGCGAGGGTCTCGGCATGGAAGTCGTCGCCGAAGGCATCGAAGAGGAGGCGCAGGCGGAACGCCTGGTGCAGTTCGGTTGCAGCGGTGGTCAGGGCCATCTTTTTGGCAGGCCTCGGAATGCGCATCATACCCTCAGCTATCTGCATGAGAGCGTTTACCCGAGCAAGTATGCGGGCTAACAACCGGTTTTTGGCAGTCGGGGCTTCACACCTACGGAAACCGATTCCGGTTTTCACACCGAATGCGATATCCTTGTGCATTCAAGCAAAGGCGAGATGGTCACAATGATGCCCACTGAACGATTTCCGGATCTCGAAAACGCCTCCGTGCTGATCACCGGCGGCGGCTCGGGAATCGGTGCAGCCCTTACCGAAGCGTTCCTGCGGCAGGGTGCGCGCGTTGCCTTTATCGACATCGCCGAGGACCAAAGCCGCGCTCTGTGCGATACCCTGCGGGGCACTCTGCATCGGTCACCGCTTTATCTCCACGCTGACCTGCGCGATATCGCCTCCCTGCGTCAGGCGGCAGCAGACGCTGCCGAGGCCCACGGGCCGATTTCAGTTTTGGTGAACAATGCCGCGCGCGACGATCGCCACGAGATCGAGGAGGTCACGCCTGAATACTGGGACAACAACCAGGCAATCAACCTGCGCCCCTTCTTCTTTGCCGCTCAGGCCGTCATACCGGGCATGAAAACGGCCGGCGGCGGATCGATCATCAATTTTTCCTCTACGTCATACATGATCAACCAGGGAGACCTGCCTGCCTACACGGCGGCAAAGGGCGGGATTGTCGGCCTTACCAAGGGGCTTGCCGGGGCGTTGGGACCCTATGGAATCCGCGTTAATGCCATTGCGCCCGGCTGGGTGATGACGGAACGCCAGAAGGCGCTCTGGGCAAGCGATGACGACTTGGAGAGCCATGTTGCACGTCAGTGCCTGAAAAGGACACTTCAGCCGGCGGATATGGTGGGGCCATGCCTCTTCCTTGCATCCAGCCTTTCCCAGGCTATGACGGCGCAGACACTTATTGTTGATGGGGGTTTTCTATGAACGATATCGCGGTCTCGGTCCTGTCGGAAATCGCCTGCCATCTGGGGGAGGGTCCAAGCTACGATGCGCGCACGGACTCTCTCTTCTGGTTCGATATTCTCGAACGCAAGCTTCTGCAGCACCGCTTTTCTGAAGGAAAAACAGACATTCACCCGCTGCCGATGATGGCAAGCGCTCTGGCAGACGTCGATGCGGAACGTCAGCTTCTTGTGACGGAAACGGGCCTGCAATTGCGCAACCGCGCCTCGGGCGCTCTGGAGATGCTGGCAGAAGTTGAAGCGGACCGGGCAGACACGCGCTCCAACGATGCTCGCCCCCATCCATCGGGCTCGTTATGGTTTAGCATGATGGGGAGGAAAGCGGAGGAGCAGGCCGGCACCATCTATTGGTTCTTCAAGGGCGAGGTGCGCCGCCTGTTCTCGCACATCACCATTCCCAATGCGATCTGCTTCTCGCCGGACGGAGCGATCGGTTATTTTGCCGATACGCACGAGAACCGGCTGTACCGCGTCGCATGCGATCCGGAAACGGGCTTGCCGGTAGATGATCCCGTCCTGACGGTGGAAGGAAACCAGATGCCCGGCGGCATCGACGGAGCTGTGGTGGACAAGCAGGGCACATTGTGGAACGCGCGCTGGGGCGGTGCAAGAATCGATGCGTGGAGTCCACGCGGCGAACTGATCCGCAGCATCCAGATGCCGGCGCGCCAGGTTTCCTGTCCTGCCTTTATCGGCGCGGATGCAAGCCGCCTCATTGCCACCTCGGCTTTCGAAAACATGGATGAAGAGGCCCGCGCGGCCGACCCGCAAGCCGGACAGACCTTTATCATCGATCTTGAAGTCGAGGGGCGACTGGACCCACCGGTGCAGATCTAGTCGATGAGATAAGGTCCTGCCTCGTTTTGCGGCAAGCTATCCCGCGCCTTCGAGGCATACTTTTGTATGGCCGGCCCGCAGAAAGCCCAGCTTTTCCGCCGCAGCTTTGGACAGATCGAGAATCCGGCCGCTCACGAAAGGCCCTCGATCATTGATGCGCACAACCACAGCTTTGCCGTTCCGGCGATTGACCACCTTCACCTTCGTTCCGAACGGCAAGCTGCGATGGGCGGCGGTCATTGCCGCGGGATTCATCCGTTCTCCCGAGGCAGTTGTGGATGTTAGAGCATACCATGATGCCCCGCCGCATTGAGCCTTCGCCGCCGATGGAACAATGGCCAGGAATACGACTGCGGCGAAGGAACAAATTCCTCGCCGGCGAAACACGTCCTTCATCGACCTACCCTCCGGTACTCTCAAGTCACTATTCAACCGCGCGTAGTGACGGATTGCGGCAGGGGTGCGAAGTTGGAGGATGAACCGGCAGCCAGCCGAATCAACTTTCGTGAAGAAGTGTTACTGCTGTATGGAGCGATTGCGGACTGTCCCGCCAGGCGCGTCTTCCACGCAAGACCGACAGCAGCGGCCATGCCTCAATCGCGAACGGAACCGACAACCAGGTTGTTATCGTCGCGCAGGCTTACCCAACGGCCGGTGTGATGGCTCGCTTGCCTTTTGAGGTATCTGTAGTTCGTGTCGCTCCAGAGCCTCACCTCCTCGTCCAGATTGTCGAGGATGAGATCGCCCCGGTCCGTCCGCACCGTCAGCACGGCATGGCCTTCACCATCGCGCTTGCGCACAACGGTAATCAGAAGATTGGACAGCGAGATGCCCGCGTCGTTCAACCGGCGACGTTTCTCCAGAACGTAATCCTCGCAGTCCCCGACACCGTTGACAGGATACGTCCAGACCTCTTTCCGGCCGTAGATTTCCTGATCGCTCATCGGCTTGATCGCGCTGTTGACTGCGGCATTTACCGCGACGATCTTTTCCCACAGCGCATTGGTCATCCTTGTGGGTCCCGCGTCGCGGCTGCGTACAGCACATTCGCTCGGCATTTCCTTGCAAAATTGGAAATGTCCGATCGGTTGTGACGTGAGACCACCGGTAGCCATCAGGCCGGATCCGGCCGCCGGTCCAGCGCCGCCCCACACCGTGGCTACGCATAATGTTATTGCGGTAATGACACCCGCCCGCCTCGCAGCCATTCAGCCGCTCCCGATATGTTATTTCTCGTTAACAGTAATTTAACGAAGTTCGGGTGCCGCCTGTCAATCGTGAATAGCCGCTATGGTTACCGGGCGCGACGATTTGCGCGTGGATAGCGGGGATATGTGACCTAACCGCTACGCTCACCGCGCCTTGGCGTGCGCTTTCATGAAGGCAGTGATTTTCGGCGCGATACCGGCTCTGAATCGCGAGCCGTTGAAGACGCCATAATGTCCCACTTCCGGTTCCAGATGGTGGGCGCGCATGGATTGCGGAATGTTGATGCACAATTCGTGCGCGGCCTCCGTCTGGCCCACGCCCGAGATATCGTCGTTCTCACCCTCGACCGTCAGCAGGGCGACAGAGCGTATCGTTGCAGGATCGACGTGCTCGCCGTGATGCGTCATCTCGCCCTTCGGCAATGTGTGGCGGATGAAAACCGTCTCGACCGTCTGGAGATAGAATTCCGCCGGCAGATCCATGACCGCAAGATACTCGTCGTAGAATTCTCTGTGCTTTTCGGCCGAGTCGCCGTCATTCTTCACCAGGTTGAGGAAGAACTCCCTGTGAGCAACGACGTGGCGGTCGAGATTCATTCCCATGAAACCGGAAAGCTGGAGAAAACCGGGATAGACTTCACGCATGAAGCCCGGATTGGGCCACGGCACCTGCATGACGACGTTGTTGCGGAACCAGTCGAGGCCATATTCCCGCGCAAGCCGGTTGACGGCGGTGGGGTTGCGCCGCGTGTCGACCGGGCCGCCCATCAGCACCATGGAGGAAGGGAGATTCCGGTCGCCGCGCGCCTCCATCAGCGCGACCGCGGCAAGCACCGGGACCGACGGCTGGCACACCGCCATCACCGCACTGCCCGGACCGAGAAAGCCGAAAATATCCACGAGATAGTCGATGTAATCGTCAAGATCGAACCGGCCGTCCGACAGCGGTACCATGCGCGCATCCGTCCAGTCGGTGATGTAGACGTCCGCGTGCGGCAGCATCGCCTCCACCGTGCCGCGAAGCAGCGTCGCGTAATGGCCGGAAAGCGGCGCCACCATCAGGAGCTTGGGTGCAGGCCGGCTGCCGGCCGGCATGTCGCGCTCAAAGCGGATCAAGCGGCAAAAGGGCCGTGACCAGACCACTTTTTCGCTTACCGCGATGGGCTTGCCGTCAACCGTCGTCTCCCGGATGCCGAATTCGGGCTTTGCGTAGCGTCGGGTCGTGCGTTCGAATACCTCCGCCGCGGCGGCGATCGAGCGTCCCCAGGCAGTGGCAGCGGCAGGATTGCGCGGGCTGGAATAAAATTGGCGCACAGCATCCGCATAAGCTCGGGCGGGGGCCAGCGCGGCGTGCTGAAGCTCATAAAGCTGGTAGTACATCGCAGACCTTCAGGCGGTCCGCAGACGGGAGCTTTGTATCATGCGCCCTACCGTAGCGCATTTTTTGTGCGTTGCAACAAAAACGCGACGCCCCACTCGGCTGCATTCCTGCGTCCCGGCCTCCCATCTCCGGCCATCCACACATCCTGGACGTATGTTCTATCCGTTAATCCGGGCGGCACGTATTTCCTGCACGATCGCTTCGGCAGCCGCCTTTCGGTCGGCGGCGTGGAGAACGGGCCGAGCAACGACGAGATGGCTGGCGCCGGCGCGGATCGCATCGGCCGGGGAGACCACCCGCTTCTGATCTCCATGATCGGCACCTGCCGGCCGAATTCCCGGGGTGACAACGGCAAGGTCCGGGCCGAGCATGGCACGAACGTCACGTGCCTCGGCAGCGGAACAGACGATGCCGCCCATGCCGGCATCCCGAGCCTGTTCGGCACGCCGCCGCACCAGCGTATGCGGATCATGACCGTAGCCGGCGTCCAACAGATCCTGCTCGTCCATCGAGGTCAGCACCGTAACCCCCAGGAGGCAGAGGCCGGAGCCTTCCGCCGCGGCAACCGCAGCACGCATGACCTTCGGATAAGCATGCACCGTCAGCATATGGATGCCCATGCGGGCAATGTTCTCGACACCGCGAGACACCGTGTTGTCGATGTCGAGAAGTTTCATGTCCAGGAAGACCTGCTTGCCGTCGCTGACAAGGTCCCGGGCAAAGTCCAGTCCGCCAGCGAAAGCGAGCTGATAGCCAATCTTGTAAAAGGAAACGCTGCTTCCCAATTCGGCAACCACGCGTTCCGCTTCCGCGACGCCGGGTACGTCCAGACCAACGATCAGGCGTTTGCCCGCTTCGTCATTCATCATAGGTCCATCCGCGTTGAAAACAGCCGCGCATGCTCAATCAGCGCGCGGCAGGTTTTCGACATAGCCTGTTTCAACCTGTCCTCCACGAAATCGCCATTGCCGTCGAATGCCTCCTGCGCCCGCGGAACGGAGCATTGCGGCGTAACGACTTCCGCCTGGCAATGGACCAGAATGGCACGCAAATGGTTGATGGCGCGTACACCCGCAAAACTGCCGTTGGAGGACGAGCAGAGGGCGGTGGACTTGCCGCTGAACGCCCGCATCGGCTTTGCCTGCACATCCGTCTTGACGCGGCTCACCCAGTCGATGGTGTTCTTCAGGAGCGGTGGCAGCGAGGACTTGTATTCGGGGGTCGCAATCAGGAGGCCGTCATGGGCGGCGATCATCCGCGCCAGCTTGACGGCGTTGTCCGGCACACCCTTTTCACGCTCAAGATCCTGGTCAAGGAGAGGGAGAGGATAGTCGGCAAGCGAGATCCGCGTGACATCGGCACCCTGCAGAGCCAGCTCTTTCACCGCCGCATCGGCGGTTTTCCCGCTCAGCGCACCGCTGCGCGTGGAGCCCGCGAAAACGAGAATCTTCGGCGTCATCGGCTCTCCTTTGTCGGCGACAATGCCATCAGGTGTGGCTGCCGCGGCGATATAACCACAGATGCGTCGGCGGAATGTTCCGGATGATGAAATCGAACCGCGCGACTGAGTAATCGCCCCGCCCCGGCGGCACTGGCGACAGCGCGCCGTAGGTGAGCTGCACGACGGGCCTTCCAGGCGGCAGAATGTCAAGAAGGCTTTCCACAAGCGATATCCGCTTCTCGAGCGGGAAATTGAGCAGCGGGAGGCCGCTGATCACGCTGTCGAAACGATGCTCCTTCCAGGGCGCGAGCACCGTTTCGAGATCGAAGGCATCACCCTCGACAATGTTTACGCCGGGGAAGTCCTCGCGCAGCCTTTCGGCGAAATCGGGGGAGTATTCGACGGAGACCAGGTTTTCCGGCTTCACGCCACGCTCCAGAATGGCGCGCGTGATGACGCCCGTGCCGGGGCCGAGTTCCAGAACCAGATCATCGGCGCGTTCCGGCCGTACGATGGAAGCCATTCGCCTTGCCGTGACACCGCTCGTCGGGATGATGGAGCCGACTGCCTTCGGCCGTTCCATCCAACCGCGAAAAAACCGCAGCTCCTCATCGAACCGGGCGATAATCGCCCTGCGCACGTCCAGCGATTTACCCATGCACGTCCTCCTCGGCGTATTTCTTCATCCCGCTGCCGCCCGCATCCTCGAAACGCGGCAGCGGCTACTCGCCGAAGGATTCGAAGAAATCCTTCATGCGCGCGAAAAAGCCCGTCGATTGCGGACTGTTTTCATGAGACGATATCCGCTCGAATTCTTCAAGCAGTTCGCGCTGTTTGCGAGTCAGTTTCTGCGGTGTCTCAACGGCCACCTGAATATAAAGATCACCCACTTGCGGCTGCCGGAGCACCGGCATTCCCTTGCCGCGCAGGCGGAACTGACGACCGTTCTGCGTGCCCTCGGGAACCTTGACGCGGGTCTGCGTGCCGTCGAGGGTGGCAACCTCGAACGCGCCTCCGAGAGCCGCGGTGGTCATGGAAATCGGCACCTTGCAGTAGAGGTCGGCTCCATCGCGCTGGAAGAATTCATGCGGCTTGATGGAAAGAAAAATGTAGAGATCGCCCGGCGGACCGGCGCGCAAGCCCGCTTCTCCCTCGCCAGCCAGCCGTATTCGCGTGCCGTCCTCTATGCCGGCGGGAATATTGACCGAGAGCGACCGCTCTTCGGTGACGCGACCCTGACCGGAGCATTTGGGGCACGGGTCGTCGATTGTCTGGCCGCGGCCCTGGCATTGCGGACAGGTGCGCTCGATGGAGAAAAAACCTTGCGCTGCACGCACACGCCCGACGCCATGGCACATGGGACATTGGACAGGGGACGAACCCGGCCGCGCGCCCGAGCCGGTACACTCGTCGCAGGTAACGGATGTCGGCACATGAACCTGAGCCGTCTTGCCCGTATAGGCCTCCTCAAGGGTGACTTCCATGTTGTAGCGCAGGTCGGCGCCACGGTCCCTACCGCCTGACCGGCGCGATCGGGCACCCATGATGTCACCGAAGATATCCTCGAAAATGTCGGCGAAACCGCCACCCTGGAAGCCACCACCCTGCCCCATACCGCCATTTTCGAACGCCGCGTGGCCGAAGCGGTCATAGGCGGCCCGCTTCTGCGGGTCGCGCAGGGTTTCGTATGCCTCGTTGATTTCCTTGAATCTCTTCTCAGCCTCCGCATCACCGGGATTTCGATCCGGGTGATACTTCATGGCCAGCTTGCGGAAGGCGCTCTTGAGTTCTTTCTCGTCGGCGTTTCTCGATACGCTGAGCGTCTCGTAAAAATCTGCCTTCATTTATCAGAGATCCCGCATGGCTTTTCCGGACATCGTTTCTCCCGTTCGGTGCCCCGCAATTTAGGTGTTCGGCACTGCGAATGCCATATATTGCCGGACATTGCCAGCCGGCAGAACGCGTTGTGCCATCAAGAAAACGGCCCGGACCGCTTCTTGCGGAACCGGGCCGTCAGCTTTCATCTGTGTCTGCTCAAGCCGACTTCTTGTCGTCCTCGTCGATTTCCTCGAAATCGGCGTCCACCACATCTTCGTCGGATTTGGCTTCGCCCTCGGGCGAGGCTTCCGCGGCACCCTCGGCCTGATTGGCTTCGTACATGGCCTGACCAAGCTTCATGGACGCTTCGGCAAGTGCCGTGGTCTTCGCCTTGATCGCTTCCACGTCGTCACCCTCGGCCGCGCTCTTCAGTTCGGCAAGAGCGTTCTCGATGGCCTGGCGGTCCTCCTCGGAAACCTTATCGCCATAATCCTTGAGGGACTTCTCCGAAGAGTGGATGAGCGCTTCGGCCTGGTTCTTCACCTCGACCGTCTCACGACGCTTCTTGTCGGCTTCGGCGTTGGATTCGGCATCCTTCACCATCTTCTCGATCTCGTCGTCGGAAAGGCCGCCGGACGCCTGAATGCGGATCTGCTGCTCCTTGCCGGTGCCTTTGTCCTTGGCCGAGACGTTGACGATGCCGTTGGCGTCGATGTCGAATGTCACCTCGACCTGCGGCACGCCGCGCGGTGCCGGCGGAATGCCGACCAGGTCGAACTGGCCCAACATCTTGTTGTCGGCGGCCATTTCGCGCTCGCCCTGGAAGACGCGGATCGTCACCGCATTCTGATTGTCCTCGGCCGTCGAGAAGACCTGACTCGTCTTGGTCGGGATGGTGGTGTTGCGGTCGATCAGTCGCGTGAACACGCCGCCCAGAGTTTCGATGCCCAGCGAAAGCGGGGTCACATCGAGCAGCAGCACATCCTTCACGTCGCCCTGCAGCACGCCGGCCTGAATGGCCGCGCCCATGGCAACGACCTCGTCCGGATTGACGCCCTTATGCGGCTCCTTGCCGAAGAAGTTCTTCACCGCTTCCTGAACCTTGGGCATGCGCGTCATGCCGCCGACAAGCACCACCTCATCGATCTCGCCTGCATTGATGCCGGCATCCTTGAGCGCGGCCTTACAGGGGTCGATGGTCCGCGTGACAAGATCATCCACCAGGCTTTCGAACTTGGCGCGTGTGAGCTTCATCGCCAGGTGCTTCGGGCCAGTCTGGTCGGCGGTGATGAAGGGCAGGTTGATTTCGGTCTGCGATGCGGAAGACAGCTCGATCTTGGCCTTCTCCGCGGCCTCTTTCAGGCGCTGGAGGGCGAGCTTGTCGTTCGTCAGATCGATGCCCTGCTCTTTCTTGAACTCCTCGGCCAGATAATTGACCAGACGCATGTCGAAGTCTTCGCCACCAAGGAAGGTATCGCCATTGGTGGATTTCACCTCGAACACACCGTCACCGATCTCCAGGATCGATATATCGAACGTGCCGCCGCCAAGGTCATAAACGGCGATGGTCTTGCCGTCCTTCTTGTCGAGCCCGTAGGCGAGCGCCGCCGCCGTCGGCTCGTTGATGATGCGCAGCACCTCGAGGCCGGCGATCTTGCCGGCGTCCTTGGTGGCCTGGCGCTGGGCGTCGTTGAAGTAGGCGGGAACGGTGATGACCGCCTTTTCGACCGACTCGCCGAGATAGGCCTCGGCCGTCTCCTTCATCTTCTGAAGGATCATGGCGGAAATCTGCGAGGGGGAATATTTGTTGCCCTGGGATTCAACCCAGGCATCGCCATTGTCGGCCTTTACGATGTGATAGGGGACAAGCTTCTTGTCCTTCTCGACGGTCGGGTCTTCAAAGCGGCGGCCAATCAGGCGCTTGATCGCGAAAAGCGTATTCTCCGGGTTGGTAACGGCCTGGCGCTTGGCAGGCTGCCCAACCAGACGCTCATCCGAGTCGGTGAACGCGACGATCGACGGCGTCGTGCGCGCGCCTTCCGCATTCTCGATCACCTTCGCGTCCTTACCGTCGATGACGGCAACGCAAGAGTTCGTCGTTCCGAGGTCGATACCGATTACCTTTGCCATTTATTCTCTCCGCTAAGCAGACTGTCAGGACCCATTCCGGCGTTCCAGGCAACAGCCCCTGTTTCACAAGGAAGTGTCGTGATGCGCTCCGTCGAGGTAACGCATTCCACAACGTGCCGCGTATATAAGAACCGCATTTTTTTCCTGCAAGGCGGTATGGCTGAACTGCATCGGCAACGCAACATCGTGCACCGATCTTTGCCGCTTCCGGCGTCCCAAAGGGCAAGCGGTTAGCCGGCGATCCCCGCGAGCGCCACCGCTCGACCATTAAACCAAAGCCTTATTGTCATGATTCCGGAACGGGTGAATTATTTTGGAAGTCGGTCCCACGCTGGACATGCCGGCTCGGAGGACGGCGCGACACCCAAGGGAGGAATCAGATGAAGTTTGACAGGATCAACCGGCGCATCTTTTTGAAGAGCAGCGCCATCGTCGGCGCGGGACTCGCCACTCCAACCATCTTCACCAGCGCATCCCGCGCACAGGATTTCTGCAACGCACCGACCGGCAGCACGGTCACACTGGGCTTCAATGTGCCGCAGACCGGGCCTTATGCTGAAGAAGGCGCGGACCAGCTCAAGGCCTATCAGCTCGCCGTCAAGCACCTCAACGGCGAGGGCGACGGCGGCATGCTCAACACCTTCAAGGGAACGGCGCTCAAAGGCAACGGCATTCTCGGCAAGAAGGTCGAATATGTCTCAGGCGACACACAGACCAAATCGGACGCCGCACGCGCGTCGGCCACCCGCATGATCGAGCGCGACGGCGCCATCATGATCAGCGGCGGCTCGTCATCGGGCGTCGCCGTAGCCGTTCAGTCGCTGTGCCAGGACGCGGGCGTCATCTTCATGGCCGGCCTCACCCATTCCAATGACACGACCGGCAAAGACAAGAAGCGCAACGGCTTCCGCCATTTCTTCAATGCCTACATGTCCGGCGTGGCGATCGCGCCGGTGATCGGCGAGGCTTACGGTAAAGACCGCCGAGCCTACCATTTGACCGCGGATTATACCTGGGGCTGGACTCAGGAAGAATCGATCAAGAACGCAACCGAGGCGCTCGGTTGGGAGACGGTGACGGCCGTGCGCACGCCTCTCGGCTCGGCAGACTACTCGCAGTACCTGACACCGGTTCTCAACTCCGGCGCCGACGTGCTGATCCTGAATCATTACGGCAACGACATGGTCAATTCGCTGAGGCAGGCAGTCCAGTTCGGGCTCCGCGACCAACAGGCCAACGGCAAGAATTTCGAGATCGTCGTGCCGCTTTTCTCGGAGCTGATGGCGCAAGGCGCCGGCGAGGCCATAAAGGGTATCTACGGCACCGCCAACTGGGACTGGAAGCTGGAGGACGAAGGCACCAAGGCATTCACCAAATCCTTCGGCGAGGAATACGGCACGCCTCCATCGCAGGCGGCACATACGGGCTATGTCCAGGCGCTTCTCTATGCGCATGCCTGCGAAACCGCGGGCACGTTCAACCCGAAAGGCGTGGTCGAAGCATTGGAGGGGCTCGAATTCGACGGCCTCGGCAACGGACCGACGCTCTACCGGGCAGACGACCACCAGTGCTTCAAGCCGGTTCTTGTCGTGCAAGGCAAGGAAGACCCTGCCGACAAGTTCGACCTGCTGCAGGTGGTCAGGGAAGTGCCCGCCGAAGAGGTGACCTACGACGCCTCGATGTTCGGTGGTGAATTGGGGCCCGTCAACTCGGCGTGCTGAGCCTCAATCGGTATCTGCGACCGGCAGGCTTCCTCCGGTCGCGGCTCTTCCTCACCAATGACTTTCTCCGCCGGCCGGAAACGCAACGATAATGAACGAATTTGTTCTCCAACTGCTCAATGGCCTCGACAAGGGCGGCGCCTATGCGCTTATCGCGCTTGGTCTGACGCTGGTTTTTGGCACTTTGGGCGTCGTCAATTTTGCTCATGGGGCGCTTTTCATGATCGGCGCCTTCTGCGCGGTCGTGTTCAGCCGCCTGCTTCAACTCGAGACGGTTACCGTCGATCCGGAAAGGCTGACGCCTTGGGGTTCGCCGATGGAAATCCGCACGCCGCTGGTTCAGGCCTGGCTCGGCGATTTCGGTGCTTTTCTGGTTCAGTATTCCGTGCCGCTTTCAATCTTCTTCGCAATTCCGGTGATGCTGCTCGTCGGTCTGGCGATGGAGCGGGGACTGATCCGCTTCTTCTACAAACGCACGCACGCCGAGCAGATTCTGGTGACCTTCGGGCTCGCAATCGTGATCCAGGAGATCATCAAGGCGAACTTCGGAGCCAATCCGATTCCCGTCAGCGCGCCTGCCGCGCTGTCCGGCAGCGCCGATGTCGGCGCATGGCTTGGCCTTGGCGGAGGCATTTTCTATCCCTGGTGGCGATTGGCCTATCTGGGCTTTGCCATTTCTATCGTCGCTCTGGTCATCGTCTTCCTGCAGTTCACGACATACGGCATGGTGGTGCGCGCCGGTATGGAAGACCGCCAGACGGTCGGCTTCCTCGGGATCAATATCCAGCGCCGTTTCACGGTGGTGTTCGGGATCGCGGCGGTGGTCGCGGGGCTCGCCGGGGTCATGTACACGCCGATCGTACCGCCCAGCTATACGATGGGCATGGATTTTCTTGTCCTGTCCTTCGTCGTGGTGGTTGTCGGCGGCATGGGTTCGGTCGGAGGCGCGGTGCTCGCCGGCTTCCTGCTCGGCATTCTGCAGTCCTTCGCCTCCATGAATGAAATCAAGAGCATTTTGCCAGGAATCGACCAGGTAATCATCTATCTGGTCGCCGTGGTCGTGCTGCTTACAATGCCGCGCGGGCTGATGGGCCGCAAGGGCGTGATGGAGACCTGAACATGCATGCCAGCACGCCCTCACGCGACCTTGTTTACCTTGCGGTCTTCACCCTGGTAGTCCTGACCATGCCGATCTGGCTCGAGCCGATTGGCGCGGCCTATCCGAACCTGATGCAGAGATTCGCAATCTACGGGATCTTTGCGATCGGCTTCAACATCCTGTTCGGCATGACCGGCTATCTCTCCTTCGGCCATGCCGCCTTTCTGGGCGTCGGCTCCTATGCCGCTGTCTGGTCCTTCAAGCTTTTAAGCATGAACGTCATTCCCGCCGTGCTGTTCGCCGTCCTGGTCGCCGGCGCTTTCGCCGCGATCATCGGCTATGTCAGCCTCAAGCGGTCAGGCATCTATTTCTCGATACTGACGCTGGCATTCGCGCAGATGTCTTATAACCTTGCCTATTCCGTCTTCACACCGATCACCAATGGGGAAACCGGGCTGCAACTTGCCTTGCAGGATCCCAGGGTCATCGACCGGGCGCTCGGCATTGAGGCGCGCGGCATTCCCTCTCCCGGCCTGTTCGGCGTAGAGATGAGCGGTTATTCCGGGTTCTATCTTTGCGCGGTTCTTCTCATTCTCTGCTTTTTCCTGGCGATGCGCATCGACCGTTCGCCATTCGGCATGGTGCTGAAGGCCATCAAGTCCAACCAGACCCGCATGGGTTATACCGGTTTCAATACGCGACCTTATACGCTGACCGCCTTCATCATCTCGGGAATGTATGCCGGATTGGCCGGCGGGCTGCTGGCTGCCACAGACCCGTTGGCGGGCGCGGAGCGCATGCAATGGACCGCCTCGGGCGAGGTCGTGCTGATGACGATCCTTGGCGGAGCGGGCACTTTGGTGGGTCCGGTCATAGGCGCCGGGGTCATAAAATACTTCGAGAACATCTTTTCCGCCTTCCACGAGGCCAAGCTGCATGCGGCTTTCGCCTTCTTGCCGGACGGGCTGGAGAACGTCCTCGTCACCATCACCGCACCGTTTGTCGGCGAAGGCTGGCACCTGACGTTGGGCGTGGTCTTCATGCTGATCGTCATCTTCCTGCCTGGCGGATTGATGGAGGGCGCGCAACGCATTTACGGCATGTTCCGGCGTCGTCCTTCCGCCGGTCAGCGAGCCGCCGACAAGTTCCAGCCGGCGGAGTAGAGCAGATGAACAACGCAGTTCTCCATGTCGCAGACGTGCATAAGAGCTTTGGCGGCCTCAGGGCCCTGACCGATATCGACCTGCAGGTCGAGGAGGGTACCACCCATGCCATCATCGGACCGAACGGCGCAGGCAAGTCCACACTGCTCAATGTCTGCATCGGCCGCATCGCGCCGGACACCGGCGCCGTCGTATTCGATGGCCAGGTGATCACAGGCAAGAAACCGCATGAGATCAACCAGATGGGGGTCGTGCGGGTATTCCAGACGCCGGAGATTTTCCCCGAGCTGACGCTGCTGCAGAACGTGATGGTGCCCGCCTTTGCCAAGCGTGACGGTGCCTTCAGGCTGAACGGGGTTCAGAGCGCCCTCAGCCAGAACGACATCCGCGAGGAGGCGGAACACTGGCTCGCCGATGTCGGCCTTAAAGAACAAAAAGATCTGATCGCCGCCAGTCTCTCTCGTGGTGACAAGCGGCGGCTTGAATTGGCCATGGGACTGACCCAGCATCCACGGCTGCTTCTGCTCGATGAACCGACAGCAGGCATGTCGCGGCACGACACCAACTCGACCATCGAGCTTCTCAAGAAATTCAAGGCACGCGGGATGACGAAGGTCATCATCGAACACGACATGCATGTCGTGTTTTCTCTCGCCGACCGCATCACCGTGCTTGCACAGGGCAGGATCATCGCCGACGGCACGCCCGACGAGGTTCGGGGCAATCCCAAAGTGCAGGAAGCCTACCTTGGAGGAACCCATTGATGAATGCGGTGACCATGCCGGACGTCGATAGCGTGACAGCGGCACCTGCCTATTTCAGCGTTCGCGACATTCATTCCTATTACGGCGAAAGCTATATCGTTCAGGGTGTCAGCTTCGAGATCCAGAAAAGCGACGTCGTGGCGCTTCTCGGCCGCAATGGGGCAGGCAAGACGTCCACCCTGCGCACGCTCGCCCGCGCCGTCGATCCCGAACTGAAGCGGGGCGAGATATGGCTGGATGGCGAGCCAATTCACCAGTTGAAGGATTTTCAGGCAGCACAATGCGGTATCCAGATCGTTCAGGAGGATCGCCGCATCATCCCCGGCCTGACGGTGGAGGAGAATCTGCTTCTCGCGCAAATCTCGGAACCGAAAGGCTGGCCGCTGGAGCGAATTTACGAGCGTTTCCCACGCCTTGCCGAGCGCCGCAAGCAAGATGGCGTGACACTGTCGGGCGGCGAGCAGCAGATGCTCGCGGTGGCGCGGGCACTGGCGCGCAACATCAAACTGCTGTTGCTCGACGAACCCTACGAGGGTCTGGCGCCGGTGATCGTGCAGGAGATCGAGCGTATCGTGCAAGAGATCAAAATGCTCGGCATCACGACCATCATCGTCGAGCAGAACGCAGTGGCAGCGCTGGAACTCGCAAATCGTGCGCTGATCCTCGATATGGGACGGATCGTCTATGATGGCCCCGCCAAGGCCGTTCTCGAGGACGCCGAACTGCGCAACGATTATCTGGCGATCTGACGACACCTTTTTCGCGCGACACGCCGAGCCGCTTCAGGGTGCGAACCGTTCTCCAGCCTTTCCAACGGTGCGGGCCGCGGTCTGGAGTGTCTCAAACGCTTCGAACCGATGCGCATGGCGTTCGGCAGTGTCTCCCGAGGCCGGAACATAGGTCCGGTCGGTCGAGGTCATTTCCGCCATGGCTTCGGGGATGCTTGAATACGCCTGCGCGGCGACCGCTCCCAATATGGCCGAACCAAGCAGCACCGGTTCCTCGCTGCTCGTTGCAATAACGGGCAAGCCGCTCGCGTCGGCAAGAAGCTGGCGGACCAGAGGATGACGCCCGGCGCCACCGCTGATGGCAATCGCCTGCACAGCGGCTCCATGTTCGGTCTGAGCCTTGATGATCTGGCGCAAACCATAGCCGAGGCCGCATAGGCCGGCGATGTAGAGTGCGACGAGCTGATCGACGCCATCTTCCATTCCAAGGCCGGCAATGACGGCGCGCGCCTCCGGGTCGGCGAAAGGTGCACGGTTGCCGAGAAACTCCGGTACGACATGTATGCGGCCGGCAAGGCGCACTGCGGCGGAGGGCGTGTCCACGCGCTCCGATGCGCGGTCCGCCAGCCATTCCGGCACGGACTTGCCAGCATCCGCTGCCGCGCGGGCCGCTTCATCGGACGCCGGATGATGCCTGACAAGGTGGTCGATGGCGGCGCCGGCGGCCGATTGCCCCCCTTCGTTGAGCCAGGATCCTGGAATCATCGCCGAATAATACGGTCCCCAGACACCGGGCACGAAGGCTGGTTGTGCGGTCGTGGTCATGGTGCAGGACGACGTGCCGAAGACATAGGCCATTGTCCTAGTGGGGTCGCTATCACTCTGCCCGGGAGGGGCGATACCAACCGTGCCGACGCCGCCCGCATGGGCATCGATCAACCCTGCCGCAACGGCTGTCCCCGGCACAAGACCCAGTTCTTCAGCCGCTTGCAACGTCAGACCCGCGCCAAGCGCGGTGCCGGGGTCTACAACCTGTGAACCGATGCGCGCAAAGCCTTCATCTGCCAGTTCGCCAAGTCCGATCGCGGCGAAATAAGCGGGATCGAAGCGCTTCTCATGTGCCAGATACGTCCATTTGCAGGTGAGCGTGCATGAGGAGCGGGCAAGGCTGCCAGATGCCTTCCAGGTGAGGAAATCCGCCAGGTCGAAGAACTGCCAGGCCCCCTCGAACACGGCCGGCCTGTTCTCCTTCAGCCAGAGGAGCTTCGGTGTTTCCATCTCCGGTGAAATTCGGCCGCCGACATAGCGCAGCACTTCATGCCCGGTCCGGTTGATACGCGCGGCCTGATCGACAGCGCGATGATCCATCCAGACGATAATATTCCGTTCGGGGCTCTCGGATGAACCGACTGGCAAGGGTGCTCCGCCGTCACCAAGAACCACCAATGAGCAGGTAGCGTCGAACCCGATGCCGGCGATGCGGTCGGGAGCGATGCCGCTTTGGCTCACCGCATCTTTTACGGCGGCGCAAACAGCCTGCCAGATGTTCTCGCTGGACTGCTCCACCATCTGCGCGCCTTCGCGAAAAAGCATGATGTCCCGCTTGGCGGTCGCCAACATGGACCCCCGTGCATCGAACACACCGGCCCGTGCGCTCGCCGTTCCGACATCGACACCGATAAAATAGGCAGTCATGGCAACGTCTGCTTTCTGGATATCAAAGATCAACGCTGTGGGGCAGGATGACCAGATCGCGGATCACCACATTGCGCGGTCGCGTCAGCATGAAAAGAACGGCATCTGCCACTTCCTTGGGTTGCATGAGGCTTCCGGCAGCCAGCGCTTCCTCCATCTTGGCCTTCGGCCAATCATCAAGCAGCGCCGTGACGACGGGGCCCGGGGCAACCGCTCCCACGCGTATGCCGTGCTTCGCCACTTGCCTGCGCACCGTATGCACGAACGCCTGAACCGCGTATTTGGATGCGGTGTAGATGGGCTCCCAGACGACGGGTTGAAGCCCTGCAACCGAACTGGTCAGGAGAATGTCGCCGGATTTCTGATCGACCATGTGAGGAAGAACGGCACGAACGGAACGGAAGGCAGCCTTGACGTTGAGGTCGAGAACCTTGTCCCACTCATCAGGATCGCCTTCGACAAGCTCTCCACCGATATACGCACCTGCATTGGCGTGGAAGATGTCGAGCCCTCCGGCACGATCGAGAATGGCAGGAAGCATGCCGGAAACCGACGTCACATCGGTCAGATCGATGACCAGGGGTATCGCTGCCTCTCCGAGTTCCTCGCAAAGCGTCTTCAGCCTGTCCTCCGCGCGGTCAATCAGGACAACGCGGGCACCGGCATTGATCATCGCTCTTGCGCATTCCAGGCCGATACCCGAAGCCGCGCCGGTGACAGCGGCGACCTTGCCGCTCAGATCGTATGTCATTTCGAATACTCCGTTCGAACGATACTAGCCGTGCCTCATGTGACGCACAGGGGCGCGGCTTCCAGTGGCTCTACGCGTCGTGCCTTCCCGGCAGTCGATCCCGATCGCGAACCACCGCGTCAGGCGCGGCCATGCGACTGACGGCTTTGCCGTGCCAGCGAATCCACGATTACCGCAATGGCGAGCACCGCACCCGTGATCATGTATCGCAGGGATGACGACAGGCTCAAAAGGGTAAGCCCGTTGGCGATCGATTGAATGACGATGATGCCGAGCAAAGCCGACAACGCACTGCCGCGTCCGCCGAAAAGGCTGGTCCCGCCGATAACTGCGGCTGCAATAGCGTTGAGATTGACATCGCCCGTGCCCGCCTGCTGGCTCGCGGAGGCCAGACGGGCCGCCGAAAGAACGCCTCCGAGCGAAGCCAGCGTCGAACACAGGATGAAGGCGCTGAAGTAAATTTTGCGCACGCCGATGCCAGCCCGTCGCGCAGCCTCCGCATTGCCGCCGACGGCCCGCATCGAACGCCCCCACTGCGTGCGAAGGAAGGCATAGTTCATAATCAGGACGAGGGTCACGAAGAGCGCGAACATCCACGGCACGCCCCTGCCAAGGTTAAGATAATAAACTGCGCCCTGGAGGCCGATGGTGATCACTGCGACGCGCAGGAGGAGACCTGCCACCCCACCTGACGACAGCTTGGCTGCGCGACGCTGCTGGATGCGGCGCAGCCCCATTACGAGCATGACAAGGCCGGCGAGCGCCGCAACCAGATGGGACAGCCAGTCCGGCATGATCATGAGCTGGCCGAAGCGCACCATGGCCGAGCCGTATGGCAGATTGATCGAACCCGTGTTGCCGAGCAGGTAAAGCTGCAGGCCGAGAAGGCCGAGAAGGCCGGCCAGCGTCGACACGAAACTCGGCATGCCGAGGCGAGTCCGCAAAAGTGCATAGACAGCGCCCATTGTCGCGCCTGCGGCCAGTGCGCAGGCGATCGCGATGGGCAGCGGCACGCCCTGGTTGACCCACAAGACGCCGATCAGCGCAGATCCGACGCCGCTCATCGAACCGACAGAGAGGTCGATTTCGCCGAGCATGAGCACGCACACGATACCAAGGGCGATAATGCCGATGGTGGAGCAATCGAAGAGCAGATTGACGAGGTTGTTGCTCGAAAGGAAAAGCGGATTGAGCGTCGTGAAAACGGTCCAGATGACGATCAAGCCAACGATGACCGGGAGAGAGCCCAGGTCACCGGACCGAACCCGATCAAAAAACCCGCGAAGGGTGCCGGAAATGCCGCTGTCATCGCGCAAGCGCGCGTCACTGCGGTCGAGAAGCGTTGTCATCTCAGCAGTTTCGTTCTCGCTCATCGGGTATGTTCCTTCGCAGCCGCATCCACCGGCGATCGCTTGCCGGCCCGGCGAGTGACGGCATTGTCGACCGCGCCCGTGATCGCGCCCACCAGCTCTTCATTGGACGCATCGGGCGTGAAAATACCGTTGTTGCGCCCCAGGCGCAGGACAGCGATACGGTCGGCGACAGCGCGCACGTCTTCCATGTTATGACTTATCAGAATAACGCCGAGCCCTCGCTCGCGTACGCGTTCAACGAGGTTCAGGACCTCCGCAGTCTGCGCGACGCCAAGTGCCGCCGTCGGTTCATCCAGCATGATGACCTTGGGATCGAGCAACAGCGAGCGGGCGATCGCCACCGTCTGGCGCTGCCCCCCGGACAGGGACGCCACGACATCCCGCACGCTCGGTATTCTCGCCGAAAGCTCGTTAAGAAGCTTCCAGGCACGAACCTCCATTTCCACCTCGTCGAGGTGGAGCGGTCTGATCTCCTGGCCCAAGAAGATGTTTTCGACGACGTCGAGATTCTCGCAGAGTGCGAGATCCTGAAACACCGTCGCGATGCCGAGTTCCAGCGCCCGGCTGGGGCTGGAAAGGCTGACAGGCCGTCCTTCGAAGAAAATCTCGCCCGATGTCGGCTGGTGAACGCCGGCGAGAGCCTTGACGAGTGTCGACTTGCCGGCACCATTGTCGCCGACAAGCGCGACGACCTCGCCGGCATAGACGTCGAGATCAATGTCGGTCAAAGCCGAGACGGCACCGAAGTTCTTGCACACGCCCCGCAGGCTGAGGATCGGTTCGCCCTTCGCGGTCGCGCTCGTGGCTTTGCTCATCGCGGACTTCCTACAGGCTGACAGGTATGGAAAGGCCGCCCCGACGAATGAGGCCGGGGCGGCCGGAAATGGTTACTCGATGCCGAGTTCAGCGCAGGCATCGGCATATTCACCGGTGCAGATTTCATCGGCGGAGGCGATCTCTTTGTCGAAAATCTCGGCCTTGATGTTCTCACGCGTGATCAGCATCGGCACGAAGAGCTCGGACGGCGTGTCGTACAGCGTCGTCTTCGGCTCTGGCGTTTCTCCGCTCAACATCTCCACCGCCACGCGAGCAGCCGCAGCCGCCACAATCTCGGATGGCTTAGAGATGGTGTTGTACTGATCGCCGGCAATGATCCGCTGAAGCGCGGCATTTGTCGCATCGTTGCCGGTGACGGGCGGCAGCGGATCGACCCCTGCCGCCTTCAAGGCGGCAATTGCTCCACCTGCCGTTCCATCATTGGCGGCGACCACGCCCTTGATCTCGTTGCCGAACCGCGTGATCTGCCCACTTACCCATTCCTGGGCCTCGGCGGGAATCCAGTCCGGAGTGTCGAACTCGGCCAAGGTGGTGTAGTCACTGCTGTCGAGGCCAGCATCGATGCCGTCCCGGATAAGCCCGGCAGCCGCGTCCGTCGGCGAACCATTGACCTGCAGGACACCTCCTTCATCGGTTGGAACACCCGTCTCTTCCAGGTGTGCGACAAGACTGTCGGCGATGCTTTTGCCAATGGCCTCATTGTCGAAGGAAACGTAATAGTCTGCGGTCACGTCCGGGATCGGACGATCATACGCAATGACCTTGACGTCCTGCGACTGTGCCAGCTGGACCAACGAAGCGGCAGCACTGGAATCGACAGGGTCGAGCACGATGACCTTGGCGCCCTGGGTAAGGGCCGAATTGAACTGCTGCTGCTGCAATGCGACGTCGGCGTTGGCGTTCTGGTAGATCAACGTGCAATCCGGGCAGAGCGTCTCCATCTCGGCCTGGAAGCCCGGCCAATCGTGCTCCTCGTACCGGGTGGAATTCTGGTCCGGCATCAGGAACGCAACGGTGCCGCTCGTCTGCGCAAGCGCGCTGCTTCCCATCAGTGTAGCGGTCAGGGACGCTGTTGCCAACGTCCGGATGGTGCTGTCAATCATTGTGTCCTCCACTTTGTTGTTTGACGTTTTGAGTGCCCCCAATGCCTGATCCGTCAGACATCATGGTGCTTCGCAGACGGGATCCCGCCTGCATCTGTTGAAAATCGGCAATCTGAGCGGCGCCGAAAACGACAGACCCCTGCCGGCCGGGGACCCGCTCCCCAACCCGCCGCCGCCGTGGCCTCGCCTGCGCCTCACCAGGCCCCTGCTTTTGCGAGCGCACGCCCTGCCGATCTTCCGCCGCATCGACGGAAGCAAGATTTTCCGCCAGCAGTGCGCGGAAATGCGAGGGCGTCATGCCCTTGTGCTGCAGGAACTGTCTGTTGAAGTTCGACAGATTGTTGAAACCCGACGCGTAGCACACATCGGTGATACGCATCTTCTGATCGCTCATCAGAAGCTGGCAGGCCAGGTTGATACGCAGTCGATTGACATACTGCACAAGCCCGAATCCGGTGTGCCGGCGAAAGCTGCGCGAAAAGGCGCCGACGCTCAATCCGGCAATTGCGGCAATGTCTTTCTCGCCAAAAGGCTCTGTCAGGTTCTCATTGATATAGGCGAGCGCCTCATTCAGCCCCGCAGACATGAACCCGGACGGATCGGGCCTGTAGCTGGCGCTCGTCAAAAGGCGAATGTCGCGCGCCTGCGCAAGGGCGCCGATGACCGCCATAAACAGTTCAATGCGCTCGACGCCCTGGGCTTTGACGAGAGCAGCCAGAAGAGGGCCGATCTTCCCGGACGTTTTCGCGTCGAAGAGTACACCGGCCCGGCTCTTGTCAAGAAGCTCCCGGACGGAGGCCAGCTCGGGGAAAAGAGCCATGGCGTTCGTGATAAAGCTTTCGGAGAACTGCAAAACCCGGCTGCGCAGCGGGATGTCAGCTCCGGGATCGGCGTCGCTTACCCAGTTGTGCGGCAGATTTGGACCGGTCAGCACCAAATTGCCCGGCTCGAAGGAGCCGATGAAATCCCCGACGAAATAGTTGCCGGACGTTTCCACCACATAGTGGATCTCATACTCCGGATGGAAATGCCATCGCACCGTGTGAAAGGGATAGCCATGCTCCCACACCTTGAATGACTCACTGCGCCCGATCTGGACGACTTCAAGATCCGGTTCCACGTTTCGTTCTCCCAAGGCGGCACGTCCGGGCACCACCTACCGAGAGAGTATACGCGCCAAGGCTATCGCGGCCACTACATTTGGCCCGACAATCTGATACTTTTTTGATCGATCAGCCATCGCGATGGCATCGCTCGTCGCGGCTTTCGTCTGCAGTTCATCGAAAGCAGGTCAGGAAAGAGTGCCTAAACCGGTTCCCAGCCATCATGGGTGGAAGCCCGGTAGATCGCGTCGATGACCTTCTGGTTCTTTACCGACTCCTCCAGCGTGAAGACGGGCGCATTTTCACCCTGCGCGGCTCGGGCGAAAGCTTCAGCCTGGCGGCGATACTGGCGCACGTCGCCATAGCGGAAACTGGTGGAACTGCCATGGTCGACATCATGGAGGACGAGACGATCGTCGCCATAGCCCCGCGAATTGAACGGTGTTTCGACTTCAATAAATCCCTTCTCGCCATGAAAGATCATGGTCTGGCGCGCTGCCATCTGCGTGGCGACATAAAAGCTGAGCTCGAAACCGCCGAAATCCGCCTTTGCGCTGGCATAGATGTCTGTGCCGAATGTCGGATCACGCTCGACCACCGCCTGGATCCGCGCCGGCTCGGCACCCGTAACGAAGCGGGTGGCAACCGTTGGATAGACGCCGATATCCGGTAGAGCGCCGCCGCCGAGCTCCGGCCTGTTGCGCATGTTTTCAGGATCAACATTATGGTACGAAAAAGCACCCTGCACATGGCGCAACCGGCCAATGGCCCCTTCAGCGATAAGCTCGCGCGCCTTCAGCCATTGCGGATGGTAGGTGACCATGAACGCTTCCGAAATCAACACGCCATTGCGGTCACGCGCCTCGATGACCTGCTGGATGTCCTCGGCCTTCAGCGCCAGCGGCTTCTCCACGAGCACGTGCTTTCCCGCGTCCGCTGCCTTCACTGCCCATTCCACATGCTCCGAGGTCGGAAGCGGGATGTAGACTCCGTCCACTTCAGGGGATGCAAGGAGAGCTTCATAGGAGGAAAAACTGTGTGGAATGGCAAAACGATCTGCAACTGCCTTCGCACGCGCCTCGTCCCGGCTGGCTATGGCCGTGACGATGCCGTTCTCGGCATCGAGCAACTGCGGAATGACCTGCTCGCGGCCGATTCTGGCCGTCGACAAAACACCCCAACGAAACATGGCGTCTCCTTATGACTGGAGACGCCATTCAACCTGTTGCACGACCGAAGCACAAGCTCGATCCGGAGTTCTCCAAAGGTGAAAGGTCGGCCGGTTGCCGCCCGCCATCAAGGTCCGGCACGCCGCGCGTGCCGAGCCCTCATCAATTGCGCGACAGCCAGTCGTCTATTTCGCGCTCGGCCTCTTCCTGACCCTTGCCGTAGCGTTCCTGGATACGCCCAGCGAGCTCTCGCCGGTTTCCCTTGATGACGGAGAGATCATCGTCGGTGAGCTTGCCCCATTGCTGCTGGGCTTTGCCCTTGAAACGCTCCCAATTTCCTTCGATCTGGTTCCAGTTCATGACACGCTCCTGTTTTTGCGGCCTTAACGGCCTTGTCATTGGAACGCCGGATGCGAAACGCGGTTCCAATGGCCACGGCAATTGATCGGACCCATGCCGAGCCTTAAATTCAGTCTTGATATGAGCAAAACGGCCACCGTGACTGACTTGACCCAAATATCTTTCCGCCCTCCGGCACCCAGTCCGCGGCAAAAGCCGCCCTCGACCCTGGAGATGATGCGGATCGTCTACAGGAACCCACTGGAGCTTTGGGGGGAGCCATCCTACAATGAACGCTGGATTTCCATTTCCGGCGGCATCGGCGGGCCGTTGCTTATCGCCAATGATCCGGGCCTCATCCGACATGTCCTCGTCGACAACGCGAAGAACTACAAGATGGCGCGTGTGCGCCAGAAGATCCTGCGGCCCATCCTGCGCGACGGACTTCTGACCGCCGAAGGCGAAGTCTGGCGTCGCTCGCGCAAGGCGATGGCGCCGGTTTTCACACCCCGCCACATTGCCGGCTTCGCCCACCCCATGCTCACGCAGTCGACCGCCTTTGCCGCGCGATACGAAGAGGCGATCGGCGGCACGGTGGACGTGTCGCGCGATATGACCATGCTGACCTTCGACATCCTGGCGGAGACTCTGTTTTCCGGCGAGGTGGCCGGCGAGCCGAGTGGCTTCGCCCATCAGGTGGACCGCCTTTTCGAAACGATGGGGCGCGTCGATCCGCTCGATCTTCTCGCCGCCCCAGACTGGCTGCCGCGCATTACGCGCATCCTCGGGCGCAACTCCCTTGCGTTCTTTCGCGACATCGTCGCCCGCACGATGAGCATGCGGAAAGAGAAGCTGGCGCAGGGCGGCGAAGTGCCGGAGGATTTCCTTACGTTGCTTCTGCGTGCCGAAGGTCCCGATGGGCTGTCACGCAGCGAGATCGAGGACAACATCATCACCTTTATCGGTGCCGGCCATGAGACAACGGCACGTGCGCTCGGCTGGACCATCTACTGCCTGGCAAACCTGCCGGGCGAGCGCGCGCGCATAGAGGCGGAGATCGATGCCGTAATTGCCGAGGAGTCCGACCCGGTGACGTGGCTCGATGCCATGCCCTTGACGCGCGCCGCCTTCGAGGAGGCATTGAGGCTCTATCCGCCCGCTCCCTCGATCAACCGCGAGGCGATCGAAAGCGATACATACGCCGATCTGCATATTCCCAAGGGGATGCAGGTGCTGGTCATGCCTTGGACCGTGCATCGTCACCGCAAACTCTGGGACGATCCCGAAGCATACCGGCCGTCTCGCTTCCATCCGGAACACCGGGAAAAAATCGCCCGTTTCCAGTATCTTCCCTTCGGGGCTGGTCCGCGCGTGTGCATCGGCGCCACCTTCGCTATGCAGGAAGCGGTCATTGCGTTGGCTGTGCTCCTGTCTCGCTACCGCTTCGATCTCCTGCCTGAAACGAAACCTTGGCCGGTGCAAAAGCTCACCACGCAAGCGCAAGGCGGACTGCCGATGCGGGTGAGTCGGCGTTGATCGCAATCAGAATGGCAACCGGGCCAGTATCCATCACGCCGAATAAATGTTCTCCACATGCACCGGCCAGCGGCCCGGCAGAATCGCGATCAGATCGTAGCGCAGGCTCAGCCGCGCATGGTCCCGTCGCCGGGCAAGCCACAGGTCGGCGGCGGCGTCGATGCGGCGTTGCGCCAAAGGCCCCACTGCATTCATCGCTTCCTCCAGCGTCGGGCGCGCTTTCACCTCGACAATGGCCACGAGGTTTCCCCTTTTGGCGATCAGGTCGATCTCGCCCAGTGGCGTGCGGAAACGGCGAGCGAGGATGCGGTAGCCTTTGAGCGTGAGGGCAAGGGCTGCAAGCCATTCACCACGATGGCCCTTGCGATAGGCGCGACGGCGGCCAAGGCGCGCGTCAGCCGTCATCGCTGAAATCCTTCAGGACGAGCAGCCGCTGATAAAGGTCCGACTTTCTGCCGCCCGTCATGCGTGCGGCTTCACCGGCCGCCTTCGATGCCGACATTTCAGCCGAGAGCGCCAGAAGCAGCCGGTCTGTCTCGCCCGCATCGGTGGGTCCGGCCTCACCCGGCGATGCCACGCACACCACGACCTCCCCGCGCGGACTGCCTGTCTCTTCATAGTGGTCGGCGAGTTCGGCGAGCGTGCCCCGCCGCACTTCCTCGAAGGCCTTGGTCAACTCCCGCGCAACGACCGCCTGCCGCTCACCGAGCGTTTCGGCCATGGCCCGCAAACTCTGCGCCAGCCGGCGCGGCGATTCGAAAAAGAGCAACGTGGCCGGCACGGTTGCAAGCGTCTCCAGCCGTTTGGCGCGCTGCCCGGCCTTGCTCGGCAGGAAGCCGCCGAACAAAAAGGAATCGGTGGCAAGCCCGGAAGCCGTGAGCGCCGCAAGAACCGCGGAAGCACCGGGTACGGGCACCACGCGCAGGCCCTTCTCCTGCGCGGCGCGGACAAGGCGGAAGCCCGGATCGGAGACAAGCGGCGTGCCGGCATCGCTGGCACGAGCCACGCTCCTGCCTGCCTCTATGGCCGCGATCATTCGCGGGGTGGCCTGTGCTTCATTGTGCTCGTGATAGGCTGTCATGGGACGGCGGATGCCGTAACGCTCCAGAAGCACGCGGGTCACGCGCGTGTCTTCGCATGCAAGGATGTCCGCGCCAGCCAGCGTCTCGAGTGCTCTCAGGGTGATGTCGCCGAGATTGCCGATGGGCGTCGCCACGAGATAAAGCGCCGGCTCCAGACGCGGAGCAGCGATTTCCGCGCCGCCGATCACAAAGCTTTTTCGGTCGGTTTCTCCCGCCATTATCGTTTATCCCAATACGACAGGCCGACCTCTTTGACATGCAAGACCGCCGGTTGCAAATTCAGCCTGGTGGATATGAAGGGGGCGACGTGAAACAGAACGAGGGACGGCGGGCGGTGCCTTCTGCCATTGGGGCACTTGTGGTTTTGTTCATCCTCTCCGCCTGTGCGCCGAACGTTCCATCCGGCCTACCCGACACCCCGCCTGTTTCCCAGATGCCCGCCATGCCCGCAGACACGCTCCAGGGGGAGGTGATCGGCTATGGCGCAACACGCGTCGCCCTGCTCCTGCCGCTGAGTGTGGGAGGCAATAGCGGGCGTGTCGCTTCAGAGCTCAAGAACGCAGCGCAGCTTGCACTGGAGGATGCCGGGCTTGACGCGTTGCAAATCGTCGTCAAGGACACCGGCGGCACGGAAGCGGGTGCCTCAGCCGCAGCGGCGAGTGCAGTTGCGGAGAATGCGGCGCTGGTGCTCGGGCCGCTCTTCGCGCCCAATGTGCGTGCCGCCGCCTCCGTGCTTTCGGTACGCCGCGTGCCGGCGATCGCCTTCTCTTCCGACCGGTCCGTGGCCGGCCGGCGCATCTACCTCAATTCCTATTTTCCGGAAGGCCTTGCCCGGCGCATCCTTTCTTTCGCCGTTTCCCAAGGGCTGACCAAGGTGGTGGCCATCGTCCCGAACGGGCGGGCCGGTGATATCGCCGAGGCAGAAGCGCGCGCAACACTGCGCCAGGCCGGCGGCAGCCTGTTGGCCGTTGCCCGTTACGATTATGACAATGCCTCCGTTCAGACCGCGGTTCGTGAGGTCGCGCTGGCGGTTGAACAAGCCGATGCAGTCTTCATTCCCGATGGCGGCAACAGCCCTCGCGCAATTGTCGCCGCGTTGCAAAACTTAGGGGTCGACATGGCGGGCAGGCGTCTCCTCGGCACCGGGCAGTGGGCAAGTGTCGATCTCCGCGACCCGGCGCTCCACGGCGCCTGGTTCGCCGATACGGACCACGCGCGCATGGACCTCTACAAGGCACGTTATCGGCAGCGTTTCGGATCCGAACCGTCCGTCACGTCCGCCCTCGGATACGATTCCGTCATCCTGGCCGCCACCCTCGCCGGCGGGAATGGCGGGACAGCGTTTACAAGCGGCTACCTGCAACAGCCGGCCGGCTTTAGAGGCTATACCGGCGCCTTTCGTTTCCGACCCGATGGCACGACGCAACGCGGCTACGCCGTCTATGAGGTGGAGGACGGCGCTGCCCGCCTCATCAGCCCGGCACCGGCGAGCATTGCCGCCGCCAAAATGTTGTAACCATCGCCCGCCGAGTGCTTTCTAGGAATCAACCGGAGGCGAGGCTCACCTGCCACGAGACGCCAAACCGATCGTTCAGCCAGCCGAATTTTTTGCTGAATGGATAGGTGTCGAGTGGCATCAGCACCTCACCGCCTTCCGACAGCTTCTTGAAGAGGTCCGTCACCTCCTCTTCGCTCTGGCATGTCACAAAAAACGAGATTGCCGGAGTGAAACCGAAAGCGTGCGGCACCGGGCTGTTGAAGCACCGGAAACGCTGGCCGCAGAGCCGGAAACTTGCCTGCTCGACTGAACCTTCGGGCCCATCCCCTCCGGGTCCATAGCGCGTGATCTGTTCGATCTGCGCATCATCGAAAAGGCTCGCATAGAAGCGCATTGCCTCTTCCGCTGCTCCATCCTGGAACATCAGAAACGGTGTGATGGTGGTGGTCATTGTGCGTCCTCCGAAGGTTCGCGGACCAGGTGGATGATGGAAGAGGGGCTTGATATCCAGAAGCCGGGGAAGCCTTCCGGCAGTGTTTCGATCTCATCGCAGCGGGATACGCGCGACCGGGCGAGATGATCCATGGCCGCCTTCCTGTCCTCCGTGACGAGTTCAAGCCAGAGTTCTGCCTGACTCAAACCGGCGGTGCGGTCGATCCAGAGCTGGTTTGCCCCAAAGGCGAAAACGACATCCGGCGCGAAGCGCTCGATCCGTTCCAGGCCGAGCACATCACCGTAAAATCGCACGGTTGCGTCATACTGATGTGGCGGCACTTTCAGCGCGATGTTGCGCCCTCCGGAGAAAGTCTGCGGCATTGTTTTCCTCCTCATCCTGTTTGCGGCCTACGCCTCATCAGGCCGTTCAAAAAGTTTGGCGTATTCCTGCTCGGCCCGCTCGTGCGCCGACCAGAAGCCGCGTGGAGAGCTGCCTGCAAGCCGGTCGGCAAGGATGCCCAGATGCGCCTCCCAACCGCTGGCGACACTGATCATGGTTTGCGCGCCAAGCAGGCGGCGATGCGTGAGCACGAGGCGCACATGGTCGCCCTCGGCAAAGAGCTCGAAGGTGACCTCGCTTTCGCCATGGTCCCCCGGCCATCGATAGGTGAGCAGACGAGGCGGATCGCATTCGGTAACTTCACCCACCATTGCCGCTTTTGCTTCGAGATTCCTGTAACGATCCGGGGTCGACTCAAGCGAAAGCTCGTTATGGCGAAAAAGATGTTCGACTCGACCGCCGGCGAACAGTTCCATTTCGCCGGCCGCAAGCCATTGGCGGCGCTTGTCCGACTCGGTCAAATACGCCCATAGACGCTCCACCGGGCCTGGCAGGAGGCGCTCGATCCGAACGGTGTCCGGTGCCGTGCGCACAGCACGATGCTCTGGAAACTGCATTTTTCCTCTCCTGCCGAATACCGGATTGCAGATCTACTGATGAGATTTCGAGTTTTCAGGTCGGCCGACTCGTGGCTTCTCGGGCAGGCTGGGGTCCAGCCACTCACTGTCCCGTTAGATTTCCGCGGTCACCTGCAAGCACGCGTGCCTGCATATCGACCATCCTTGTCCAGCCCGCCGTGACGAGATCTTTGTACTCGCTCCACTTCATGTCCATGTCATGCACGAGCGTCAGAAGGCAGCCGTTCCCATTCGGAACGATGCTTATGCTGACGATTGAACTGTTCTCCCTCTCGTCCTCTTTGGAAGTGAACCAGGTGAAGACCAGTTTTTGTGGCCGATCAATTTCCAGATATGTGCCCCAATGCACCGCCTCTTCCCCCATTCGCATGTCGGAAAAGGTGAAATGGCCGCCCACCCGGGCATCCACTTCGACGCGCCTCATATCACCGGAAAGCCCACCGTCGACGAGCGCCATTCGCATCCAGGCGCGCACCTTTTCGGGGTCGAGCCACGCGTCGAAGACCCGCTCCGGTGCCGCATGGAATTCCCGCGTTATTCTCACGAAAAACGTTTTCGGGCTCATCGAGCTCATCCCTCTTTCTTTTTCTCGTCTTCAGCGCGCAACAGGGATTCCAGCGCATCGAGGCGCGTGTTCCAGAACCGTTCGTAATGGCGCAACCAAGCTTCCGCCTCGGCAAGCCGCGCGGCGTCGAGACGGCAATAGTGGATGCGCCCGGCAACACGGCGACGCACAAGCCCAGCCGCCTCCAGCACCTTCACATGTTTGGAGGCACCGGCAAGCGACATGGAGAATGGCGCGGCAAGCGCACTGACACTGCACTCGCCCTCTGCCAATTTCCCCAGCATCGCGCGGCGCGTGGAATCGGAGAGCGCGTGAAAAACGGCATCCAGTGTGGCGGAGCGCTGTTGTTCAACCATATGGTTGATAATAGCGATCTCGGCACGATAGTCAACCTATCGGTTTAATATCGGCCGCATGCGTCTACAGCATCGGAAGAAAATCTGAATCGGTTTCGGAGGCACGATGCGTAGATGCAATGAGATGGCGCATCCTTGTGCGTTCGATAAGACGCACGGCGTTGTCCAGGCTCCCGAAATCGGGCGAAATGCTGCCCGAGTCGGGAGCTGTTAATCTGGTGAAATTACGTGAGGCCGTCTGCCTGAACATGAGGAGCAAAGGCGCAGGAAATATCGGTCATTTCCTCACAACGACGTTTGCTGGACAAATGGACCCATCGTCATGAACGTCGAAAGGCGTCGACCTGCCGCGCCGAATCGTTCGATGATTGAACAACATCGGGCTTCGCGCTTCCCTCTACCCCGGCACGCAGAAGGCGACGGCAGCCTCGCTGCCGCCGCACGCTCGGCGCTCCGGGCAGCGATCGCCCGTCAACTCGTAAAGAAACTCTGAGTCCCGTGCGCCTCGATGGCTTCAGCCAGCCGGCTCAGCGCGTGGACATAAGCGGCTGTCCGCATCGTGATGCCTTTTTCCCGCGAAACGTTCCAGACGGCGCGTCCTTCGCGTTCCATGATGGCGCGCAAACGGTTGTGTATGTCCTCGATGGTCCAGTAGAAGCCCTGCTTGTTCTGCACCCATTCGAAATAGGACACCGTCACGCCGCCGGCATTGGCCAGGATGTCCGGCAGGATGACCGTTCCATTTGCCGCCAGTATCCGATCAGCTTCCGCCGTTACCGGTCCATTGGCAAGTTCCAGAACCAGCTTGGCCTTGACGGAGCCGGCATTGTCCTCATGGATCATGTTTTCCAGCGCAGCCGGCACGAGAAGGTCACAGTCGACCCCGGCGACTTCATCGGGCGCCAAAGTTTCGTGCCCGCCCTGCCCCGCGGTCGAGACGACGGATTGTCCGTTTTCCTTGGCCTCCATCAGCAAATCGATATGCAGTCCGGCATCGGATATCACCGCCCCTTCCGAATCCGAGACGGCGACAATCTTGTGCCCGTCGGCGGCGAGCAATCTGGCGATATGCTGCCCGGCATTTCCGAAGCCCTGCATGGCGACACGCATCGTCTTGCTCAGCCCGAGATCGTCCGCCAGATGGCGGACCAGATAGTAGCCGCCGCGGGCCGTCGCGTCGCCTCGCCCGAGCGAGCCGCCGAGAGCAATCGGTTTGCCGGTGATGACGGCCGGCTCGGCCTGGCCAAAGATCTGCGCATACTCATCGGCCATCCAACCCATGATCATGGAGTTGGTGTAGACGTCCGGCGCGGGAATGTCCCGGTCGGGGCCAATGATGCGTGCGAAGGCTTGCATATAGGCTCGGGACAGGCGCTCCAGTTCCGCCTTTGAAAGCTTGCGCGGGTCTACCTGCACGGCACCTTTTCCGCCGCCATAGGGCAGGTTCATGACCGCGCATTTGAATGTCATCCAGAACGCGAGGGTTTCGACCTCGTCGGCAGTGGATTCGGCATGGAAGCGGATGCCGCCTTTGGTGGGGCCGCGCGTGTCGTCATAGCGGCAGCGCCACGCCAGAAAGGACTTTCGCGAGCCATCATCCATGCGGATCATGAGTCGCACCTTGGTCGTTTCACGGGCGTATTTCAGTTTCTCGATCACATCCGGGTCGATATCGAGATGGGCCGCTGCTTCGTCCAGGCGGACGAGCGCGTGATCGAGAAGGCTGTCTTGCTGCATCGTAATTCCTGAATCTGATTAATTTTGCAGCATCTGCATAAAAGGTAGGCCGGGAAGCCGCAACAGGAGTCAGCATTGCTGACCTAATTTTTAAGCGAATCTATCCGGGGAATCCAAACCAAAAAGAGGCTGATGGAGGTCATCGCCACCTTGAACGCAGGTTCGCAACCAGTTCATTCAAAGGACCTCAAGGCTCGATCCGGGCGCGAACATGGCGGACGAAGCCTTACCGTCCGCGACATTACCGCACGCACAGAAGAGTGGGAGAATGCCCGGAGCGGCCTGTTACCTCATCGATTCGAGGGGCGGCGCTTCGGCGAACCTCGGTCGGGTGCATCCTTGCCGCGAAGCTACGGATGCTTGGCTGTGCCGGTGACGTACCGGCGCGGTTCTCGCGATACGCCTGAAATTTTCCGCCTCGATATGCGGCTTGGTGATGATGGCGCTATCGCAATTGGCGCCGCATGATTTTTCCAACGTTGGATTTCGGCAACTCGCTGCGAAACTCCACATATTTCGGGCGCTTGTAGCCGGTCAGCTCCCCGCGGCAAAATTCAAGGATCGCCTCTTCGGTGAGCGAATGCTCCCTTTTTACGATGAACAGCTTTGGCACCTCGCCGGAATGCTCATCGGGCACGCCGATCGCCGCCACTTCGAGAACACCGGGATGCTTCGAAACGATTTCCTCGATCTCGTTGGGGTAAACGTTGAAGCCGGAAACAACGATCATGTCCTTCTTGCGGTCTACGAGGCGGATATGACCACCGGCGTCCATCGTGCCCATATCGCCGGATCGCAGAAAGCCGTCCTCCGTCATGCAGCGCGCTGTCTCGTCCGGCCGGTTCCAATATCCCGCCATCACCTGCGGTCCCCGAATACAGATCTCGCCCACTTCACCCGTCTTCAGATCCCGGCCGGCATCGTCACGAATCGCAACCTCCGTCGAAGGCAGCGGCAGGCCGATGGTGCCGGTGAAATCCTCGATATCGAAGCGGTTTGCCGCAACGACCGGCGAAGTCTCCGAAAGACCATAGCCTTCGCAGATCGTGTGGCCCATAGCCTCTTTCCAGCGCTCGGCGACGGAGCGCTGCACAGCCATGCCGCCGGCCAGGGTCAGTTTTAGCCGATCGAGCCGCAGCCTCCGGAAGTCCTCATTGTTCAACAGTGCGTTGAAAAGCGTGTTGAGACCGGGAAAAACGTCGATGGCATGCCTTCGGAGTACCTTCACCAGCCCCGGTATATCGCGCGGGTTCGGAACCAGAACGCTTTCAGCGCCAAGCCTGACACCCATCAGCGCGATCACTGTGAGAGCGTAGATATGGTAGAGCGGCAGGGCACAGAGATGGACCGGGCGCTCGGGAGGCTCCCGGTCGAGATATGCCGTCTGCAGCCACAGGCTGTTCTGCATCACATTGGCGAGGACATTGCGGTGAAGAAGCACCGCGCCTTTCGCAATGCCCGTCGTGCCGCCCGTATATTGCAGGAAGGCAGTATCATCGAGGCCGACTTCGGGCGGCGCGAACCGTGCTGCCGCGCCTTCCCGCATGGCCTGTTTGAAGGAAATGTGAGGCAGGCTCCAAGGAGGCACGAGCCTCTTGACGTAGCGCACGGCGAAATTGATCGCGTGTCCCTTCAAGCCCATCATGTCGCCCATGGTGGCGACGATCACGTGACGCAAGCTGCTGCCGCCGAGCGCCGCTTGCAGCGTCCCTGCAAAATTCTCCATGATAATGATGGCTTCTGCGCCCGAATCGGCCAGTTGGTGCTCCAACTCGCGCCGCGTATAGAGCGGGTTGACGTTGACAACCACATAGCCCGCCCGGAGCGCCGCCATGCCAACCACCGGATATTGCAGCACGTTGGGCATCATGATCGCCACCCGTGCGCCTTTCTCCAGGCCTATGGATTGCAAATAGGCGGCGAAGTCGCGCGAGGCCTTTTCCAGACCGGAAAAGGTCAGCGACGTGCCCATGCAGGTAAAGGCCGGCCGGTCGGCATACAAACGGCAGGATTCCAGCATCATGTCGGCCAGCGAATCATGGCTGAACGGCCCGATTTCGGCCGGGATTTCTTTAGGATAGCTTTTCAGCCACGGCTGCTTCGCAACAGGCGAAGGCGCCTTGCCGGTCCTGCCCCCTTTGGCAGAGACTTTCTTGTTGCGCGTGCTTTTTGTGCCACCGGCGGCAGCCGGTGTCCGGCTCCTGCCCGCTTCTGCCTTCCCTCGCTTCTTCGGTGTGTTTGCTGAACCAGGCTTCCCGGCCCGCCCCCGCGGCTTGCCGGAGCCGGTGCCATCATCCTCGCCGTTCTTGCCGCTCCTGGCCAATTCACCCTCCCTGCCCAGACGCCTTGGCTATTGGCCGAAACCCTTGTGACCTTCAAGAAAGGCGAGCTCGTCTGCGGTGCTTTCGCGGCCGAGGGCGCGATTGCGGTGTGGAAAACGGCCGAAACGGTCGATGATGTCGCGATGTTCGATCGCGTAGCGAAGGCCTTCCTCGTTTCCGAGCGCCTTGAAGAGCATAACCGAATGCTCCTGGTCGGCCGAGACCTCCGAGTGCTGGAAGGGCATATAGAGAAACTGTCGCTGTTCCGGCGGCAGACTGTTGTCAAACCCCTTCTCGACCGCTTTGCGGGCAATGCCCACGGCGACATCATCCGTAACGAAAGCCCTGGCCGTGCCGCGATACATGTTGCGGGGAAACTGGTCGAAAAGGATGACGGCCGCCAGTGCGCCTCTTGGCTCGTCCAGTACCTCGTCGGGCACGCCGGACGTTAGACTTTCGTACAAGTCGCCAAAGCGGGTGCGGATCGTTTCGTCCAGCTCCGGACTGCCTTCGAACCACTCCTCGGGGCCCAACTCGTCGAACCAGAAGGAAAGCACATCCTCAATCCATTGCGCAGCCATAAGCCTCTCCCAAGCAGGAAACGGGGTCGTTCCGGACCGACGCTTCACTCACCAATGTGGCCATGCCAGCGCGTCGCGTCCAGTGCCGAGTGAACATCAGGCGTCGCAATCAGCCGGGTAATTTTGTTGCGCACAGGTTTTTCAGAGGAGTTCCCTCACTGAACGAACTTTGCTTATATGCGGGCTCGAAGGGCCGGTGGGAACGGCTCGAAAACAATATCTGGGAGATGCCCAATGACAAGCAAACTGACATTCGCGGCGATCTTGATGGCTGCCACCGCCATCAGTGGCACCGCAGCCGCGAAGACCTTCGTATATTGCTCCGAAGGGTCGCCGGAAGGCTTTGATCCGGGGCTTTATACGGCCGGAACCACGTTCGATGCCGCCGCGCATACGGTTTACAACCGGCTGCTGGAGTTCAAGCCGGGCACGACCGAAACTGTTCCCGGGCTGGCCGAAAGCTGGGATATTTCCGAGGACGGCCTGGAATATACATTCCATCTGCGCCCGGGCGTCAAATTCCAGACCACCGATTTTTTCACCCCCACACGTGATCTTAATGCAGACGACGTTCTCTTCTCGTTCGAGCGCCAGTGGCAGGACGATCATCCCTGGCATCAGTATGTGGCCGGTGCGAGTTGGGAGTATTTCAACGGCATGGGCTTTCCAGACCTGATCGAATCGATCGAGAAGGTGGACGACATGACGGTCCGCTTCACCTTGAAGCGTAGGGAAGCGCCTTTCCTCGCCAATCTGGCAATGCCCTTCTCCTCGATCGTATCCAGGGAATATGCCGACCAGCTCGAGGCTGCCGGCAACGAGCAGCTGATGAACCAGCAACCGCTGGGGACCGGCCCTTTCGAGTTCGTCGCCTACCAGACCGATGCGGTGATCCGGTATCGCGCGCATGAGGATTTTTGGAACGGCGAGCAGGCAATAGACGATCTGGTGTTCTCGATCACCCCGGACGCCTCGGTACGCTATCAGAAGCTCCAGGCCGGTGAATGCCACCTGATGCCCTATCCGAACGCGGCGGATGTCGAGGCCATGAAGAGCCATCCCGATCTGAAGGTGATGGAGCAGGAGGGCCTTAACGTCGCCTATCTGGCCTACAACACCACCCAGGCACCGTTCGATAACGTGCAGGTGCGCAAGGCGCTCAACATGGCGATCAACAAGGAAGCCATCGTGGACGCAGTGTTCCAGGGCCAGGCGACACCGGCCAAGAACCCGATCCCGCCAACCATGTGGTCCTACAATGAAGAGATCGAGGACGATCCATATGACCCCGAAGCAGCTAGGCAGATGCTCGAGGAAGCTGGCGTCACCGACCTTTCCATGAAGATCTGGGCGATGCCGGTTTCACGCCCGTACATGCTGAACGCACGGCGTGCGGCCGAGCTCATCCAGTCCGACTTTGCCGAGATCGGCGTGGATGTTGAGATCGTCAGCTATGAGTGGGCCGAATATCTCGACCGCTCGAGGGCTGAGGATCGCGACGGAGCGGTGATGCTGGGCTGGACCGGCGACAATGGCGATCCGGACAACTTCCTCCACACTCTGCTCGGCTGCGACGCAGTCGGCGGCAACAACCGCGCGCAGTGGTGCAATGAAGAGTTTGAGGATCTGGTGGTCCAGGCCAAGCAGGTTACCGACCAGGAGGAGCGCGCGGAGCTCTACCGGCAGGCGCAGGAAGTCTTCAAACAGGAGGCCCCTTGGGCGACGCTCGTTCACTCCCTGTCGATCGTGCCGATGCGCAAGGAAGTGGAAGGCTTCGTGCAGAGCCCGCTCGGGGACTTCGCCTTTGAAGGTGTGGACCTCGTCGAATAGTCGGATCGCTTCCGACTTGTTAAAGGGAACGCGCCGGGAAACCGGCGCGTCTCGTTTGCATTAACGACGAAGAGCGTTTTATGCAGACGGGAAAAGCTCCCCACCGCAAGAGATCGAGCCTGCAATGCTTCGATTTTTCCTGGGACGACTCGCTGTCCTGATCCCCACGTTCATCGGCGTTTCCATCGTCGCCTTCACCTTCATCCGCATTCTTCCCGGAGACCCGGTGATGCTGATGTCCGGGGAGCGCGTCATGTCGCCGGAGCGATATGCTGAACTCAACCAGCAGCTGGGCTTCGACCGGCCATTATGGGTTCAGTATTTCGACTTTCTTGGTGGCGTGCTTACCGGCGACCTCGGCAACTCCATCGTCACCAAACGCCCGGTGCTGAATGAGTTCTTCACATTGTTTCCTGCAACGCTGGAACTTTCGCTCTGCGCCATCATTCTTGCCGTTCTCATCGGTGTGCCGCTCGGCATTATCGCGGCGGTGCGACGGGGCTCCTGGCTTGACCAGTCCATCATGGGAGCAGCTCTGGTCGGCTATTCCATGCCAATCTTCTGGTGGGGACTGCTGCTCATCATCCTCTTCTCCGGGATTCTCCAGTGGACCCCTGTTTCAGGTCGCATCTCGCTGCTTTACTATTTTCCGCCGGTAACGGGCTTCATGCTTGTCGACAGCCTTCTGTCGGGGCAGGAGGGCGCGTTCAGATCGGCGGTGTCGCATCTGGTGCTGCCGTCCATTGTGCTTGCCACGATTCCGCTTGCCGTGATCGCGCGGCAGACGCGCTCGGCCATGCTGGAGGTGCTGGGTGAGGATTACGTCCGCACTGCCCGCTCGAAGGGCCTCCCGCCGCGCCGGGTCATCGGCCTGCATGCTTTGCGAAACGCGTTGATTCCGGTCATCACCACAATCGGCCTGCAAGTCGGCGTTCTGATCGCCGGCGCCATTCTCACCGAGACCATCTTTTCCTGGCCGGGCATCGGCAAGTGGATGGTCGATAGCGTCTTTCGCCGCGATTATGCCGTTGTGCAGGGGGGGCTGTTGCTGATCGCCGGTCTTATCATGCTCGTGAACCTGCTCGTCGACGTGCTTTACGGTCTTATCAATCCAAGGATCAGGCACTAGATCATGGCTACGAACACAAAAGACCCCAACGCCGCGATCGGTTTGGAAGGTGGCCCGAGTGTCGCGGCCACGCGCCGGGCGATGCTTGGGGAGTTCTGGTACTATTTTCGCCAGAACCGGGGGGCCGTCGTAGGTCTCGTCGTATTTGTCCTGATCGTCGCGACCGCTATTTTCGCGCCGTTGCTGGCACCATACAATCCGAGCACCCAGATTCGGGGCGCTCTGCTCATTCCCCCCGTATGGCAGGAAGGCGGACGCTGGGAGTTTATTCTCGGCACGGATGCGGTGGGCCGCGATATCCTTTCGCGCCTTCTCTACGGCGCGCGCTTCTCACTCTTCATCGGCCTCGTGGTGGTGACTCTTTCCGTTACCGTGGGTGTCGTCATCGGTCTGATCGCGGGATATTTCCGCGGGGCGGTGGACACCATTATCATGCGTCTGATGGACATAATCCTGGCCTTTCCATCGCTCCTTCTGGCGCTCGTTCTGGTGGCGGTTCTGGGGCCCGGCCTCCTCAATGCCATGATTGCCATAGCGCTGGTCCTGCAGCCACATTTCGTTCGTCTCACCCGCGCGGCGGTGATGGCGGAAAAGAGCAGGGATTATGTTACCGCGGCCCGGGTCGCCGGCGCGGGCAATCTGCGGCTGATGTTCAAGACGATCCTGCCCAACTGCACAGCACCCCTGATCGTGCAGGCGACGCTTTCGTTTTCCACAGCCATTCTCGACGCGGCCGCGCTCGGCTTTCTCGGCATGGGCGCGCAGCCGCCAACGCCCGAATGGGGTACGATGCTGGCGGAAGCGCGTGAATTCATCCTGCGCGCCTGGTGGGTCGTCACCTTCCCGGGCCTGTCGATCCTGGTAACGGTGCTGGCCATCAACCTTATGGGCGATGGCCTGCGCGATGCTCTGGATCCCAAGTTGAAGAGGTCGTAACGCATGGCGTTGCTGGAAATCGAAAATCTCACTGTCGAGTTCGACACTGCAAGCGGCACGCTTCGCGCCGTCGATGGCATCTCCCTCCATGTCGATGAAGGGGAGGTGCTGGCCATCGTCGGTGAATCCGGTTCCGGCAAGTCGGTTTCAATGCTCGCCGTCATGGGGCTTCTGCCCTGGACCGCAAGAGTGACGGCCGACCGAATCGCTTTTCAAGGGCGCGACATCCTCAACCTCTCGGCAGCAGAACGGCGCCGGATCATCGGCAAGGACATCTCGATGATCTTTCAGGAGCCGGTTGCCAGCCTCAATCCCTGCTTCACGGTCGGCTTCCAGTTGGAGGAGACCCTGCGCACCCATACGAATCTCGACCGGGCAGCGCGGCGGCAGAGGATGGTGGAACTGCTTACCGAAGTCGGCATCCCGGAGCCGGAGGAGCGCCTCAGCTCGTATCCGCACCAGATGTCGGGTGGCCAATGCCAGCGCGTGATGATCGCCATCGCGCTCGCCTGCAATCCGAAGCTGCTGATCGCGGACGAGCCGACAACGGCGCTCGACGTCACCATTCAGAAGCAGATCCTTGATCTGCTTGTAAAGCTCCAGACGGAAACGTCCATGGGCATGATCCTGATCACGCACGATATGGGCGTGGTGGCCGAGACCGCGGATCGCGTCGTGGTGCAGTACAAGGGGCGCAAGATGGAAGAGGCCGATGTGCTCTCCCTCTTCGAAACCCCGCAGCATCCCTACACCAGGGCGCTGCTTTCGGCGCTTCCGGAAAATGCGGTTGGCGACCGCCTTCCAACGGTCGCCGATTTTTCCCTCGACGACATGCCCTATACCGGAGCGCAGACATGAGCGAGATCGTTCTGGAGACGCGCGACATCGTTCGCCATTACGAGGTTGGCGGCGGGCTGTTCCGCAAGGCCCGCACCATTGAAGCTGTCAAGGGTGTCAGCCTCAAGCTCGAGAAGGGAAAGACCCTCGCGGTCGTCGGGGAAAGCGGCTGCGGCAAGTCCACGCTGGCACGCATGATCACGATGATCGACGTGCCGACGGCCGGCGAGCTCATCATCGACGGTGAGAAAGTGGATCTGGCGCGTCAGCGGCTGACGCCGGAATTGCGCCGCAAAGTGCAGATCGTCTTTCAGAACCCTTACGGCTCGCTCAATCCACGCCAGAAGGTCGGAGACGTCCTGATGGAGCCGCTTATCATCAATTCCAGCATGCCGCTCTCGGAGCGACGCGACCGTGCCGTCGCAATGCTGAAAAAGGTGGGCCTCGGCCCGGAGCACTTCAACCGCTATCCGCACATGTTTTCCGGCGGCCAGCGCCAGCGCATCGCGATTGCCAGGGCATTGATGCTCAACCCGCATCTTCTCGTGCTGGACGAGCCGGTTTCCGCACTGGATCTGTCCGTGCAGGCGCAAGTTTTAAACCTGCTCGCGGACCTGCAGGACGAACTCGAGCTCACCTATGTCTTTATCAGCCACGATCTTTCGGTGGTGCGCTATATCGCCGACGAGGTGATGGTGATGTATTTCGGCGAGGCGGTGGAATACGGGACGCGCGACCAGGTGTTCTCCGACCCCCAGCATGAGTATACCAGGACGCTTTTTGCCGCCACGCCGCGCGCCGACGTGGCAAGCATCCGCGCGCGTTTGGCCAGACGGGCGGCGTAACGACGCTGGGGGTCGCACCGACAGATCGGCTCGACGACGAACGCGTCACAACAAAAGGCGCACGAGGCGGTCGCACGCGATCAGCCGTTTGCCGCCTCCACCGCGCGCTTTGCCATGACAGCAACGAGGTTGGCGCGATATTCGGCCGACGCGTGTATGTCCGACATCAGCCCATCAGCCGGGACCGCGGCGCCC
>JAJUHJ010000008.1 GCA_029279965.1 Phyllobacteriaceae bacterium
CAACGGTGTCGACAAGCAGGTCGTGGGCCAGGTTGCCGCCGAGATCCGCAGGTTCCGCCCACCCGAGCCTTATAAGGGCAAGGGGGTGAAGTACGCGGAGGAGACAATCGTCCGCAAGGAAGGCAAGAAGAAGTAGGGAACGCGAGATCATGGTATCGAGAAAATCCGTGACGCGGCGTGCCAGTCGCGTTCGCCGTAAGCTGAAGATGGTTGCCGGTGAACGCCTGCGGCTATCGATTTATCGCTCGTCGAAGAATATCTATGCTCAGGTCATCGATGACGCGAAGGGGCATACGCTTGCTTCCGCGTCCACGCTTGAGAAGGATCTGAAGGGCAAGCTGAAGACAGGCGCCGATACGGCGGCGGCAAGCGAGGTTGGCAAGCTTCTTGCCGAGCGTGCAAAGAAGGCAGGGGTCGAAAAGGTCATTTTCGATCGCGGTGCCTATCTTTATCATGGCCGCGTCAAGGCATTGGCCGATGCCGCCCGGGAGGGCGGGCTGAACTTCTAACCGCCCGGCGGGCGCAGTTTGGCGCCCGGGGCATAGCGCAACCCCGTGCTTCCGGAAAAGAACAAGGACAAGGACAATGGCACAAGGCCGTAGGGACGACCGCCGCGATCGTGAAGAGCGCGACAGTGAGTTCGTCGATAAGCTCGTTCACATCAACCGTGTCGCTAAAGTGGTCAAGGGCGGTCGCCGTTTCGGTTTCGCCGCCCTCGTCGTCGTCGGCGATCAGAAAGGCCGGGTCGGTTTCGGCCATGGTAAAGCTCGCGAGGTGCCGGAGGCGATCCGCAAGGCGACCGAGAGTGCCAAGCGCGACATGATCTTCGTTCCGCTGCGCGGCGGCCTTACATTGCATCACGATGTCCATGGCCGTCATGGCGCGGGGCGGGTGATACTGCGTGCAGCAAAGCCAGGTACGGGAATCATTGCCGGTGGTCCCATGCGTGCCGTTTTCGAGACGCTGGGCATGCAGGACGTTGTCGCCAAGTCGGTCGGTTCGTCCAATCCCTACAACATGGTGCGCGCCACCTTTGACGCGCTGAAGCGCCAGATGCATCCGAAAGACGTGGCCAGTCAGCGTGGCATTAAGTATTCCACCCTGCAGGCGCGCCGCGGCGCTGTTGCAGCCGGTGCGGAAGAGTAGGCTGCACGCGGCCCATTGTGAGGATTGACAAAGATGGCTGAGAAGAAGAAGGGCAAGACGATCACCGTCGAGCAGATCGGCAGCCCCATTCGCCGTCCCAAGGAGCAGCGCGCAACGCTGATCGGCTTGGGACTCAACAAGATGCATCGCCGCGCCACCCTGGAAGATACGCCTTCCGTTCGCGGTATGATCTCCACCGTGCAGCATCTCGTCCGCGTCGTCGACGAGGCCTGAGAGACGAGGAGCAGAAGGTCATGAAACTCAACGAACTCAGGGACCAGGATGGCGCGACGCATGCGCGCAAGCGTGTCGGGCGTGGCATCGGTTCGGGCACCGGCAAAACCGGTGGACGCGGCGTCAAGGGCCAGAAGTCACGCTCCGGCGTGGCAATCAAGGGTTTCGAAGGCGGCCAGATGCCGATTTACCGGCGCCTGCCCAAACGCGGCTTCAAGAACATTTTCGGCAAGGACTTCAATGAGGTCTCCGTTGGCCGTATCCAGGCCGCCATTGATGCCAAGAAGCTGGACGAGACGGCAACCATCGACACTGCAGCCCTCTTGAAAGCTGGCGTGATCCGCCGCGCCAAGGACGGCGTGCGCGTGCTGAGCGACGGCGATCTGAAGGCAAAGGTCGTGCTCGAGGTCGCTGGCGCCTCCAAAGCGGCCGTGGAAAAGATCGAGAAAGCCGGCGGTTCGATCACGCTTCCGGAAAAGAAGGCCGCTGAATAGGTTTAAAAGGCAAGCGGCGGGATAGCCCGCCGCTTGCAACTTGATCTTCCCGAGCCTATCTCGGGTGCCGGCATATGCGCCCGAGTCTCAGCGGCGCGGGGCATGCCAGGCAAACGACCCGCCAAGTCCAGTTTAGCGCGGACAAATCGGTGGGCCAGCCTCCACGTTTCCTGGTCGCGCATGGGGCGCGCGACGAAGCGGAGAATTCTTTATGGCATCGGCAGCCGAGCAACTTGCTTCCAATCTCAATTTTGCGGCCTTCGCCAAGGCCGAGGACCTCAAGAAGCGGATCTGGTTCACCCTCGGCGCGTTGCTCGTCTATCGGCTTGGTACCTATATCCCGATGCCGGGCATCAACCCGGAAGCTTTCGCGCAGGCGTTTCAGCAGCAATCCGGCGGCGTTCTCGGCATGTTCAACATGTTTGCCGGCGGCGCGGTGGAGCGCATGGCCATCTTCGCGCTCGGCATTATGCCTTATATCTCCGCGTCGATCATCATGCAGCTCATGACTTCCGTCGTTCCATCTTTGGAGCAACTGAAGAAGGAGGGCGAGCAAGGCCGCAAGGTCATCAACCAATATACGCGCTACGGCACGGTGCTGCTTGCTACGGTTCAGGCTTATGGCATTGCGGTGGGGCTTGAGAGCGGGGCCGACATCGTCACGGATCCAGGCTGGTTCTTCCGCATTTCGGCGGTCATCACGCTGGTCGGCGGCACCATGTTCCTGATGTGGCTGGGCGAACAGATCACTGCGCGCGGCATTGGCAACGGTATTTCGCTCATCATTTTCTCCGGCATTGTCGCCGGGCTCCCGTCAGCCATCGGTGGCACGCTGGAACTGGGCAGAACGGGTGCCATGTCGACGGGGCTGATCCTGGCCATCATAGTGCTCGCCGTGGTGGTTATTGGCGTGATCGTCTTTTTCGAGCGGGCGCAGCGCCGGCTTTTGATCCAGTATCCGAAAAGGCAGGTAGGCAACCGTATGTTCCAGGGGGACACGTCGCACCTGCCGCTGAAGTTGAATACCTCCGGCGTCATTCCGCCGATCTTTGCGTCCTCGCTGCTTTTGCTGCCGACGACCGCTGCCGGTTTCACGGACACCACACAGCTCCCGGGGTGGGCGGGTACCGTTCTGGCCACGCTCGGCCATGGCCAGCCGCTGTACATGATCCTTTACGCCGCGTTGATTGCCTTCTTCGCATTCTTCTACACGGCTATCGTGTTCAACCCGAAGGACACGGCCGACCAGCTCAAGAAGCATTCGGGCTTCATTCCAGGCTATCGGCCAGGGGAGCGGACGGCTGAATATATCGATTATGTGCTGACGCGCATTACGGTTGTCGGTGCCATCTATCTCGTTCTTGTGTGTTTGCTTCCCGAGTTTCTGATCTCGGCGACCGGCGTGCCCTTTTATCTGGGTGGTACATCGCTGTTGATCGTCGTCAGCGTGACCCTCGATACGGTATCGCAGGTCCAGGGGCACCTTATTGCGCATCAGTACGAGGGACTGATCAAAAAATCGAAGCTGCGTGGCGGCAGGAGGGGACGATGAGGCTCATACTTCTCGGGCCGCCGGGAGCAGGCAAGGGAACGCAAGCGCAGAGGCTGGTTCGAAGCCTCGGTATTCCGCAGCTTTCCACCGGAGACATGCTGCGTAAGGCCGTTGCCGAAGGCACTGAGGTGGGGCGTAAGGCCAAGTCGGTGATGGATGCCGGCCAACTCGTGTCCGATGAGATCGTCAATCAGATCGTCTCCGCTCGCATCGATGAGCCCGACTGCGCCAATGGCTTTATACTGGATGGCTATCCGCGCACGCTGGTTCAGGCTGATGCCGTGGAGAAGATGTTGTCGGACAAGGGACTTGCCCTCGACGCCGTCATCGAGCTCAAGGTGGACGACGAGGCGCTGGTCGACCGCATTGCCGGCCGCTATACCTGCGCGAAATGTGGTGCCGGCTACCACGACACCAATTTGAAGCCGAAGACGGAAGGCGTGTGCGATCAGTGCGGGTCGACCGAGTTCAAGCGGCGTGCGGACGACCGGCCAGATACCGTCAAGGCCCGGCTTTGGTCCTACTATAAGGACACCGCGCCACTGATCGGCTATTATTATGCAAAGGACAAGCTTCATACCGTAGACGGTATGGCCAATATCGAGGACGTGACCAGCGAGATCGAAAAGATCGTGCGGTCGTCCTGACATTTACGGAAGTGGCAGAAGGCGCACCGCCGGTGAGCATCTGTGAGTTGCCGGAAAATATGAAGTCCGGGGGCCCATCTGCCATTGTCGCAGGCATCGGGAGTTGACTTTTCCCGGCGATTCCGTCAAGGACCGTGCCAAATCGCTTGAATGTCAAAGCGGTCGGCACCCGTTCAGAAAGTCGATGGCGGGAGCCGGGCGCTTTGTCTTGCCCGGCCAAATACGAAATACCGCCGAAAAGGTGGTGGAAATTAAGGAGAACCGGCGTGGCCCGTATTGCTGGCGTCAACATACCGACCAACAAGCGCGTGGTGATCGCGCTTCAATATATTCACGGCATCGGGCCGAAGCTTGCCCGTGACATTGTCTCGAAGGTGAACATTCCCGACGAACGTCGCGTGAATGAGCTGACCGATGCGGAAGTCCTGCAGATCCGGGAAACTATCGACCGCGAATATCAGGTCGAGGGCGATCTGCGTCGCGAAACGTCGATGAACATCAAGCGTCTGATGGATTTGGGCTGTTACCGGGGGCTCCGGCACCGCCGCTCGCTGCCGGTTCGCGGCCAGCGCACGCACACCAATGCGCGTACGCGCAAGGGCCCGGCAAAGCCCATCGCAGGCAAAAGGAAGTAATCTGGTGAATGGTTGATGTGAATGGGTGGCAGCCGCGACTACGGCGCTGCAGCATTCCCAAACCATTCACCTGCAGGTGTAGCCGCTGGAATTACGGCGGTGCAGAGATCGTTTGAAAGGAAGACTATGGCCAAGGAAGCCACGCGCGTTCGCCGTCGTGAGCGCAAGAACATCTCGTCGGGCGTTGCGCACGTCAATTCGAGCTTCAACAATACCATGATTACCATCACGGACGCGCAGGGCAATGCGATTGCCTGGTCGTCTGCCGGTGCTCAGGGGTTCAAAGGTTCGCGCAAGTCGACCCCGTTCGCTGCACAGGTGGCAGCGGAGGATTGCGCGCGCAAAGCAGCCGAGCATGGAATGCGCACGCTCGAAGTTGAAGTTTCCGGTCCGGGCTCAGGCCGGGAATCGGCGTTGCGCGCCTTGCAGGCGGCCGGCTTCACCATTACCTCCATCCGTGATGTGACCCCCATCCCGCACAACGGATGTCGCCCGCGCAAGAAGCGGCGGGTCTAAGAAACGTTGTTCCGTAAGAGCGCTTTCGCGCTCCTCTGCGGTTTCCAGAGCGCCCGTCACGATTGGATGGTGGCGGGGTAACGGAAGGAAGTATCATGATCCAAAAAAACTGGCAGGAACTCATCAAGCCCAACAAGATCGAGTTCACGTCGAAAGGCAGCACGCAGACCACACTCGTTGCCGAACCGCTGGAGCGTGGTTTTGGCCTGACGCTCGGCAATGCACTTCGCCGTGTGCTGCTTTCCTCGCTGCGCGGCGCGGCCGTGACGGCAGTGCAGATCGACGGCGTCCTGCACGAATTCTCCTCCATTGCCGGTGTGCGCGAGGATGTCACCGACATCGTGCTCAACATCAAGGAAGTCGCAATCCGTATGGAGGGCGACGGGCCGAAGCGCATGGTTGTGCGCAAGCAGGGCCCTGGCGTCGTCACCGCGGGCGATATCCAGACCGTGGGCGATGTTGAGATCCTCAATCCGGATCATGCGATCTGCACGCTCGATCAGGATGCCGAGATCCGGATGGAGTTCACGGTTGATACAGGCAAGGGTTATGTGCCTGCCGACCGCAATCGCGCCGAAGATGCACCGATCGGTCTCATTCCGGTCGACAGCCTCTACTCGCCCGTCAAGAAGGTGTCGTACAAGGTGGAGAACACCCGCGAGGGACAGGTTCTCGATTATGACAAGCTCACCATGACGATTGAGACGGATGGCTCGGTTACTGGTGAGGATGCGGTGGCTTATGCCGCGCGTATCTTGCAGGATCAGCTTGGTCTCTTCGTCAACTTCGAGGAGCCGCAGAAGGAGCAGCCGGCGGAGCAGGTTACGGAACTGGCCTTCAACCCGGCGCTTCTGAAGAAGGTCGACGAGTTGGAGCTTTCCGTCCGCTCGGCCAACTGCCTGAAGAACGACAACATTGTCTACATTGGCGACCTGATCCAGAAGACGGAAGCCGAGATGCTGCGCACGCCAAACTTCGGCCGCAAGTCGCTCAACGAGATCAAGGAAGTGTTGGCATCGATGGGCCTGCATCTGGGCATGGAAGTTCAGGACTGGCCGCCGGACAATATCGAAGAGCTCGCCAAGCGCTACGAAGATCAGTATTGACCCTTGTGGCGGCACGCCTGGGGATTTGAAGGAGATAAGCCATGCGCCACGGAAAATCCGGCCGCAAGCTGAACAGGACATCGAGCCACCGAAAAGCGATGTTTGCCAATATGGCGGCTTCGCTCATCGAGCATGAGCAGATCGTTACGACGCTTCCCAAAGCCAAGGAGTTGCGTCCGATCGTGGAGAAGCTGGTCACGCTGGGCAAGCGGGGTGACCTGCACGCGCGTCGCCGGGCCATTGCAGCCATTCGCAACGAAGAGCTGGTGCGGCGTCTGTTCGACACCGTGGCACCGCGTTATGCGGAACGGAACGGCGGATATACCCGCGTTCTGAAGGCAGGTTTTCGCCATGGCGATAATGCGCCCATGGCCGTCATCGAGTTCGTCGATCGTGATGTGGAGGCCAAGGGTGCAGTCGATCGCGCCCGTGTGGAAGCCGAAGCGGCAACGGAAGAAGCTGAAGCGGCGTGATGCCGTAGGCAATGAACGCTCTATCGAGAAGGGGCCTCTGGCCCCTTTTTCGTTCGCGGTTGGACATAAGGAAGCGCGGCTGGCGCCGGGACTGATTTATCGTTGCCCTCCCAGCCGGGGCTCCATTCCGTAACCGCACTTGGGGATCCGGATACGCACCGGGCGTCGTAGCCTGACTTCCGGAGTAACGGTATACCCCGAGGCTTGAAGGGGATCCGCATCGGCCGGCGCGGTGCTGCATGCGCGGTCGCTTCATTCGAAGCCGTCTGCTTTCATGCAGAGGAACGCCAGATGGCAGGAATCTGGCGTGGTGAGGATAACGCCTCTCGGGCGTGGATTTGCTGCCTTCCAAAGTGCACAATCATTTGTGACAAGAGACGCTCTTTTGCGTTCGGGGCACTATCGGATTCGGAACATGATGATACGGCTGGCGCTTGCTGCGCTTTTTGCGGTCTCTTTGGTTTCCGGCGTCTCGCCGCCGGCTGTTGCGCAGGACCAAAACGGTCAGGGTCTGTTGCAACAATTGCTGCGCGGCACGCGCGGTGAGGGAACCGCTGGCGGTACAGGTGAACCGACCAGGCGCGTTCCCTTTTCATCGGAGCAAATTCAGCTCTCCTTTGCGCCGCTTGTGCGTGAGACAGCTCTCTCCGTGGTTAACGTGTATGCATCGTCGCGGGTCGAGATGCGTTCGCCTTTTATGGGGGACCCATTTTTCGAGCGGTTCTTCGATTTTCCGCAGATGCCGCCGCGCGTTCAATCTTCGCTGGGCTCGGGCGTCGTAGTCGATTCGTCCGGCATTATCGTTACCAATTATCACGTCATCCGTCAGGCGGACGAGGTGAAGGTAGCGATGGCCGACGGGCGGGAGTTCTCGAGCGAAATTCTCCTGAAAGATGAGGGGCTCGATCTCGCGGTTCTCAAGATCGACGGCGCGGATTCCTTTCCAACGGCGCGTCTTGGGGATTCGGAAGCCTTGGAGGTCGGTGATCTTGTTCTTGCCATCGGCAATCCCTTTGGCATTGGGCAGACGACCACCAGCGGCATCGTGTCGGCGCTGGCCCGCACACCGAGCGGCATTTCCGATTTCGGCTTCTTTATTCAAACCGATGCTGCCATCAACCCGGGCAACTCCGGTGGTGCGCTTATCAACATGAAGGGCGAGGTGATCGGCATCAACACCGCCATTTTCAGTCGCTCTGGAGGTTCCAACGGCATCGGTTTCGCCATTCCGGCCAATGTCGTGCGCGCTGTCGTGGATGCGGCGAAGCGTGGTGCGGATTATTTTCAGCGTCCCTATGTCGGCGCGAGCTTTGAAGCTGTAACGCCTGAGATTGCTGAGGCGTTGGGAATGGATCGGCCTGTGGGTGCCCTGACGACCAACATCGTGCCGGACAGCCCTGCCGCAAGAGCCGGGCTTAAGGCCGCCGACGTGGTGGTGGCGGTGAACGGCAATCCGACCGACACGCCGGAAGCCCTGGAATATCGTTTGGCCACCTTGCCGATTGGCGAAACGGCAGAGATCGAAATTTTGCGCAATGGCGAACGGCTGGAACTGGCGCTGCCTGTCGAGCGCGCGCCAGAAGGTGAGGGGCGGCAGGCGGAGATCGGCGGCAGAGGCCCCTTTGCCGGCGCGCGTGTGGCAGAGCTCTCGCCGGCGCTTGCCCAGCGCATGCGCCTTGATGTCAATCGAACAGGTGTGGTTGTCGTGGCTCTTGCGCGCGGAGCGCCGGCGGCGAGCATCGGCCTCAGGCCGGGTGATATCATCCGCGAGATCAACGGAGAGGGTATCACCACGGTCGAACAGATGAAGGCGCTTGCCGAAAGTGGCGAACGCTGGTGGCGGTTCACGATCGAGCGCGACGGGCGCACCATCAGACAGACGATGCGGTTCTAACGAAATGGGGGATTTGTTTGGTAGCAGCGAGGGCAGACCTGCGGACGTTGGAAAACCGCTGGCGGATCGGCTGCGTCCCGTGCGCCTCGATGATGTGGTTGGTCAGGAGCACCTGACCGGCCCGGACGGGTCGCTTACGCGCATGATCCGTTCTGGCTCTCTTGGTTCGCTCATCTTCTGGGGACCACCCGGGACTGGGAAGACAACGGTGGCGCGGCTTCTCGCCGGCGAGACGGCGATGTCTTTCCAGCAGATTTCGGCGATCTTCTCCGGTGTGGCGGAGCTGAAAAAGGTCTTCGAAGCCGCACGTCTGCGCCGCAGCCAGGGCCGCCAGACACTTCTCTTCGTCGATGAGATTCATCGCTTCAACCGGGCGCAGCAAGATTCCTTTCTGCCGGTGATGGAAGACGGCACCATCGTTCTGATCGGTGCCACGACAGAAAATCCTTCTTTCGAGCTGAATGCCGCTCTTCTCTCCCGTGCGCGGGTGCTCACCTTTAATCCGCTCGAAAGCGGCAGTCTTGAACGGCTCCTCGAACGGGCTGAGAAAGCGGAGGAGCGGCCACTGCCACTTGATGAAGAGGCAAGGGCGGTTCTCTTGCGTATGGCCGACGGTGATGGGCGGGCGGTGTTGACGCTTGCGGAGGAGGTCTGGCGGGCGGCTGGCGAGGGAGAAATCTTCGAGGCCGGAGAGCTGCAACGCGTTGTGCAGCGCCGCGCGCCGGTCTACGACAAAGGACAGGATGGGCACTACAATCTCATTTCTGCCCTGCATAAATCCGTCCGCGGCTCCGATCCCGACGCGGCTCTCTACTATCTTGCCCGTATGTTCGATGCGGGTGAGGACCCGCTTTATCTCGGTCGGCGGCTTGTGCGCATGGCAGTGGAGGACATTGGTCTGGCAGACCCGCAGGCGCTTGTTATCGCCAATTCGGCAAAGGATGCGTACGACTACCTCGGCTCACCTGAGGGGGAATTGGCCTTGGCGCAAGCCTGCGTCTATCTGGCGACCGCTCCAAAATCCAACGCGGTCTATACCGCTTTCAAAGCCGCCGTTGCAGCCGCCAAGGAGCACGGTTCACTGCTGCCACCCAAACATATCCTCAATGCACCCACCCGCCTTATGAAAGACTCAGGCTACGGTGCCGGTTACCAGTATGATCACGACGCGCCCGACGCATTTTCTGGCCAGGATTATTTTCCAGAGGCAATGGGACGAAGGACGTTCTACGATCCGCCCGAACGGGGTTTCGAACGTGATATCCGAAAGCGGCTGGAGTATTGGTCGAAGCTTCGGCAGGAGCGCTCTGAACGAAAAGAATAATTTCAGGACCAGAAGTCTGGTGAATATCGATTATACACCACCGCGCCTTCGCAGTACGTGCCACATGGCGGCAGAATAGCAGGTCGATATGCACCACTTGCTGCTTGTTTGTGTTGGCGGCGCCGTGGGTGCCGGGCTGCGCTATTTTCTTGGCAACGCAATCGGGCGTCTGTTCGGGATCGCGTTTCCCTGGGGCACACTGACAATCAACATCGCGGGGAGTCTCGCGATGGGGCTGTTTATGGAGCTTCTGGCGCGCAGGCTCGGCGGCTCCCCGGAGGCGCGGCTGCTGGTCGCGACCGGTATACTGGGCGGTTTCACGACCTTCTCCTCGTTTTCGATGGATTTCGCCCTGCTTTGGGAGCGGGGTGCCCTCGGGCCGGCCGCAGCCTATGCGCTGGCAAGCTTTGCCGGTTCCGTTCTTGCGCTGTTTGCGGGATTGTGGCTCGCGCGATCTGTAATGTAGTGCTACGCGACGTGAAGCCAGAAACGGGCTGAAGCAGGCGAAGCCGTCAAGGTCGATGGCGCTCCGGTTGCTGCGAGATGGTGAGGCAATGGCAGGCGTAGAACAGATAAAGGTTGATGGTGGAGAAGCCGGGATGCGGCTCGACCGTTGGTTCAAGGCGCATTATCCCGGCTTGGGTTTCGGCCAGCTTCAAAAGTTGCTGCGGACTGGCCAGGTGCGGCTCGACGGCGCGCGCGCCAAGGCCGATACGCGCGTTCAACCGGGGCAGGTCGTTCGCGTGCCTCCGTTGGCGACAGACCGGAAGGCCGGAGAGCCGACGACCATTCGGACGATTCGCGACCGCGGCGACGGTGAGGTGCTGTCGCAGATGCTGATCCATGAAGACGAGAAGGTGCTTGTTTTCAATAAGCCTGCCGGTCTTGCCGTGCAGGGGGGATCCGGCGTGAGCCGCCATATAGATGGCATGCTGGAGGCCTGGCGCAGTCGCAAGGGTGAAAAACCTCGGCTTGTCCATCGCCTCGACCGTGATACGTCAGGCGTGCTGGTCGTAGCGCGGACCAGGCTCGCGGCGGCGCGGCTGGCTGAAGCCTTTCGCGGGCGTGAGACCAGAAAAATCTATTGGGCTTTGGTCAAGGGCGTGCCGAAAAAGCCGCAAGGGCGCATCTCGACCTGGCTTGTGCGGGAGCAAACGCCGGATGGTGACCGGATGCGCGTCGCCCGCCATGGTGAACCGGACGCCGATCACGCCATCTCCACTTACGCGTTGGTCGAGCAAGCTGGTACGGCCCTGTCATGGCTGCGGATGGAACCGGTTACCGGTCGTATGCACCAATTGCGCGTCCATGCCGTGTCCATAAAATGTCCGATCATCGGCGATCCGAAATATTTCGAGGCTGACCAGAACTGGGAATTTCCTGGCGGCATGCAAAACCGCCTGCATCTGCATGCTCGCCGCATTATCATTCCACATCCTGATGGCGGGAAGCTGGACGTGACGGCCGAGCTGTCTCCTCACATGCGGCAGAGTTGGAATCTCCTCGGCTTTGACGAAACTGCTGCCGAAGTCTCCGAGTGACAAGCTTATCTCTCGTCCAGGTGACGAGGCTCTCTCAAGAACCTATATGAATGCCATGCGTGATATCCTGAACGATCTTGAAAGCGACCGCTTCCTATCCGACCCCGATCCTGTACGACGTGCGCAGAACCAGATGCGCAAGGCGCTGCCAAAGCGCTTCTATGCAAACGTAGAGGTGGCAGAACATGATTCGGGATATAGAGTGCTCCTCGACGGGCGCCCGGTCCGCACGCCTGCTTCCGGAGAGGTGACGTTGCCGACGCAGGCTGCTGCCGATCTGGTTGCGCTGGAATACAACTGTCAAGGCGAGCACATCGACCCCATGACGATGCCGATCACCCGACTGGTCAACACGGCCATCGACGGCGTCGCCAGCGATCCGCAGGCTGTGGCGGAGGACATACTCCGCTTTGCTTCCAGCGACCTCCTATGTTACCGCGCCTCCACGCCTGAGCGTCTGGTGGAACTCGAAGCCGAGGCTTGGGATCCCATCCTGGATTGGGCCGAATCGGAACTCGGCGTACGCTTCGTTCTGGGTGAAGGCGTCATGCATGTCGAACAGCCGCGCGCGACCATTGCCGCCGTCGGCGCACACCTACGCCCGCGGCGCGAGCCGCTGCGGCTCGCAGCTCTTCACGTGATGACTTCGCTGACCGGCTCGGCGCTTCTGGCGCTGGCAGTCGAGGCAGGGGCCATCGACGTCGAAAAGGCGTGGCAGGCCGCCCATGTCGATGAGGACTGGAATATTTCCCAATGGGGCGAAGACGCCGAGGCGGCGGAGAGGCGTAGCGTGCGCAGGCGCGACATGATGGGTGCGGCTGAACTCCTACGCGCGCTTTCCGTTTGAATCAGGCCACAGGGGCCTGAACGACGGAATCGTCTTCAGGCCGGAATGCAGGTGGTGAGGGTCATCGGCCGGGAAAGGCTGTATCCGGGCCGGCCTCGTCCTCTCAGCGCTTGGCGATCTGGACGTAATCGCGCTGGGTGGCGCCGGTGTAGAGCTGGCGGGGACGGCCGATCTTCTGATGCGGATCCTCGATCATCTCTTTCCATTGCGCGATCCAGCCAACGGTACGCGCCACCGCGAACAGAACCGTGAACATGGTCGTGGGGAAACCGAGCGCCTTCAGGGTGATGCCTGAATAGAAGTCGATGTTGGGATAGAGCTTTTTCTCGATGAAATAGTCGTCGGTAAGCGCGATGCGCTCCAGCTCCATTGCAATGTCGAGCTGCGGGTCGTCCTTTATGCCGAGTTCGGCCAGCACCTCATGGCAGGTCTGCTGCATGATTTTGGCGCGCGGATCGTAATTCTTGTAAACCCGATGGCCAAAACCCATGAGCCGGAACGGGTCGTTTTTGTCTTTCGCGCGCTCAATATATTCAGGAATGCGGTCAACGGTGCCGATTTCGGACAGCATGTTGAGCGCTGCCTCGTTGGCGCCGCCATGAGCAGGTCCCCACAGGCAGGCAATTCCGGCGGCAATGCACGCGAAGGGGTTTGCACCGGATGACCCCGCGAGGCGAACCGTCGAGGTAGAAGCATTCTGTTCGTGATCTGCGTGGAGGATGAAAATCCGGTCCATTGCTCGTGCCAGAACAGGGTTGACCTCGTACTCCTCGCAAGGCACCGCAAAGCACATATGCAGAAAATTTGCTGCATAGGACAGCTCGTTGCGCGGATAGGTGAACGGCTGGCCGATATGGTACTTGTAAGCCATGGCGGCAATGGTCGGCATTTTCGCGATCATGCGGATCGACGCGATCATCCGCTGGCGCGGATCCGAGATGTCCGTGGAATCATGATAAAAAGCGGATAGTGCCCCAACCATTCCGCACATGACGGCCATAGGATGGGCATCGCGACGGAAGCCAGTGAAGAAGCGCGACATCTGCTCGTGCAGCATGGTGTGCCGTGTCACGCGAAGGTCGAAGTCCTCCTTCTGGGCCTTGGTCGGCAGCTCCCCGTAGAGCAGCAGATAACATACTTCCAGGAAATCCCCATGCTCGGCAAGCTGGTCGATGGGGTAGCCGCGATGCAGAAGAACGCCTTCGTCACCATCGATATAGGTGATTTTCGACTCGCAGCTCGCCGTAGAGGTGAAACCGGGATCATAGGTGAATATGCCCGTGTCCCTGTAGAGTGAGGCGATGTTGACGACATCGGGGCCAACCGTGCCCTCCAGCACATCTAATTCTTGCACTTTACCGCCAAGTTCCAGTTTCACGGTCGAATTCGCCATCGCATTCACCTCTTATTCTTTGAAACTTGGGGCGGAAATGATGTGTCGCCACAGGGTGTGATCGCTACCGCCAGCGTGCCCTTAGCTATCGCATTTGCCGGTTCCTGCCAAGCTTGACACACAATTTTGTTGCGCTGCACCCAAGCCTGGTTGCGCCGCAGAAACCACGTCAAAGCCCGCCAGCCTGATCGCGGATGCGGCCAAGCGCTTCCTCGCGCCCGAGAACAGACAGGACGTCGAATATACCGGGAGAGGTGGTGCGGCCGGTGAGAGCCGCGCGAAGCGGCTGGGCCACCTTGCCAAGCTTGCGATCGGTTTTGTCGGCATATGCACGCACCACGGACTCTGTTTCTTCCACCGTCCAATTTTGAACGGCTTCCAACGCATCCGACAGTTCGGCAAGCACAATGCGTGCCTCCGGATCGAGCAGGCGCGCGGCTTTCTCGTCCAGTTCCAGCGGTCGTTCGGCAAAGAGAAACCCGGCACCGTCAAGAAGCTCCACGAGCGTTCTGGCGCGCTCCTTCAGGCCGGGCATGGCGGTGCGAAGCTGCGCCCGGGTCTTCTCGTCCAGCCGGTCGAGCAGCGATTCGCCTCCTTCCAGATAGGGCAGGCTGGAAAGAAAAATGTCCATGAGCGCATCATCGTCCATCTGGCGGATGTGGATGCCGTTGAGCGCCTCCAGTTTCTGAAAATCGAAACGGGCTGCGCCCTTGTTGATATCCTCCAGTTCGAACCATTCCACCATCTGTTCTGTGGACATCACCTCATCATCACCATGGCTCCAGCCAAGCCGGGCGAGATAGTTGCGCAGCGCCACCGGCAGATAACCCATCGCCCGGTATGCTTCCACACCCAGCGCACCATGCCGTTTGGAAAGCTTGGCGCCGTCAGGCCCGTGGATCAGCGGCACATGCGCCATCACCGGCACCTGCCAGCCCATCGCCTTGTAGATGAGTGATTGGCGCGCGGCGTTGGTGAGATGATCATCGCCGCGAATAATGTGGGTCACGCCCATGTCGTGATCGTCCACCACGACGGCGTGCATATAGGTTGGCGCGCCGTCGGACCGCAGGATAATGAAGTCATCGAGATCCTTGTTCGGAAACCGGACTTCGCCCTGAACCCGGTCATGTATGACCGTCTCGCCATCACGTGGTGCCTTGATGCGGATCACCGGCTTCACGCCCGCCGGCGCTTCGGCCGGGTCGCGGTCGCGCCATGTGCCGTCATAGCGCGGTGGCCGTCCCTCCGCGCGCGCCTTCGCGCGCATCGCCTCCACCTCTTCCGCGCTCGCATAGCAGTGGTAGGCTTCACCTTTGGCAACAAGCTCCTCGGCCACCTCGCGATGACGTTCAACACGTGAGAATTGTGAGACAGGCTCGCCATCCCACTCGATGCCGAGCCATTGCAGCCCGTCGAGAATCGCTGTTGTCGCCTCCGGCGTGGAACGCTGCCGGTCTGTATCCTCGATGCGCAGGAGCATTTTCCCGCCCGTGTGGCGGGCGTAAAGCCAATTGAAGAGAGCGGTACGCGCGCCGCCAATGTGCAAAAAGCCGGTGGGCGAGGGCGCGAAGCGGGTGATGACGGGTTGCGACATACGTTCTGTCCGGATTTGCGCGCCGCATGGCAATGATGCGCGGCGCGGGTGGAATTTGATTGCCCGTCATGTAGCATAGGGGTCATGGGGTGCAAGCGCCTGGGGGGCGTTGGGTTATGGGGGATGAAGGAGCGGCGGCGCCCGAAGGCGGGGCGGATGCGATCGCGTGGCGGCGTTACGCGAGGGCGCGCGGTTCCTTTTCGCCTGTCTGGGAAAGATTTTCTGCTGTCTTAAGGCGCGAACTGGAGAAGGATGCGGCGCGCGGGGCGGCATTTCTATGCTTGCCGGTGCTTTTGGTGGCCGGTGCGGCGGTTTATTTCGCGCTACCAACGGAGCCTGATGGGCATGTATTGATATCTCTGCTCGGCCTGCTCGCTCTTGCCGCTCACCTCGCGCGCAGCAGGCAAGGGTATCTGTTGCTATTGACGGCCTGTTTCGTTTTCATGCTCGGGGTTTCGGCCGCGAAACTGGAAACCCGGCGCGCGGCAACCCCGATGGTCGGCTCCGACGTAACGACGAACATCACCGGCCGGCTGGTACGGCTCGAACACCAGGCGAGCGGGCGAGTGCGCCTCATCATCGATCTTCTGAGCACCAAAAGGCCTGAACTGCATTATCCGCCGGATCGCGTACGGCTAACGGCGCGCGAGGCTCCGCCGGATTTAAGGCCAGGAGATGCCGTTTCGGGTCTGGTGCGCCTGATGTCGCCCGCCGGTCCCGTCCGTCCCGGCAGTTACGACTTTTCCTTCACCAGCTATTTTGCGGGGCGGGGCGCCGTCGGCTTTTTCATGTCCGGGCCAAATCGCGTCGAGGCTGACGAGCCGCTGCCGCTTTCGGCGCGGCCTGCGCGTTGGCTGGAAAACACCCGGCTGGCGCTTGCAAACCGTATTCGCGCACATCTTGCAGGTGTGGAGGGAGAAGTGGCAGTGGCGCTGATCGCCGGCCTTCGGGCAGGTATTCCGGAAGAGATCAATGAAGCACTGCGGCGCACGGGATTGGCGCACGTCCTTTCTATTTCCGGCCTGCATATGGCGCTGGTTGCTGTCACTGTCATGACCATTTTGCGTGCCTTCTTTGCGCTTTTTCCCGCATTTTCTTCGCGCGTGCCCGTGAAGAAGTACGCCGCAGCCGCCGCGCTCGTCTTTTGCACATTTTATCTTGCCCTCTCGGGTGCAGCCGTTGCCGCGCAACGCAGCTATATCATGCTGGCCGTGATGCTGGCCGCGCTCCTTTTCGACAGGGCCGCGCTTACCATGCGCAATGTCTCGATTGCTGCCCTGGTCATTGTCATACTTTCTCCGCACGAGGTCGTCGGCCCGAGTTTCCAGATGTCCTTCGCCGCAACGGCCGCATTGGTAGCGGGATATGCGGCGTGGACCGAATGGAGGCGAGGGCGTGATCGCGCGGGCCCGCCCTCGGGATCTGCCATATGGCGCCTGGCGCGCATGGTTCTTGTCTTTTTTGCCGGACTGGCAGCCACCTCGATTATTGCAGGAACGGCAACCACGCTCTTCGGCGTATGGCATTTTCAGCGCGCCAGCCCTTTGTCATTGCCCGCGAATCTGGCCGCCATGCCACTCGTCTCGGCAATCGTCATGCCGTTCGCCGTGCTGTCGATCCTGACCATGCCTTTCGGCCTGGACGGCATCTTTTTGAAAATCATGGGCTACGGCATTTCAGGCATGATCAACATCGCGAACTGGTTTTCGGAACGTTCGCCCATCGACGGCGTCGGCCTCATTCCATTTTCCGCGTTTCTATCTCTCACCACCGCACTGGTGATTCTCGTTGTTTCGACAACAAGAATGCGCCTTGCGGCGCTGCCATTCATTGCCGCTGGCATTGCATTGATTGCAGTGCGGGAATTCCCCGACGTGCTCATTGCTGAGGACGGCCGTCTGGTCGGCGTGCGCGGATATGGCTCGATCGCGGTCAACCGAAGCCGTCCCAACGCCTTCACCATGGGTGATTGGACGCACGCGTTGAAGGCTGCAACTGTCATAAAGCCGACAACCGAGGCTGATCGCCCTTTGCAAAACGCAGTGGATGAGACTGCAACTGCCTTCTTTTGCCGGGAGGGACTATGTCTGGCGCGTCATGAAAGCGGCGCTCTCATCGCCCACGCCGAACATGCAGAGGCGGCTCGCATCGTTTGCGGCACGGCGGCACTCATTGTGGTGGACGATGCGACGGTGGATGAAGATCTATGCCCGGCAAGACTTCTGCATTCGCAGGGGATGCAGAACCAATCTTCGGAAGTCGGAAAGCGCCTATCCGAAGAAAAAGCGCATCTTCTTGCTTCCGAAAGAGCGCCTGGCACAATCGTGATCACCAAACGCCAACTCGCACGCAAAGGCGCGGCGACGGTGCGGTTCGAGGAAACAGACGCCGGTATCCCGAAAGCAAACATCGTCTTTGCCATCGGTGAGCCCTGGCGGCCTTGGCATGAACACCGCGCCTGGTCGCGGGCCGCCCGCGGGCTGGCACCCTACAGAAGAGATTGACCTATGCAGTGCCGGCTTCAGGCAGCAAGATGCAGAAAACCAGGCTTCAAGAACGGCCAGCAAATCACATCGCGAATGCGCTCTTAAGTATGCGGGGTGCATCCTTCTGACGTAGAAAGGACGCTATATCTCTTTTGCTATCCGTACTCGTGCGGATGTCAGATACTGCATCTGACAGCGAATTGCTTGGAGGATCGGTCCGGAAAACCGGAATCGCTTTTCGGAAAGCATGATGTTTAGGTTCAATAGCTTACAGCGCCTTTGTACGTCCGAACGGACCACGGCGCTGTAGCACCTCATACACGGCTCAGTAGCGGCGGATTAAGCCCACAAGACGCCCCTGGACCTTCACGCGGTCGGGACCGAAGATGCGCGTTTCATAGGCAGGGTTCGCTGCTTCGAGCGCAATGGATGCTCCCTTGCGGCGAAAACGCTTCAACGTCGCTTCCTCCTCGTCCACCAGAGCCACCACGATTTCACCGGGATTGGCGGTCTGCGTCTGGCGAATGACGACCGTATCGCCGTCGAAAATTCCGGCCTCGATCATCGAATCACCCTTAACCTCAAGAGCATAATGCTCGCCGCCCGCGATCATATCTGGCGGCACGCCCACGGAATGGGTCTGGTGCTGGATGGCGTCGATGGGCACACCGGCAGCGATACGCCCCATCACTGGAATGGAAATCACCCGGTCATCGCCATCATTGCTCGCGACGGCCCTCGGGGCAGGGGAGGCGGTCGGTGCGCGGCCCTGGCCGCCCTCTATGACGCTAGGCGAGAACTTTCGCGGTCCGCCGAGCCCCGGCGCGATCGAATCGGGCAGACGCAAAACCTCCATCGCCCGTGCACGATTGGGAAGACGGCGGATAAAGCCGCGTTCTTCCAGCGCCGTGATCAGGCGGTGAATGCCTGACTTCGAAGCGAGGTCGAGTGCTTCCTTCATCTCATCGAAGGAGGGCGGAATACCAGTCTCCTTCACGCGGTCATGAATAAAGAGCAACAGCTCGTGCTGTTTGCGCGTAAGCATCGCACCACCCCAGAATCGGTCATAAACAAAACAAGAACATACACTATCTGTTCCAGTTGTGTTCCGCAACTGTAAAAAATGATGGCTAATGATTGCCTAACGAAGAATGAGCACCTTGCATGGTGCGCCGGGCTCAAGCGCGGGCGCGTGCGGCTCGCGGATGATGAGGGCATTGGCGGCGGCAAGCGCGGTAAGCATGGAGGAATCCTGCCGCTCGAAAGGGGTCGCGCGCAGCTCATCGTGCTCGCCGTCGACAATCGCCCGCACATAGTCGCGCCGCTCGTCGTTGGCTTTCATGGGCCGTGTGATGGCGGCCGTGCGAATATCGGGCGCGTAGGCACGCCCGGCAAGACCGGTCACAATGGGACGCAGGAAAAGATGTGCGCAGACGAGGCTGGAGACCGGATTGCCGGGTAGCCCCAAGACACGTGCCGAGTTGAGGCGGCCGAACATGAGCGGCTTGCCCGGCCGCATGGCGATCTTCCAGAAGGCCAGTTCCGTACCTTCCTGGGCCAGGACATCGCGAACCAGATCGTGGGTGCCCACTGAAACGCCGCCGAGCGTGACGATGACATCCGCAGAAGCCGCAAGCGCCTCCCGCACCCGCGAAGCGATCGCGTCACGCCGGTCCGGAGCTATGCCGAGATCGAGAACCTGCCCACCATCCTGCCTCACCAGTGCCGCAATGCCGAAACTGTTGGAAGCGACAATCTGGTCGGGGCCGGGCAGGGTACCGGGTGGCACGAGTTCGTCCCCGGTCGCGATCACCGCCACCAGCGGCCGTCGCACAACCGAAAGGCTCGCATGACCGGCGGCTGCCGCCAGGGAAAGTGCGGCAGGATCCAGCATGCGTCCGTTCTCCAAAACCGGATCGCCTTCTCTGAAATCAAGACCAGCCTGTCGAATGTGGCGACCACGGGCCACCGATTCGCGCGCCTCTATCCGGCGATCATCGACGCGTAGAGCATTTTCCTGGATGAGGATGGTGTCCGCGCCGTCCGGCACTGGAGCACCGGTAAAAATCCGGGCCGCCTGGCCGGGCTTGATAGTGCCGGCAAAGCGTTTTCCGGCGGCCGATTCGCCGATGACGGTCAGCCTGGCGGGTGGCGTTTCTACGTCCGAAGCGCGTATGGCATAGCCGTCCATCGCCGAAGCATCGAAAGGCGGCTGGGTGCGCCTTGCGGTCAATCGGCGTGCCAGCACACGCCCTCCCGCCTCTGCAAGCGGCACCTGTTCCGAGGAGAGTGGGTGCACTCCGTCCAGCACCCGTTTCAGTGCTTCGTCAACGGGAAGAAGAGCCATGACCGAAATCATCCGCGCGCCAGTGTCCCGACTGCCCACCGGCCTTCTCGATAAGGCGCACGCCGGTGATGGTCATCTGCCGGTCCAGCGCCTTGGCCATGTCATAGATGGTCAGGCATGCGACCGAAACAGCGGTGAGCGCTTCCATTTCGACCCCGGTCTTTCCGCTGACACGCGTGGTCGCCTCCACCCGAAGGCCTGGCAGGCTTTCGTCCGGTTCGATCTCGACGCCGATTTTCGTCAGGGCGAGCGGGTGGCAAAGCGGAATGAGGTCATGTGTTCTTTTTGCTGCCATGATGCCGGCGATGCGCGCCACGGCGACGACATCGCCTTTTTCCGCGTTGCCATCAACAATGGCCTTGAGTGTCTCCGGAGCCATGACGACCGCGCCGACGGCCACGGCAGTGCGTTCGGTCACATCCTTGGCGCCGACATCCACCATGTCGGCGCGCCCATCCGCGCGCAAATGTGTAAGGTTTTTGCCCGCTTTGGCAGCCATGTCAGCCTGTTGCCTCGAGATCCGGGGTGCTCCCGAGCAGCCTTTTCGTCGCAAGCTCCACATCATCATGGCGCATCAGGCTTTCTCCCACAAGAAAGGTGGAAATACCGGCTTTCGCCAGACGTTGACAGTCGGCGTGGGAGAAGATGCCGCTTTCACCGACAATGATCCGATCGTCCGGCACCAGCGGCGCAAGCCTCTCGCTGGTCGCCAGCTCCGTCTTGAACGTTCTCAGATTGCGGTTGTTGATGCCTATGAGGACGGACGAGAGTTTCAGAGCACGTTCCAGTTCTGCCTCGTCGTGCACTTCAATAAGCGCGTCCATGCCGACCTCGTTGGCGGCTTCCTCCAGTGCCTTGGCCTCGTCGTCACTCACACTCGCCATGATGATGAGAATGGCATCGGCGTTCCACGCCCGCGCCTCGTACACCTGATATGGCTCAAACAGAAAATCCTTGCGCAACGCCGGCAGGTTCGCTGCCGCGCGCGCTTGTGTAAGAAACTCGGGCGCGCCGCCGAACGATGGCGTGTCGGTTAGAACGGACAGGCAGGCCGCTCCCCCACGCTCATAGGATGCAGCCAGCGCCGGCGGATCAAAATCCGCCCGAATCAGCCCTTTGGAAGGGCTGGCCTTCTTGATTTCCGCGATGAGCGCGAATCCGCCTTCCGCGTGCCTGGCGGCCAGCGCAGCCGCAAACGGGCGCACCGGCGCGGCGTCGCGGATGCGCGCTTTCAAATCACCGAGGGGAACGGCTGCTTTCGCCGCTCCGATCTCCTCGCGCTTGTACACCTCGATCTTGCGCAAAATATCGTTCATCGTTGCCCGCTCAAGGTTAGGACGCCCGGTTGGAAATAGCGATCAGCCTGTCGAGCGCAGCCAGCGCACGCCCACTGTCGAGGGCCTCGGCTGCCATCGCCGCGCCTTCCCGCATTCCCGCTGCCTTGCCGGCGACCACAAGGGCTCCAGCCGCGTTGAACAGCGCGATGTCGCGATAGGCGTTCTTCTCTCCGCTGAGAACGGCGCGCAATGCTTTGCCATTGTGCTCGCCGTCGCCGCCTTTCAAATCGGAAATGCTCGCGCGTTCGAGACCGGCTTCCTCCGGCGTCAGCACAAATGTGCGCACCGTGCCATCTTCAAGCGCGGCGACATGCGTCGTTCCCGCTGTCGTCATTTCATCCAGACCATCTCCGTGCACAACCCAGGCACTCTCGGCTCCGAGCTGCTTGAGGACGTGCGCAATCGGTTCCACCCATTGCGGTGAAAACACACCGACGAGCTGGCGCTTGACACCGGCGGGGTTGGACAGCGGTCCGAGCAGATTGAAGATCGTGCGCGTGCCAAGCTCCACGCGCGTCGGTCCGACATGGCGCATGGCCGCATGGTGGTTCGGTGCGAACATGAAGCCGAGTCCTGCCTCGGCTATGCAGTCGGCGATTTTCTGCGGACCGATTTCAATGTCGATGCCGAGGGCGCTAAGGCTGTCGGCCGCACCCGAGCGGGACGACAGCGCGCGGTTGCCGTGTTTGGCGACGGGGACGCCACAGCCTGCCACGATGAAAGCTGCGCAGGTGGATACGTTGTAAGTACCCGATGCATCCCCCCCGGTGCCTACGATATCGATGGCATTGGCGGGCGCTTCCACCCGCAGCATCTTGGAACGCATGGTGTCCACGGCGCCACTGATCTCGTCCACCGTTTCGCCGCGCACCCGCAGCGCCATCAGGAACCCGCCAATCTGGCTCGGCGTTGCCTGGCCGGACATGATGATGTCGAAGGCATCGCGGGCCTCGGCGAAGCTGAGGGGGGTGCCGGCGGCGATTTTGGCAATATGGGTCTTCAAGTCAGCCATGGTGTGTCAAAAGGTCAGTGCCCGCTGCATCGCGGCGCGGTTCACAGTCACCTGATGTTCCTGCTGGAGCCGCGCCACGAGCTGGTCGAGCAGATCGTTCTCCAGCCCCTGCGTGAGCCGTTCAACGACATCCTCGGGCACCATCTCTGCTGAAACCGAGGCCGGCTCGAATACTTCGGTCACCTTGAAGAGGAATCGTCCGTCCCCGGTGGGGCTTGGAAACGTCCCGGTGCCGCCCATGGGGACTGCGAAAGCTGCTTCAACACCTGCCCGGCCGATGTCGGGATCGTTGGCCCCGCGCTTCAATCCGCGCTTGATCGTCGTTTCCTGTCCGATCTCGGCGGCGATTTCATCCAACGATGCACCTTGTTCGATTGCCTTTTCCAGCTCTTCGGCGCGTTCTGCAAGCCGCGTATCGGTTTCTGCCTCGGTCCAGTCGGCAAGAACCTGATCCCGCACTTCTTCGAAAGAGCGTTCACGTGCCGGGATGATATCGGCTACCTCATAGAAGAGGAAACCGTTTGCGCCCATATTGATGGCGGGGTTCTCCAGATCAACCTCGCTCTGAAAGGCTTCGCTCAACAATTCGCGGGATTGGGGGAGGCCGTCCAAGGCCGTGCCATCGGGGCGCTGGCCGCTCTGATCCACAGCCTCTACGGTCTTCATTTCAAGTTGCAGCTCTTCGGCTGCCTCCTGCATGGAAGCACCGCCCGCGCGGGCATCCTCATAGGCATCATAAGTGTCGAGCACGAGCCGGCTCGCTTCTTCCAGCGCCAGTTCCTGACGTATCTCGTCGCTGACCTCGGAGAGCGGAGTGACCTCTTCGGGTATGACCTCCGTCACCCGCAGAAGAACGGGGCCGAAGGTGCCTTCGATCACTTCGCTGACTTCGCCTTCCTCAAGCGAAAAGGCGGCCTCGGCAATCGCTTCATCGGCAACATCGCCTCGCGACAGCGTGCCGAGGCTTGCGTCCTCCCGTGTCAGACCCTGCCGCTCAACCAGATCGTCAAAGGTGGTGCCGGCGCTCAGGCTTTCATAAGCGGCGGACGCGTCCTGCGTGTTCGGGAACGTTATCTGCTCGATCGTGCGGCGTTCCGGCGTTTTATAGTAATCTTCCTGCTGCTGGTAAAAGGTCTCCACCTCCCGATCGGAGATGACCGACGGGTCGGCAATGTCTTCCGGTTCCAGCTTTACGTATCGTATGGAGCGAAATTCCGGAGCAGCATAGTTGCCTTTACGTTCCTCAAACCAGCTTTGCAGCGTCTCCTCGTCCGGCGGCTCGATCGGTTCGACGAGAGAACGGGGCAGGGGAACATATTCCACCGTCCGGTCCTCACCACGGTAGAGCGCCACGTTGCGCAAGAGCGTGTCGGGCGCCGAGACTCCCTCGGCCACCGCATCGATGATCTGTTGCCGGACGGCTGCCTGTTCCCGGTTGTGTAGATAGTCCTGCGGGCGCATGCCGACACGGCTCAGGACGAATTCGAACTGGTTGCGGTCGAAACGGCCATCCATCCCCCGGAACGCCGGATCGGCGGCCGTGAGCGCGGCCAGCTTGTCCTCGGAGACGCCGAGGCCCATCTGCCGGCCTGTCTCATCAAGCACCGCGCTCGCGGAAAGCTGAGCCAGCACCTGCTGGTCGATGCCGAATGCTTCGGCCTGCTCGCGCGTGAGACGTGTGCCCAGTTGCTGCGAGAGTTCCCTCAATCGCTGATCGTAGGCGAGCCGGTAATCGAGGACGGAAACCGAGGTGCCGCCTGCTGTCAGAACGTCGTTGGCCCCGCCGCCGAGCATCTGGCCGGAAATGCCCCACACGGCAAAGCTGACCACAAGAAGCCCAAGCAACAGCTTGGCAACCCAGGTTGACGCGGCGTTTCTGAGGCTGTCGAGCATGTCGTTTCCGTATCCTTCATCGTCTCGGTACGGGAATAGCGTTCCCGGCCGTCACTGTCGATTGCTTTATGCCGACTTTTTGCTAGTGAACAGCGGTTGCGCCCACGGCGCAGACCCCGTCAAATTCAGGGAGGCTCCCTATGACGCCAGGAATACGTCCTCTTATCGCAGGCAACTGGAAAATGCACGGTGCGCGCGATTCGCTTGGCGAATTGAAAGCGATCGGAGAAGGGTTCTCCCCGGCGGCCGGCGCGGGTGCTGATGGTCTGGTCTGCGTGCCGGCGACGTTGCTGGAAAGGGCCGTCGGCGTCCTCGACGCCACTCATGTGACCGCCGGGGGCCAGGATTGTCATCCGCAGCCAAGTGGCGCCCATACCGGCGACATTGCGGCCGAAATGCTGGCGGATTGCGGCGCCACCCATGTGATCGTCGGGCACTCGGAACGGCGCATGGATCATGGTGAAAAGGATGACGATGTGGCGGCGAAGGCACGTGCTGCCTGGCGGGCAGGGCTTGTTGCCATCATCTGCATTGGCGAGACGGACGATGAGCGCAAAGCCGGAGAGACGCTCGCCGTGCTGTCGCGGCAGATCGCCGGTTCCGTGCCCAATGGCGCCGACCCGGAAAACACCGTGATCGCGTATGAGCCTGTGTGGGCGATCGGCACCGGACTGACACCGACAACGCAGGACGTGGAGAGGGCGCACGCGCATATCCGTGATGAGCTGCAGGCTAAGTTTGGCGACGGCGCCTCGGCAATGCGGATCCTTTATGGAGGCTCACTCAAACCCGGCAATGCGGGCGAGCTTCTCGCGGTGCCCAATGTCGACGGCGGTTTGATCGGTGGTGCAAGCCTGAAGGCGACAGACTTTCTTGCCATTGCCGAGGCGGTGCGCGCGATGTGAGCGCTGCGCGGCCTGCATTCTTGCAATAAGGGGCTTCGCTCTTATCTGTGACGAAGGCGGGGCTTGGAAAAGCACCTAAAGGCGTGTAATGAGCCGCGTCCGCGGGTGACCACCCGCACCGCCCAGGCGCCCGGAAGGAATTCATGCAAACGATCATCATTGTCATTCATCTGCTGGTTGTGATTGCGCTTGTGGGCGTTGTGCTGATGCAGCGCTCTGAAGGCGGTGGGCTCGGCATTGGCGGTGGGGGCGGCTTCATGTCCGCGCGAGGAGCGGCCAACGCGCTGACGCGCACGACTGCCATTCTTGCGGTGGCGTTCTTCGTCACTTCCCTGGCGCTTTCGCTGCTCGCTCGCTATCAGGGCCAGCCGACCGATATTTTCGACCGGCTGGAGCAGGGTGGCCAAACACAGCAGGATCAGGGCGGGCCGGGCATCCTCGATGAACTCGGCGGTCCCGTAACCGACGATGCGACTCCTGCCGAAACGGAAGCGCCGTCCTCCGAGGACGGGCAGACCGTCCCGTCACCGGCAGAGGAACCGGCCGCCGCGCCGGAGGAACCGCAGGTGCCGACCGGCCAGTAAGATCTTCACAGGAACCTGGCGCGGGAATTCACCGAATGCCCGCGCTCGAATGTTATGCATGGAAAAGAGTCAGGTGCGCGCATTTTGCTCTGGCGGAATCGCTCGCATCGGGTTAAGCGATGGGTCCCATGGCGCGATATGTATTTATAACCGGCGGCGTGGTCTCCTCCCTTGGCAAAGGCATTGCTTCGGCAGCCCTCGGCGCTCTACTGCAGGCACGTGGTTACCGCGTGCGATTGCGGAAGCTGGACCCTTATCTCAACGTTGATCCTGGCACGATGTCGCCGTATCAGCACGGTGAGGTCTTCGTCACCGACGATGGAGCGGAGACCGACCTTGATCTCGGCCATTATGAACGGTTCACAGGACGTTCTGCCAACCGGCAGGACAACATCACCACGGGCCGGATTTACCAGAACATCATTGAGAAGGAGCGGCGCGGCGATTATCTCGGCGCGACCGTGCAGGTGATCCCGCACGTCACCGATGAGATCAAGCAGTTCATCCTGGAAGGCAATGACGATTTCGACTTTGTGCTGTGCGAGATCGGCGGCACGGTCGGCGACATCGAGGCCATGCCGTTTCTGGAGGCCATCCGCCAGCTCGGCAACGAACTGCCACGTGGTGGCGCGATCTTTATCCATCTGACGCTGATGCCCTGGATTCCAGCGGCGGGCGAGTTGAAGACCAAACCGACGCAGCATTCGGTGAAGGAGTTGCGCTCCATCGGCATCGCGCCCGACATTTTGCTCGTGCGCGCCGACAGGCCCATTCCCGAGGAGGAGCGGCGCAAGCTATCGCTGTTCTGCAATGTGCGTGAATCGGCGGTCATCCAGGCGCTCGACGTGGCGCATATTTATGATGTGCCTATCGCTTATCACGGTGAGGGGCTCGATTCGGAGGTCCTTGCCGCCTTCGGCATCGATCCGGCGCCCAAGCCGCGCATGGAGCGCTGGCAGGAAGTATCGGAGCGCATTCACAATCCGGAAGGCGAGGTGACCATCGCCGTCGTCGGCAAATATACCGGCCTCAAGGATGCTTATAAATCGCTCAACGAAGCCCTTTCGCACGGGGGCATGGCAAACCGCGTCCGCGTCAATCTGGAATGGATCGAATCGGAAATCTTCGAGAAGGAAGACCCGGCCCCTTGGCTTGAAAAGGTGCACGGCATTCTTGTTCCGGGCGGTTTCGGAGAGCGTGGTTCGGAGGGGAAGATCCTCGCCGCCAAGTTCGCGCGTGAACGCAAGGTGCCGTATTTCGGTATCTGCTTCGGCATGCAGATGGCGTGCATCGAAGCCGCTCGTTCTCTCGCCGGCATTGAAGAAGCATCTTCCACCGAATTTGGCCCTACGGACGAACCCATTGTCGGTTTGATGACGGAGTGGTTGCGCGGCGACATGCTGGAAAAGCGTACCGCCGCAGGCGATCTTGGCGGCACGATGCGGCTTGGCGCTTATGACGCACGGCTGACGCCCGGCTCGCGGATTGCCGAAATCTATGGCCGTGAAGAAATTGCGGAGCGTCATCGCCACCGTTACGAGGTGAATATCGGCTACCGGGAAAAGCTGGAAGCCTGCGGCCTTGTCTTTGCCGGCCTGTCACCGGATGGTGTCTTGCCGGAGACGATCGAGTATCCAGACCATCCCTGGTTTATCGGTGTGCAGTACCATCCGGAACTGAAAAGCAGGCCGCTGGACCCGCATCCGTTGTTCGCTTCTTTCATCGCCGCCGCAGTGGAGCAGTCGCGGCTGGTATAGGATCCGGGGAGAAAAGGCATGACACCCAACAAGCGCGTTGATATCGGCCATGCCGTGTTTGCCAATGATGCGCCGTTGGCGCTGATTGCCGGCCCATGCCAACTCGAAAGCCGCGACCATGCCTTTGATATCGCCGGAGCCCTCAAGGAACTGACCGGAAAGCTCGGCATCGACTTCGTCTATAAGACGAGCTTCGACAAGGCGAATCGCACGTCGCTTTCAGGCACGCGCGGCGCAGGCCTCGACATGGCGCTGCCGGTTTTTGCCGATTTGCGACGCGAACTGGGCGTGCCAATTCTCACCGATGTGCATACGGAGGAACAGTGCGCGGTCGTTTCCGACGTGGTGGATGTCCTGCAGATCCCGGCGTTTCTATGCCGGCAGACCGATCTGCTCGTTGCCGCAGCGCGCACCGGAAAACCGGTCAATGTGAAGAAGGGCCAGTTCCTTGCTCCCTGGGACATGAAGAATGTTGTCGCCAAGATCGTGGGTTCCGGCAATTCGAACGTGCTTGTGACGGAGCGTGGCACCTCGTTCGGCTACAACACGCTGGTCAACGACATGCGCGCACTGCCGCAGATGGCTGAAGCGGGCACGCCCGTGATTTTCGATGCCACGCATTCGGTGCAGCAGCCGGGCGGGCAGGGCGGTTCCACCGGAGGTGAAAGACGTTTCGTGGAAACCCTGGCGCGCGCGGCCGTCGCGGTCGGTGTAGCGGGGGTCTTCATCGAGACCCATCAGGATCCCGACAATGCGCCCTCTGACGGCCCGAACATGGTGCCGCTCGACAAGATGCCGGCGCTCATCGAGCGGCTGATGGAGTTTGACCGAGTCGCCAAGAACTCATCGAGCATTTAGAGAAACGTCTGACGTCTGTATACGTCCGGATTCCAATGCGCGCCCGGCGGACAGGTCCTGACGGAGCTTGTGAACGGCTGCCAAATCCAGGATTTGCTTCGCACATTCTGCTCGTAAATACTTTCCGTCCTCCTTCAATTGCTTGCAAAGGAGTTTCGCTCTGGTCTTAATGAAAACATTATTGATCTTGGGATCAAGACCTAGAATTTGATCGAGTTTTTCCCATTTATCTGCACTGAATTTCAGTCCAGTTCTGATTTCTTTTGCAACACTTGATTCTTTCTTCATACTTTTTAAGAGTCCGGTGTTAAGTTTTTTTAGGAATCCGGTTAAGACCGACTCCTTGAAGCTCTCCGACTGTGCGACCTTGCTGGCTATCAAAAAGCTCTCGACCAGACGGTGATAGATTCTGGAACAGACATCCGCTTTGGTTCCGCTCAAGAAGTTTTCGGAACTGCCCTTGAAAAGGCGTTCCGCCTTCTTGAAATCCGCAGGCACGAGCGTTGTCCGCCAATTTGCAAATTTTCGATGGTTGGCACGGTCATTCAGGCGCTTCTCGACATCCCGCTGCACGCGCAGAGGATCAGATATCTCCTCTTTCGTGCTACTTTCTTCCTGCAACGCGCGGATGATTTCCAAGCCTAGTTTGCTCTCGGCCGCCAGATCCTGTGCAAGATGATATTCCTGTTCCATCCACTGGACGGCCGCCTGCAAATCCTTTTCTACCATTAGATTCTTGGCGCTCCACGCTGGATCAAGATGCGCCTTCGCCGCGTCCGAAGCGCCGGGACCTTCCGATCGGGCCATCTTTTTCTCATAGATGCTTTTCTGGACCGTTCCGCTGGCCGTTGCGGCCAAAGCCCCCGCTTTCAGGGCTATGGTGGGCCCGACTGGAATGGCGCTTGCCGTCTGCGTTCCCTTGCCTGCCGCGATGAGAGCATCGCCGCTAATCTGATGCCGCTTGTGCCTCTTCCGCTGACTTAGCTCTTGCAACATGGACTCGCGCACCTCCTGACGGAGTATGTCGAAGGCCTTCAACGTTTGAATGTCTTTCTCGACAAGTCTCTCTTCCTTCATGTGCTCCCAGGCATTCACACTGGAGGAAACAGCCTGGACGGCACTGGTGGTGGGCCCGAGGAACGTATTGAAGGCATCGGTCAAAGTCTCGCCGGGCGCGTGCGCTGCCACTATGGCGCTGGCTTTGCTGAACACCGCAAGGTCCGAGGCCACCGCGGCTAACGGCTTAGAGACATTTTTGACGTCCGATATTCTGGCAAGTTCCATGGCTCTGCCATACTGGGCAAGCTCGTATTCCAGTTCGCGCCTGAATTTTGATGCGTCACTCCCGCCGCCAGTCGCGCGATCAAAGAGCCGAAGCGCGTCCTGAGCTATTTCGACAGGTTTCGAGGTTTCAAATTTTTCTTTCAGTGCCGCAACATCCTTGGGTGGGACGCCTCGTTCCTTGAGAATTCCAATAGCCTTATCCTTAATGGCCTGGATCGCCGCCGACAGCTCCTGACTGTATTGGACTTGCATTTTGGCGGCCGAACGTGCGCTCGAGGCACCCGCCAGAAACGCCGGCATTCCGGGTAACAATACCGCTGCGGTGAGTATGTCCCTGTCGCTCCCGGTAGTCGTCAACGATGCAGTTTGATGAGCGATGTCAAAGGGTCGTGGATCGTTCTTTGCGTAATTCCAGGCAGTAGCGAGTTTGCTATTCTGCTTTGCCGCATCAGCCGCGGCTGGGGTTGCGGAGCTGAGGGGCGTTCGCTGAGGCGAAGAAGCTATAGGACGCACGTAAATCTCCTATAAATAAATGAATATTTTGAATAATTTAATGTTTTAAAGGATTTGCGGGCTGTAACATCATGCGGCGTCTTTTCTGATTGCAAAATTGAGATTTTCTATATCTCGACGCGCGGCGCTGAGCACGATTCATGCTTTATCGTTACTTAAAAAACAGGAGGTGTTGTGAAGTTCGGGAGTGAGCTATAGCGATGTATCCCAATCAGCAGAAACTTTGAGCGAGGGGAAATTGCGCTGCGGCCTTCGTGCAGGTAGAAGCGCTTCATCGTCGCACGCGTTTCCAATTGAAGAGGCCGGATCATGACTGCCATCACCGATATCATCGCACGCGAAATTCTCGACAGCCGCGGCAATCCCACCGTTGAGGTTGATGTGGTGCTGGAGGACGGTGCGTTCGGTCGCGCAGCCGTGCCTTCCGGCGCCTCAACCGGAGCGCACGAGGCCGTAGAACTGCGCGACGGCGGAACGCGCTTCCTCGGCAAAGGTGTTTCACAAGCAGTCGAGGCTGTGAACGGGGAGATTTTTGAAGCCATCGGCGGCATGGATGCCGAGGAGCAGATCCACATCGACAACGTTCTCATCGAACTTGACGGTACACCGAACAAGGGTCGGCTGGGCGCCAACGCGATTCTTGGCGTTTCACTCGCTGTTGCGAAGGCGGCCGCCTCCGCCTCCGGCCTTCCGCTCTACCGCTATGTGGGTGGGGCCGCAGCGAACACCTTGCCGGTGCCGATGATGAATATCATCAACGGCGGCGCGCACGCGGACAACCCGATCGACTTTCAGGAATTCATGATCATGCCGGTGGGCGCTGAAACGTTGCGTGAGGCCGTTCGCTGGGGGTCCGAGATTTTTCACACGTTGAGGGGCGGGTTGAAAGCTGCCGGCCATAACACGAACGTTGGAGACGAGGGCGGTTTCGCACCCGATTTGAAGGATGCTCGGGCCGCGCTCGATTTCATCATGCAGTCGGTGGAGAAGGCCGGCTTCAAGCCCGGTGAGGAGATTGCCATCGCTCTCGATTGTGCCGCCACCGAGTTCTTCAAGGACGGGAAGTATGCCTATGAGGGCGAAGGCCAGGTCCGCGACGCCGGGAAACAGGCCGAGTATCTGGCTGAACTCGCGGGTGCTTATCCCATCATCTCGATTGAAGATGGTATGGCCGAGGATGATTTCGAGGGGTGGAAAGTGTTGACCGAGCGCATCGGCAGCAAGGTTCAGCTCGTGGGCGACGACCTGTTCGTTACGAATTCCGCGCGTTTGAGGGATGGCATCGGCATGGGAATCGCCAATTCGATCCTTGTCAAGGTGAACCAGATAGGGACGCTCACCGAAACGCTGGATGCCGTGGAAACGGCGCACAAGGCTGCTTACACGGCGGTGATGTCACACCGTTCCGGTGAAACGGAGGACACGACGATCTCCGACCTTGCCGTCGCCACCAATTGCGGTCAGATCAAGACGGGTTCGCTTGCCCGTTCCGACCGGACGGCCAAATACAACCAGCTCATCCGCATCGAGGAGCAACTTGGGAAGGCCGCCCGCTATGCCGGCAGCTCCGTTCTTCGTGGATAAGCCGGTGAAGCTGTTTGCTGTGATCTCAGCCTCGAAAGAAACGGCTTCGTACACGAACGGCTCCGGCTGGCTAACTCTCCATTAAGCAAAATATGACCATATGCGGCGGAAGGAATTTTGCCGCATGTGGACCCGCCATCACAAACGTCGCAATACTGGCCGGCTGATCGTTCCGGCGATCACCGCCATTGGGCTTTCCTATTTCGGCTTTCACGCCTACCAGGGCGATTACGGGCTCAACGCCAAAGCGCAGCTTGAGGTCAGGATGGCCGAACTCCAACAAGATCTTGACGCGCTGACGCGGACTCGCCTCGACCTTGAGGAGCGGCTGCGTCAACTCAGTGATGGCACGATGGAACGCGATATGCTGGACGAGCAAGTGCGGCGTGCTCTCGATTTCGTCAGGGACAACGAGATCGTCATTCTCCGGCATGTTGACGATCAACATTAACTTAAATCAAGTTAATATATCAAAGACTGAGATTTTTCAGTCATTTGCGGCATAGCTGATATGCGTAAAACGCGTAGCGGTTGCATAGGCGTCGTGATAGCGTGCCTGTCGAGTGGGCGTACCGCTGGACGGGTGCCTTGCCGTGGACTACATGCATCTCCTGCGGCAGTATGCATTCGAAGCGGACCCCGCACGTCCGTCAGAAGACGATCCAGGGAGTGATACATGGCGACAGCCGCCAGGAAAACCTCAACCAGCAAGTCATCATCTTCGAGATCTCGGCGCGGTGCATCAGCGTCGTCCATCGCATCCACCGGCACACCGGTGATCAAGACACCGCGACCGGAGGAGTTCGACAAGGAGGCCGAACTCCACGCTTTTCGCGAGATGCTGCTCATTCGCCGCTTCGAGGAGAAGGCGGGCCAGCTCTACGGGATGGGTCTTATCGGTGGATTCTGCCATCTCTACATTGGCCAGGAAGCTGTCGTGGTCGGCATGCAGATGGCCCTCAAGGAGGGCGACCAGGTTATCACCGGCTATCGCGATCACGGTCATATGCTCGCCACGGGCATGGACGCACGCGGTGTTATGGCGGAGTTGACCGGCCGCCGGAGCGGCTATTCCAAGGGCAAGGGCGGCTCCATGCACATGTTCTCCAAGGAAAAGCATTTTTATGGGGGGCATGGCATCGTCGGCGCGCAGGTTCCGCTCGGCACCGGGCTGGCGCTCGCCAACAGCTATCGCGGCAATGACCATGTGTCGCTTACCTATTTCGGCGACGGAGCGGCTAATCAGGGCCAGGTCTATGAGAGCTTCAACATGGCCTCTCTCTGGAAGCTGCCGGTCGTCTACATCATTGAGAACAACCGTTATGCCATGGGCACTTCGGTTTCTCGGTCCTCCGCGGAAACCAACTTTGCCCATCGGGGTTTGTCGTTCAAGATTCCCGGCATTCAGGTGGATGGGATGGATGTGCGCGCGGTCAAGGCGGCTGGTGAAATGGCAGTGGACTGGTGCCGTTCCGGCAAGGGACCGATTATCCTGGAAATGCAGACATATCGGTATCGCGGACATTCGATGTCCGACCCTGCCAAGTATCGCACGAAGGATGAAGTGCAGAAGATGCGGTCCGAACACGACCCCATCGAACAGGTGCGGCAGCGTCTTCTCAAGAAGAAGTGGGCGAGTGAAGACGACCTGAAAGCGGAGGACAAGAAGGTGCGGGAGGTTGTTACCGATGCCGCCGATTTCGCCCAGGCCGATCCGGAGCCGGACGCCTCTGAACTTTATACGGATATCCTGCTCTAAGGGGGGAGTCGCAAATCCATGCCCACGGAAATTCTCATGCCCGCGCTCTCCCCGACCATGGAGGAAGGCAATCTGGCCAAATGGCTTAAGAAGGAAGGCGACTCCGTCTCACCCGGCGATGTGATTGCTGAAATCGAAACTGACAAGGCGACCATGGAAGTTGAGGCGGTGGACGAAGGTACGATCGGCAAACTCCTTGTCGATGAGGGGACACAAGGGGTGAAGGTGAACACACCGATCGCTCTTCTATTGAGCGACGGCGAAAGTGCTGACGATCTCGACAAGGAACCCGCGACCCCGGCACCGGCCCAGTCGCAGCCGCCGGCCGAAGTTGCCGCTGACCAGCGCACGGAAGAGCCTGCCAAACCCGCGGCCGTCCCGAAGGCTGCCACGCAGCCCATGCCTGCCGATCCCGATATACCGGAAGGCACCGAAATGGTGCAGACAACCGTCCGCGAGGCGCTGCGTGACGCCATGGCCGAGGAGATGCGTCGCGACGAGGACGTCTTCATCATGGGCGAGGAGGTGGCGGAGTATCAGGGTGCCTATAAGGTTACCCAGGGCCTCCTGCAGGAATTCGGCGACAGGCGCGTGATCGACACTCCGATTACCGAGCATGGCTTTGCCGGCGTCGGCATCGGCGCCGCCTTTGCCGGGCTGAAACCGATCGTCGAGTTCATGACCTTCAACTTCGCCATGCAGGCGATGGACCAGATCGTCAATTCCGCTGCCAAAACGCTCTATATGGCGGGCGGTCAGATGGGCGCGCCCATCGTCTTCCGCGGCCCCAACGGGGCGGCGGCGCGTGTCGCGGCCCAGCACAGCCAGGATTATGCGGCCTGGTACGGCCATATCCCCGGCCTCAAAGTGGTGATGCCGTATACGGCGGCTGATGCCAAAGGCTTGCTCAAGGCGGCCATCCGGGACCCGAACCCGGTGGTGTTCCTCGAAAACGAAATTCTCTACGGCCAGAGCTTCGAGGTGCCGAAGATCGAGGACTTCGTGCTGCCCATCGGCAAGGCGCGTATCCACAAGCAGGGAAGGGACGCAACGATCGTTTCCTTCGGCATTGGAATGACCTATGCCGTGAAGGCGGGGGAGGAATTGCGCGGCCTGGGGCTCGACGTGGAGATCATCGATCTGCGCACCATTCGGCCCATGGACCTCGATACGGTTATTGAATCAGTGAAAAAGACCAACAGGCTGGTCACGGTCGAAGAGGGCTTTCCTCAATCTTCCGTCGGCGATCACATTGCCTCGCAGGTGATGCAGCGAGCTTTCGACTACCTCGACGCGCCGGTCATTACCGTTACGGGCAAGGATGTGCCCATGCCCTACGCCGCCAATCTGGAGAAGCTTGCGTTGACGAGCGTGGGCGAGGTCGTGGAGGCGGTGAAGGCCGTCGCTTACAGGGACTGAGGAGGGCAGTCATGCCGATCGAAATCACCATGCCTGCCCTTTCACCCACTATGGAGGAAGGCAACCTTGCCAAATGGCTGGTCAAGGAAGGCGACAGCGTTTCTGCCGGTGACGTGATTGCCGAAATCGAAACCGACAAGGCGACGATGGAAGTAGAGGCCGTAGATGAGGGTACGGTGGCCAAGCTCGTTGTCCCCGAAGGCACGGAAGGGGTGAAGGTCAACGCGCTGATCGCCGTTCTTGCCGAGGAGGGTGAGGATGTGGCCGACGCGGCAAAGAGCGCCGGTGGAGATGGCGGCGAGGCCGCGCCGAAGGAGGCTCCTTCCTCTACCGCGAAGGAAGAACGGCCTGCAACGCAGGCAGAGAAGGATGACAGCGATCGTGCAGCGGCCGCAATCGGCGGCGACGAACAGCCTGAAGCCTCCACACCTGAGCAGCCGCAGAAGCAGGAGGGAGGGCGCGTTTTCGCTTCGCCGCTCGCCCGCCGCATCGCGAAGGATGCAGGGATCGAACTTGCGGCCATTCAAGGCTCCGGTCCGCGCGGGCGGATCGTGAAGGCGGATGTCGAGGCTGCCGTTGAAACCGGAAAAGCGGCCCCTGCCGAAAAGGCTGCGGCTTCGGTGTCCATGTCCGACGAGGCGGTGCTCAAGCTCTTTGAGGAAGAGTCGTATGAACTCGTGCCCCACGACAGCATGCGCAAGACCATTGCCCGCAGGCTGATAGAGGCAAAGAGCACCATCCCGCATTTTTACCTCACGCTGGATTGTGAAATCGACGCGATGCTGGACCTGCGCAAGCAGATAAACGCGGCCGCGCCCGTCGTGAAAACGGAGGACGGCGAGACGCCGGCTTACAGGCTGTCCGTCAATGATCTCATCATCAAGGCCATGGCGCTCGCGCTGAAGGAGGTGCCGGACGCCAATGTCTCCTGGACCGAAAGCGCGATGGTCAAGCATAAGCACGCCGATGTCGGTGTGGCTGTCGCCATACCCGGGGGCCTTATCACGCCGATCGTGCGACGGGCCGATGAAAAAACCCTGTCGGTCATCTCCAACGAGATGAAGGATCTTGCAGCACGCGCGCGCAACAAGCGTTTGAAGCCGGAAGAGTATCAAGGCGGTACCACCGCCGTTTCCAATCTGGGCATGTATGGGATCAAGGATTTTGCGGCCGTCATTAACCCCCCGCATGCGACGATCCTGGCCGTGGGGGCGGGCGAACAGCGGGCCGTGGTGAAGGATGGCGAGATCAAGCCCGCGACCATCATGTCGGTCACGCTGTCAACGGACCATCGTGCGGTCGACGGTGCGCTGGGCGCGGAGCTTCTTGCTGCCTTCAAGCGGTTGATTGAAAACCCGATGGGAATGCTTGTTTAAGGCGCTTACCCTCCGCTTGGCGCAGAGCTGTCAGGACCACGCTCATGAGAACCATCCTGTGTTTCGGTGACTCGCTCACATGGGGCTACAATGCCGAAGGTCCGAGCCGCCATGCCTATGAAGACCGTTGGCCGTCGGTCCTTCAGCATCGGCTGGGTCAAGAAGCACGCATAATCGCAGAGGGGCTCAACGGCCGTACGACCGCCTATGACGATTGGTTGTCGGGCGCGGACAGAAACGGCGCCCGTATCCTGCCGACGCTTCTGATGAGCCATTCACCTCTTGATCTCATCATCATCATGCTCGGCACGAACGATATGAAACCGTTCATCTGCGGCCGTGCTATTGGCGCAAAGCAGGGGATTCAACGGCTCATCGATATCGTGCGCGGCCATAAATACCCTCTGGATGAACCGCCACCAGGCATTCTCGTTGTTGCACCGCCGCCGTTCTGCCAAACGGAAAATACCGACTTCGCGGCGCAATTCGATGGCGGAATTTCCGAATCGAGAAAGTTGGCTGCCCATTACGCGGACGCTGCGGAACAGGCTGGATGCGGCTTTTTCGATGCCGGCACGGTTGCCCGAACCACACTGCTCGACGGTGTTCATCTCGATGCAGAGAACACGCGTGCCGTGGGCATGGGCCTGGAGCCCATTGTCCGGCGCATTCTTGGCCTGTGATTGAGGAGGAACATCATGGCCGGTCCGTATGCATATGAAAATTTGAGATCATCCTGGGGATGGCTTGCCCTTCTTGGGGTGATCTCGCTGATTGGTGGATTGCTGGCGCTTGCCAATCCCTTCGCCGCTACCCTGACAGCCGAATTCCTGGCGGCCTGGACATTCACGCTGTTCGGCGTGGTGCAAATCATCCAGGCTTTCCGCCTTCGCGGCAATTGGGGTGTTTTCCTGTGGGCGTTGCTGCTGGGCGTTCTGACACTCGCCGTCGGCATTTCGTTGCTCGTGCGGCCGATGCAAGGAATTATCTCACTTACGATGCTCGTCGCGATCGTCTTTCTTGTTCTGGGCGCCGTAAAGCTGATGTATTCGTTTACGCTGCGCCCTCTGTCGGGGTGGGGTTGGGTGCTTGCATCCGGCATTTTGTCCCTCGTGCTGGGCGTCATGATCCTGGCGGACCTGCCGTGGGCCGCGGCCACCGTGCTCGGTATCCTTCTGGCCATAGAGCTCCTGTCGAACGGCATCTTTCTTCTCATTCTCGCCTTCGGCCTGCGGAGCATGGGAAGTGTCTCCGGACAAGCAGGGCCCTGAATCAAAAGGAGAAGAACTGCTGTGGCTGAAACCTACGACGTCATCATCATCGGCTCCGGCCCGGGCGGCTATATAGCCGCCGTACGTTCGGCCCAGCTCGGGTTAAAGACAGCGATCGTCGAGCGTGAGCATCTCGGCGGCATCTGCCTGAACTGGGGCTGTATTCCCACCAAGGCGCTGCTGCGCTCTGCCGAAATCAAACACTATGCCGATCATGCCGAAGAGTACGGCCTGAAGATTGACGGTACGGTGTCGGTCGATGCTGCTGCCGTGGTCGACCGCTCGCGCAAGGTTTCAGGACGGCTCAATGGCGGCGTCTCTTTCCTCATGAAGAAGAACAAGGTCGACGTGATCTGGGGCGAAGCAAAGATCACCCGTGCGGCAAAGAACGGCCAGCCGGCAGAGGTCGCTGTTGCCAAGACGTCGAAAAAGGCGATGGAGCCGCAGCCGCCTGCGCCGAAGGAAGCTCTGGGTGAGGGGACTTACAAGGCCAAGCACGTGATTCTTGCCACGGGCGCGCGCCCGCGCGTGCTGCCGGGAATCGAGCCGGACGGCCAACTCATCTGGACCTACTTCGAGGCAATGGTGCCAAAAGAGATCCCGAAGTCGCTCATCGTCATGGGCTCCGGCGCTATCGGCATTGAATTCGCAAGCTTCTACCGGACCATGGGCGCGGAAGTGACAGTCGTCGAGCTCTTGCCGCAGATCCTGTCTGTCGAGGACGCTGAAATTGCCAAGATCGCCCGCCGCCAATTGGAAAAACAGGGGATAAAATTCCACGTCGAGGCAAAGGTCGCGAAAGTGGAAAAGGGCGCCGGTCAGGTGACGGCCCATGTGGAACTGAAAGGCGGAAAGGTGGAGAAGATCACGGCCGACCGCCTAATCTCCGCCGTCGGCGTCGAGGGCAATATCGAAAATCTCGGTTTGGACGCACTCGGTGTAAAGACGGAGCGCGGGACGGTTGTGGTAGACGGATTCGGCCGCACCGATGTCCCGGGAATTTATGCTATCGGGGACGTCGCCGGTCCGCCGATGCTCGCGCACAAGGCCGAGCATGAGGGCGTTATCTGCGTGGAGAAGATTGCGAACGTGCCGGGCGTGCATGCGTTCGACAAGACCAGGATCCCCGGCTGCACATATTGCCATCCGCAGGTGGCCTCCGTCGGCCTTACCGAAGAAAAAGCCAAGGAACTCGGCCGTGACGTGCGCGTTGGGCGCTTTCAGTTCGGCGCGAACGGGAAGGCCATCGCGCTGGGTGAGGATCAGGGTCTCGTGAAAACCATTTTCGACAGGAAAACCGGTGAGCTTCTAGGCGCCCATATGGTCGGCGCGGAAGTAACGGAACTGATCCAGGGCTTCGTAGTGGCTATGAATCTGGAAACCACGGAAGAGGATCTTATGCATACCATCTTCCCACATCCGACGCTTTCGGAGATGATGAAAGAAAGCGTGCTTGACGCCTATGGGCGAACATTGAACGCTTGACGGGTCCGAATCGGGGGGATTCGGTATGGTCCGAGGTACGGGTTTTTCCGTGCAGACCCACAACCAGAGCAGGAGACTTCGATGGAAGGTCTAGGTTGGATTTTGACAATTGTCATCGGCGGCATCGCCGGCTGGATTGCCGAGAAAATCATGAAGGCGGATCATGGCCTCATCATGAATATCATTCTCGGCATAGTCGGCGCTGTCGTCCTCAATGCGATTTTATTCGCCGTAATCGGTAGCACATTTGGGGGGATTATCGGCCAGCTCATCGTTGCCGTCATCGGCGCGTGCCTCTTGATCTGGCTGTATCGCCTAATTCGCGGCCGCACGTAACAACCGCCGCGGCGGTGCCCGCCTGCCGCATGGCGGGCGGGCTTTAGCCAACCGGGCACCGTTCCTATATGAACGGCGTCCGGGGCTCTTGAAAGAAAGATGGATCATGGTCACCGTTCTCGACACCGTTTCCACCAAACCGCGCCCGCGCCATCCGGAAAAGGCGCATCGGCCGGATCAGGAGGTGCTGAGGAAGCCGGACTGGATACGCGTCAAGGCGCCGACCTCCAGAGGGTATCTGGAAACGCGGGAGATCGTGAAATCGAACAAGCTCGTCACCGTCTGCGAGGAGGCGGGATGCCCGAATATCGGTGAGTGCTGGGACAAGAAGCACGCCACCTTCATGATCATGGGCGAGATATGCACGCGCGCCTGCGCCTTCTGCAATGTCGCTACAGGAATACCCGGACCGCTTGATCCGAACGAGCCTGAGAATGTCGCCAAGGCGGTCCGCGAGATGGGGCTCAATCACGTCGTGATTACCTCCGTCGACCGTGACGATCTCGGTGATGGCGGCGCGCGGCATTTCGCCGATGTGATTTATGCCATCCGCGCAGCCGCGCCGGGCACGACAATCGAAATCCTCACGCCGGATTTCCTGCGCAAGGAAGGCGCGCTTGAGATCGTCGTCGCCGCAAGGCCCGACGTCTTCAATCACAATCTGGAAACTGTTCCGTCCAAATACCTGACGGTACGGCCAGGCGCGCGCTATTTTCACTCCGTCCGCCTGTTGCAGCGGGTGAAGGAAATGGATCCGTCGATGTTCACCAAATCCGGCATAATGGTCGGACTTGGAGAGGAACGTAACGAGGTGCTGCAACTGATGGACGATTTGCGTTCCGCCGATGTCGATTTCATCACCATCGGTCAGTATCTGCAGCCAACGCGCAAGCACCACCCGGTCAAGAAGTTCGTCACCCCTGAGGAGTTCAAGTCGTACGAGACCGTCGCCTACGCGAAGGGCTTTCTGATGGTTTCGTCGAGCCCGCTCACGCGCTCCTCACATCATGCCGGCGAGGACTTCGCCCGGCTTCGCGCCGCTCGCGAGGCGCGCCTTCTGGCAAAATCGGCGTAACCAATCTGATGCCCAGGCACGAAACAGTTCGTCGGGTCGGCCACCCGCCCGACCAGATGTTTGCCCTCGTGGCCGACGTTAAATCCTACCCCGAGTTCGTGCCCATGTGCGAGGCGCTCACCGTGCGCTCGCGCAAGGAACGCAACGGCGTGACCATGCTGGTGGCCGACATGACCGTGGGGTACAAGGCGATACGAGAGACTTTCACGAGCCAGGTCGTGCTTAAGCCCGAGGAGCGGGTGATCGACGTACGCTATGTCGACGGCCCATTCCGGTTCCTGCAAAACCGTTGGCGCTTCGATCCCGTGGGCGAGAGCCAGACGGACGTTCACTTCTTTATCGAATACGAGTTCAAGAGCCGAATGCTGGGCATGCTGATGGGGGCCATGTTCGACCGCGCCTTCCGCATGTTTTCCGAAGCCTTTGAAAAGCGGGCAGACGAGATTTACGGCGCGGCGGCATCCTGAACGGCATTCAGCAGCAGCCGAAGCGCGGTCATCACGCTGTCACGTCGCACGATGGCGCGATCACCGGCAGAAAAGATATGCTTTTGCGCATGCGGCTCATCGTTTTTGACAGCGATGCCAAACCAGACGAGGCCCACCGGCTTTTCAGCCGTGCCGCCGCCGGGTCCGGCAACACCCGTGATGGAAACGGCGACGTCGGCGTGTGAATGCGCCAGTGCCCCCGCTGCCATCTCCCGTGCTGTTTCCGCCGAGACCGCACCATACCGGTCGAGCGTTTCGGGCGAAACGCCCAGCATTTCGTTCTTTGCTTCATTCGAATAGGTGACAAAGCCGCGCTCCAGCACGTTGGAGGCCCCGGCAAGATCCGTTATGGCTGCGCTCACCATGCCGCCGGTACACGATTCGGCCGTTGCGATCTTCAAGCCCCGATCTTGAAAGGCGCGCAGCACCTTGGCCGCAAGAATTTCGACATCGCTCATGACAAGCCTCTGAAATCAGCCGGATGGTGAGGCAACATAGACAACTGTAGCGGTTGCAATGGCGGCAATCCCCTCCGCGCGTCCGAGAAATCCAAGGCCCTCATTTGTGGTTGCCTTGACGGAAACGCGATCGGAAGAAAGTTGCAGCATGTCGGAAAGTTCCGCCAGCATCGCATCGCGGTGGGGACCGATCTTCGGTGCCTCGCAAATAAGGGTGATGTCCACATTTGTGATACTGCCGCCGCGGGCCATCACCTGTTCCACCGCATGTTCCACGAAAATGCGCGATCGGACGCCCTTCCATTGCGGGTCTGAGGGCGGAAAATGTGTGCCGATATCCCCCGCGCTGCAGGTCGCCAGCAGAGCATCCGTCAGCGCGTGCAGGCCCACATCGGCGTCCGAATGGCCCGTAAGCCCTTTGGTGTGAGGAATCTCTATGCCACACAGCGCAACGTGGTCGCCCGCACCGAAAGCATGTACATCGTAGCCATTGCCGGTTCGTACATCCGGAAAATCAGTCCGCATATTTCCTCCCAGGCGGTGGTCGGCAAGAGCGATGTCGCGCGCCCATGTCAGCTTAATGTTCTCCGGCGAGCCCTGGACGAGGCGCACAGGCATGCCGGCCCATTCTGCAATGGCCGCGTCGTCTGTAAAATCGTGGCGTCCGGCCCGGGCGGCATTTTCGTGAGCGGCGAGAATGGGATGAAAGGGAAAGCCCTGCGGCGTTTGGGCGGCGAACAGGCCCGTTCGGGGTACGGTGGCCTCGACCTGCATATCCTTCCCCGCCCGCTTGAGGGTATCCGAAACCGGAACGGTGGGCAGGGCGCCTTGCTCCGCGCTCACCGTTTCGATCACCCGATCGATCAATGCGCTGTCCAGGAATGGCCGCACCCCATCGTGAATGAGCACTATTTCAGGATTTAGCTCATCCAGTGCCTTAAGCGCCCGGAGCGTAGACTCTTGCCGCGACGCGCCGCCCGGAACAGCGATGATCGGGCGATCGAATCCTGCGCATGATTTCGCAAAAAGATCATCGTCGTCGGGATGAATGGCGACGGCGATCGCATCCACACGCGGATGCCCGCAGAAAGCTTCGAGTGTGCGGCGGATCACTGGTTTCCCGCCGATCAGACGGTACTGTTTCGGGCCATCAACGGGCGACCCGGCCCTTTCACCACGCCCAGCCGCCACGATCACCACCGCGACCTTGCATTCGCGAGAGGTCAAATTCTGTTCAGGAAGCGTTTTCATGGCGGAAGGCATAATCACCCGTTGGAAGAAATGCCAATGCATTTCTCGTTTGCACGCGAAAACACCGTTGCGCAGCATATTCAATTTGTCTAGAAGTTGGGCATCAATAAAAGGTGCCCTATTTTTGAGCATTAATTCCCTTCATGGATTGGCGCATCCGCTGACGGTGGGGTCAGTGGTTCTGCGCAACCGCGTTTTTCTGGCGCCAATGTCTGGTGTGACGGATCTGCCGTTTCGCTCGCGTGCGTACGCTCACGGCGCCGGCCTGGTCGTTTCGGAGATGGTGGCGAGCGGAGAACTGGCCAAGGGCAGGGGAGACAGCACCCGGCGCATAAGCCGGCCGGATATAGATGTTCATATGGTGCAGATTGCCGGGCGTGACGCGCGCTGGATGTCCGAGGCGGCCCGCATAGCGGCGGATGAAGGGGCCGATATCATCGACATCAATATGGGTTGCCCGGCCAAGAAGGTCACGGGCGGCTATTCGGGTTCTGCGCTGATGCGCGAGCCGAAACATGCGTTGTCGCTGATCGAGGCGGTGGTGAACACGGTCAACGTTCCCGTGACGGTCAAGATGCGGCTTGGCTGGGATGAGGATTGCATGAACGCACCGGCCATTGCGCGCAGCGCGGAAGAAGCGGGCGTTGCAATGGTGACGGTGCATGGCCGCACGCGTTGCCAATTCTACAAGGGCAGGGCCGACTGGCGTGCCATCGCCCGGGTGAAGCAGGCGGTCTCTATCCCGGTGGTCGCCAATGGCGATGGTGATGGTCCCGCCGAAGCCTTGGCCATGCTCGACCGTTCCGGCGCTGATGCGGTGATGATCGGGCGCGCCCATTATGGCGCGCCATGGAAGGCAGGGTCTCTCGCCCATTTTGCAGCCGGAAGCGAAGCCCCCGGTGTGCCGGACGCTCGCGGCATCGCCGATTACGTGGTCGCCCATTACGAGGACATGCTCTCCCATTACGGCGCGGCGCAGGGAGTGCGTCATGCGCGCAAGCATCTGGGGTGGTACATGGAGCGCAACGGCATCACGAATACGGATGTCCGCCGGGCGGTCATGACAGAAACGAACCCGCAAAAGGTTGTTCTCCTGCTGCGGAGCGCCTTTGAGCAATCGAACCGCTGTGAACTCGCCGCATGAGCCTGGAGCTTCCCATCCGCCGAGGCGGAGTCGATGTTGCGCAACTTGCCATCAACGCAATCGGACATCCCGTTGTCATGGTGGACGGCGAAGGATTCTTTACCTTCGCCAATGCCGCGGCCGAAAATTTCTTTCGATTGAGCGCAACCATGCTGGCGCGCAACAGGCTGGCTGATTTCGTGCCTTTCGGAAGTCCGTTGCTTACGCTTGTCGATCAGGTGCGGGAACGTCGCGCTGCCTTTAACGAATATCGCGTGGACATCTCCTCGCCGCGTCTTGGAGACGGCAAGATCGTCGATATCTATGTGGCGCCGGTATCCGAATATCCCGGATCGGCCGTTATCCTGCTGCAGGAACGCTCCATGGCGGAAAAGATCGATCGCCAGATGACGCATCGTGGCGCCGCCCGTTCCGTGACGGGGCTTGCTGCGATGCTGGCGCACGAGATCAAAAACCCCCTGTCAGGCATACGCGGCGCAGCACAGCTTCTCGAGCACGTCGTCACCGATGAGGACCGTGCGCTGGCGCGCCTCATTACCGAGGAGACAGACCGCATCGTGGCGCTCGTGGACCGCATGGAAGTGTTTTCGGATGAGCGCCCGGTCGACCGGGAGCCGGTCAACATTCATGTCGTGCTGGGGCACGTGAAGGCGCTCGCGGAAAATGGTTTCGCACGGAACATCACCATTACCGAAGACTATGATCCCTCGCTGCCGCCAATTCTCGCGAACCGCGACCAGCTCGTTCAAGTGTTCTTGAATATCGTGAAGAATGCAGCAGAAGCCATTGGAAAAGAACGCGGAGGTGAGATCAGGCTTTCCACCGCGTTCCGCCCTGGTATTCGCTTTTCCGTGCCCGGAGCACGTGAGCGTGTGTCGTTGCCGATGGAGTTTTGCGTGCATGATGACGGGCCGGGCGTGCCAGAAGACATTCGGGCGATCATCTTCGATCCCTTCATTACGACAAAGCAGAACGGCTCCGGGCTGGGACTTGCGCTGGTTGCCAAGATCGTGGGAGCGCATGGGGGCATCATCGAGTGCGAGTCTTCTTCTCACGGCACCACCTTTCGCATTCTCATGCCGGCTTGGCGCGGCCCGACCAGCGATAATCAAGTGCAGATGACGGACGAAAGAGCATGAACGCGCCGGGCGATATCCTCGTGGCCGATGATGATGCGGCCATCCGGACGGTTCTCAACCAGGCGCTATCGCGTGTCGGCCATCGGGTCCGCGTCACCTCAAATGCCGCCACGTTGTGGCGCTGGGTATCGTCGGGCGAAGGTGATCTGGTGATCACAGATGTTGTCATGCCGGATGAGAACGCATTCGATATGTTGCCGCGCATGCAAAGGGCTCGTCCCGACCTGCCGGTGATCGTCATGAGTGCACAGAACACATTTATGACGGCGATCCGCGCGTCCGAGGTCGGGGCGTACGAGTATCTGCCCAAGCCGTTCGATCTTGCGGAACTCCTCAGCATTGTGGGACGCGCGCTTGCGGAACCGCGCCGGAAGCCTGCCGAAGCGCGCGCGAACGAGACGCACGATTCGATGCCGCTGATCGGTCGATCTCCTGCCATGCAGGAGATTTATCGGATGCTTGCGCGTATGATGCAGACGGACCTTACCGTCATGATCAGCGGAGAGTCTGGCACGGGCAAGGAACTCGTGGCGCGTGCGCTGCATGATTTCGGCCGCCGCCGCGGTGGAGCGTTCGTGGCCATCAACATGGCAGCGATCCCTCGCGACCTGATCGAATCGGAGCTGTTCGGCCACGAGAAAGGGGCGTTTACCGGCGCACAGCACCGCTCGTCCGGACGCTTCGAACAAGCCGAGGGCGGCACGCTCTTCCTCGATGAGATCGGCGATATGCCAATGGAGGCACAGACGCGGCTTCTGCGCGTGCTCCAGCAGGGCGAGTACACCACCGTTGGCGGCCGCACTCCGATCAAAACGGATGTGCGGATTGTGGCTGCCACCAACAAGGACCTGCGGGCTCTCATCAATCAAGGGCTTTTCCGCGAAGATCTGTTCTATCGGCTAAATGTGGTGCCGCTGCGTTTGCCGCCCTTGCGCGAGCGCGCGGAGGATATTCCAGATCTCGTTCGCCACTTTTTTGTCGAGGCAGAACGCGAGGGACTTCAGGCCAAGCGGATCGCCAGGGGCGGACTCGATGCCATGATACAGTATTCATGGCCCGGCAATGTGCGAGAGCTCGAGAATCTGGTGCGCCGGCTGGCCGCGCTTTATCCGCAGGACGAGATATCCGAGGAGATCATCCTAAACGAGCTTTACGGCAACACATCGAGCTCGAATCATTCGCCCAGCGAAAGCGATATCCGCGAAATGCCGCTCGGACAGGCGGTTGAACAGTATCTCCAACGCTATTTTCGAGGATTCGGTAATGATTTGCCGCCGCAAGGGCTCTATCATCGCATATTGGCAGAGGTAGAGCATCCGCTGCTGCTGGCGGCACTCGCGGCGACCCAGGGCAACCAGATCCGCGCCGCCGAACTTCTGGGCGTGAACCGCAATACCTTGCGCAAGAAGATCCGCGAATTGGGGATCGACATCTACAGGACGACCCGTCATCCTTCGCGCTGACTGAGGGTGTTGCTTTCCACGTCTCGTATTTTCCGCGCTGGTCCCCTATAAGGTCGTTGCAAAATCGCCACATTGTGTTGCATCTCTGCAACGTGCCGTGCGACCGGGTGAATCGGGATGAACACGCAGACACATGCCGTGGCCTCGGAACAGGCCTACAAACAGCATGCGCCGGGGGAAGGGCGTCGACTCATGGCTCTGCCGGGCATTGTGGCAGCGGCCGGCGCGTTGCTGACGGCGGCAATTTCCTTTGCCGTCCTACTGGGTCTTACGCCGCTCGCACCGGACGCGACAATGACGCTCGCGTTGATCGGAATCAATATCGTCTTCGTACTGGTGCTTCTCGGCCTGATCGGCATTGAGGCCCATCGAATTTATACCGCGCGCAAGGGGGAGAAGGCGGCGTCTCGCCTGCATGTCCGCATCGTCGCCATGTTCTCGCTCATGGCGGCGATTCCGGCCATTCTGGTCGCCGTGGTCGCCTCCATCACGCTCGACCTTGGCCTTGATCGCTGGTTCGAACTGCGGACTCGCGTCATCGTCCAATCTTCACTGTCGATCGCCGATGCTTATGTGCAGCAGAATGCGCAGACACTGCAGGGGACGACGCTGTCCATGGCGATCGACCTTGACCGGCTTCGCACCCTTTACAATCTGGACCGCGCCGGCTTTCGTCAGGTCCTCACGCAGCAAACGCTTGGACGCGGACTGACCCATGCCTTGCTCATCCGCGCCGACGAGTCGGTAATTATGGCTGCCGATGTGCCGCGAGGGGGGCAAATTCCGGCCCCGCGTGAAGGTGTTCTAGCGGACGCTGCCGAAGGGCATTCGATTCTGTTCAACCTGCCGCCAGGGAATCTGATCGCCGCAGTTGTCAAACTCCGGGAAATTCCGGATGCCTATCTTTACACGTTGCGTGAACTCGATCCGGAAGTCATCAAGGCGCAGCGCCTCGTCGCATCCAATGCCGACGAATACCGCTCTCTGGAAGGGAATCGCTTCAACACACAGGTGGCTTTTGCGCTGCTGTATCTTGTCGTCACGCTTGCCATCGTCCTGGCCGCAATCTGGACCGGCATTGCCGTTGCGGACCGGCTGGTGCGGCCAATCCGCCAGCTAATCGGCGCGGCGGGCGCTGTTTCGACGGGCAATCTGGATGTTGCCGTGCCCGTGCGCCGCTCCGATGGAGATGTCGCCTCTCTTGGCGACACGTTCAACAAGATGACCTTGCAGCTCAAGACGCAGCGCGACCAGCTCATTTCCGCCCGTGACATGATAGATGAGCGCCGGCGCTTCACCGAAGCGGTCTTGTCCGGCGTGACGGCGGGCGTGATCGGTGTGGACGCTCAGGGTGTGGTCTCCATTGTCAACCGGTCGGCCGAAACCATGCTCGCCATACGGGCAGGGGAGGTGTTGGGCAAGAATCTCTCTTCTGTCCTCCCACGGATCGGTGGGGTTTTCGAGGTGGGGCGCACGTCCGGCCGGCAAGTCTACCGCGATCAGGTTACCTTCTATCGCGGCGGCGCAGAGCGGACCTTCAACATCCAGATTACCACGGAGGAAAGCGTCGGCGAGACGGAAGAGCGGTCCTATGTGGTCACGGTCGACGATATCACGGACCTGGTGCAGGCGCAGCGTTCCACGGCTTGGGCCGATGTAGCGCGCCGCATTGCTCACGAGATCAAGAACCCGCTGACGCCGATCCAGCTTTCGGCAGAACGGATCCGCAGGCGGTACGGCAAGGTGATCACCGAGGACCGGGAGGTTTTCGATCAATGCACGGACACCATTATCCGGCAGGTGGGCGATATCGGCCGTATGGTGGACGAGTTTTCCGCCTTCGCGCGGATGCCCAAGCCAGACATGCAGCAACTTGATTTGCGTCTGCCATTGCGGGAGGCTTCCTTCCTTATCGAAGTAAGCCGCCATGACATCCGCATTGAAAACGACCTTGGCGAGAAGCCGCTGACGGGCCACTTTGACACGCGCCTGATGAGCCAGGCTTTCGGCAATCTCATCAAGAACGCATCAGAGGCGATCGACGCGGCCGCGCGTGGTGGAGCGGAGCAGCGCGAGGGGGTAATCAGAATATCGGCACGCCGGATCGATGACGAGATCGAGGTTCTGGTGATGGACAATGGCAAGGGTTTGCCGCGGGACAACCGTCAGAGGCTTCTGGAGCCTTACATGACAACGCGCGAAAAGGGCACGGGGCTGGGTCTGGCCATCGTCAAGAAAATCATTGAGGATCACGGTGGCCGGCTGGAACTGCACGACGCGCCGGCAGGTTTCCATGGCGGTATCGGCGCTATGGTACGGTTGCTTTTGCCGGCTCTTTCATCTGAGGCAGGAGGGGGCAATCCTGTAGAAGCAATGGAAAAGGTCGATAATGGCGTCTGACATACTGGTCATCGACGATGAGGAGGATATCCGCGAGCTGGTCGCCGGCATTCTGTGCGACGAGGGACACGAGGCACGCACTGCCGGTAGCAGCGACGCTGCATTGGCCGCTATAGCCGAACGGGTGCCGCGCCTGGTGCTGCTGGATATCTGGCTGCAGGGCTCCACCCTGGACGGCATGTCGCTGCTCGATAAGATCAAGGAGATGCACCCGGATTTGCCCGTGGTCATGATCTCCGGCCACGGCACGGTGGAAACAGCCGTCTCGGCCATCAAGCGCGGGGCTTATGATTTTATCGAAAAGCCGTTTAAGGCCGATCGACTCATTCTGATCTGCGAGCGTGCGTTGGAGACCTCTAAGCTTAAGCGCGAGGTTCTGGATCTGAAGAAGCGGAGCGGTGAAACCTTCGATCTCGTGGGCAATTCGCCGGCCATCAACCAGTTGCGCCAGGCAATCGAGCGCATTGCGCCGACAAACAGCCGTGTGATGCTGATCGGCCCGTCCGGTTCAGGAAAGGAACTGGCCGCCCGCGCCATGCATGCGCTGTCGATGCGCGCGAATGCTCCCTTTGTGTCAGTCAATGCGGCCTCCATCACGCCCGAGCGTATGGAAATCGAACTTTTCGGCACCGAATCGAATGGCGGGGAGCGCAAGGTTGGCGCGTTGGAAGAGGCGCATCGCGGCACGCTCTACCTTGATGAGGTGGCGGACATGCCGCGTGAGACGCAAGCTAAGATCTTGCGCGTCCTGGTCGACCAACAGTTCGAGCGGGTAGGGGGCACGAAACGCGTCAAGGTGGATGTTCGCATCATTTCCTCCACGGCACGCAACCTGGAAGGAATGATTGCCGATGGACGTTTTCGTGAGGATCTTTACCATCGTCTGGCCGTCGTTCCCGTAACCGTGCCGGCCCTTTCGGAGCGGCGCGAGGATATTCCGCTTCTGGTGCAGCACTTCATGCATCAGATCACGACCCAGGTGGGCATCAAGGCTCGGCGTCTGGGCGAGGATGCCATGGCCGTGCTTCAGGCCCATGACTGGCCGGGCAACATCCGCCAGTTGCGCAACAATGTTGAACGCTTGATGATCCTCACACGGGGTGACGATGGCGACGCACCCATCACGGCGGACCTGCTCCCCGCCGAGATCGGCGATGTCATGCCGCGCGTGCCCACCCAGTCGGACCAGCACATTATGGCGCTGCCTTTGCGTGAAGCACGCGAAATGTTTGAGAAGGAATATCTTTTAGCGCAGATCAACCGCTTCGGCGGCAATATCTCGCGTACTGCTGAATTCATCGGTATGGAACGCTCGGCTCTTCACCGCAAGCTGAAGTCGCTGGGTGTATGAGGGAGCCGAGCGGCGAGTAGAAGCAGCGAACATAAATAGCAAATCGTAAGCATGAAATGTGTGGCGGCAGCGGCAGGGACA
>JAJUHJ010000009.1 GCA_029279965.1 Phyllobacteriaceae bacterium
CTGATCCTATTCCCGACACTCGTGCTGTTCTTGCCAATGACGATGAACTGAAGGGCAATGAATGGGGCGTGGGGGCGGCCTGAAAACCGGGTTCGGTTTTCAGGCCGATTTGATAGGAAAAGGCAAGATGCGCATGCGGGCGTCCCCGCGATCCATGTGTATTGGCGCGCTTGCGTGAAAGCTGATTCAGGAGAAGCAAAACGTGCTACAGGGCGTGCTTCCATTCGGACGCACGACTACGCATCGCTCTGGCCGCTGCTGCAGTGCGAAAAGCCTCAGCCACGTCCCAGAAAGGGCACGCGCACCGGAATGATCGTGGTGTCGAGCACGGCGATATCGGCGGGCAGACTGGCCATATAGACGATCAGCCGGCCCAAATCAGCCGGTTCGATACGATCGCTTCCCAACTGGTCGGTAACGCCCGGCACGAGCGAGCTCAAGGTCTGGCCGGGATGCAGGGCCGAGGCCGTGATGTTGTGCTCGCGACCATCCAGGGCAATCGAGCGTGTCAGCCCCTCGACCGCAAACTTGCTTGCCGTGTAGGCGACCGAGTGCGGCCGGGGGCTCTTTGCCGAGAGGGAACCGATATTGATGATGCGGCCCCCACCTGCCCGCTTCATCAACCTGATGGCCTCGCGGCTGCACAGAAAGGCCGATGTAAGATTGACATCTATGATCTCGCGCCAGCGGGAAAGTTCGAGTTCGTCTGTCGGCGTTGCATCCGCAATGCCCGCATTGTTCACCAGAAGGTCCAGCCTCCCAGCCCGCCGTTCCGTCTCCTGAAACAGGGTCAGCACTTCGTCTTCGCGAGTCACGTCCGTCGGGAGGACGATGGCTTCGCCGCCCTCGCGCACGATTTCGTCCGCCAGGCCCGCAAGCTTGTCGGCGCTACGTGCGGCAAGAACCGTTATCACCCCCTCACGCGCAAGCTCCGCAGCAATTCCCCTGCCGATACCGCTGCTTGCGCCCGTGACGATGGCAACTTTCCCTTTGATCGACTCCATCCCCACACGTCCCCTTTCCTCTCAACACCAGATCGCAACTGGCAGGGGCGCAAGGCGCGAGCGCTTCCCTCCCGTCGCAGTCATTGTGGACGCCGAACGACTCCTCCCGGCGACAGATTCAATGGGGACGTTACCATAATATCGGCCGCGGGAAAGGTGCGGGCGCTGGAATCGCACCCGCCTCTCCGTTCGGCGCGGTCAACATCGGCAGGCTGTCGATAGCCTCTGGGTATCGACGCCGACTCCCTGGCGGGAACGGTCGGATGTCAGGCCACCAGCCGCTTGATGGCCTCGCATACGACCGTCTCCTCGCCGTCGCGCATGTTGCAGACATCGAGGAGGAAATGACCGAGTTCGGCCTCGTGGCCGCGAACAACGATCGGGGTCGGTTCGTTTGCGAGCGCTTCGGCAAGTTCCGTGGCGGTCATCCCCGCCTTTTCGGGAAAAACATGCACCATGACGCGGTCGAGAGGATTGTTGGTCGGGTCCGGAATTTTCTGCGCTGCGATCCCCTTGACGCCGGAAAGCCCTTCCAGGATGGCGTCTATCCGACGATCCTCATCACGCCGGATTCCGGCATGATCGCGCGCCTCCCACGCTTCCAGAGCACCAATCAGGCCGGCAATGCTCTCCTTGCCGATCTTCATGGGCCGGCCGACGCCCAGATTCTGCAACCGGCACGCTTCGATAAGGTCCTTGCGTCCCGCCATCATGCCGGAGGTGGGACCACCTAGAAATTTATGACCGCTGTAGATGACGATATCCGCGCCTTTCTCCAGGAAGCCACGCAAATCATATTCCGAAGCCGCATCGACGATGACCGGAATATTGCGGGCATGCGCGACCTCGACCACGCGCTCCAAAGGCACCATTCCATACTGAACCGTATGGTGCGAAACCACATAAACAACACAGGCGGTGCGCTCGTTGATGGCCGACTCGATCTGGAAATCGTGCGTGCGGCTGACAGACCCGACCGGCACCGGCTTGCCGCCGGGCAGCCTCAGCGACAATTCGACCGTCGTGCCGTAGTCGACAAGGTGACCGACCTGGATGATGGCTTCCGTCGGCAGACCTTCCGTGTCGGGCAGCCGCATGATACGGCCTCTGTCGGCGCCCGTCATGCAGGCAGCCATTGCCACAACCAGTCCGCTGGACACCGAGGCCGTGACAAAGCCTGCTTCCGCACCGGTGAGGCGCTGGATCGCGTCGGATGCGCGGTCCAACAGCTCGTCCATATGAATGAACTCGCCGGCGATCTCCGTCATTGCCTCCTGCGCCTCGGGTACGATGCGAGAGGCGCCGAGCGCTGTCATGGTGCCGGATGCATTTACGACCTGACGCAAATTCCAGCGGGAAAATATGGACGAATTCTTCATTGGCTCCGTACCTGGCTTTGGCTTGTTGATCACGTTCTGGTTCGGCTGAGGAATTCCTTCAGGCGTTGCGACTTCGGATTACCGAACAGCGCCTCTGGCTTTCCTTCCTCGCCGATAAGCCCCTCACTCATGAAGACGACACGGCTGGACACCTCGCGAGCGAATTGCATCTCGTGCGTGACCACGACCATGGTCATGCCGTCATTGGCCAGATCGCCGATGACGGAGAGCACTTCGCCCACAAGTTCGGGATCGAGTGCCGACGTCGCCTCGTCGAAAAGCATCAGCTTCGGGCTCATTGCCACGGCGCGTGCAATGCCGACGCGCTGTTGCTGACCACCGGAAAGTTGTGCGGGATAGCTGTCGGCCTTATCCGCCAGTCCCACCCGCGCCAACCATGTCCTGGCGATTTCATTTGCCTCTTCGCGGGGCAGCCTGCGGACCTTGCGCAGGCCAAGCGTTACGTTTGCCTGTGCTGTGAGGTGCGGGAAAAGATTGAAGGTTTGGAAAACCATTCCCGTCATTGCGCGCTGACGGGCAATCGCCCGTTCCGACATCAACCGGCGCTTGCCGCCGGAGTTGCGGTATCCGATCTCGTCGCCGTCGATCAGGATACGTCCCGCCTGAAATTCCTCGAGGAGATTGATGCAGCGCAGAAGCGTGGTTTTTCCCGACCCGCTCGAACCGATGATGGAAACTACATCGCCCGGAGCGACATTGAGGTTCACGCCTTTGAGAACTTCAAGGTCGCCGAAGCTTTTGTGAAGGTTTTCGATGATGAGAAGGTCACCGGACGTTTGTCTGTTCTGCGAAGTCATCTCAATCCGCATCAGTATTTGTTGAATCTTGCCTCAAGGTGGCGGCCGAACAGCTCGATCCCGTAGATGATCACGAAATAAACGAGCATGGCGAAGAGATAGAAACTGAAGAAGATATACTCCCTCGCCGCAGCTTCCTTGATGGCCACGAAAAACTCTGGAACGGAAATGAGCGAAAGAAGCGTTGTGCCCTTGACCACCTCCCCCGCAGAGGTAACCCAGGTTGGCAGGATCTGCCGAATGGCCTGGGGAAAGATCACGTTGAACTGAATTTGCCCGAAGGTCAGCCCGATGGCTTTGCCGGCCTCCGATTGGCCGCGCGGCAGCGCCTGAATGGCGCCCCGCGTCATCTCAGCGATTTGGGCGCTGGCGTGTATGGCCAGCGCAATGATGCCGCAGAGCATTGCGGACATCCGGTAACCCGTCGCCTCGATCACAAGCTGGTTTACCAGATAATAGACGGTGAAAATCTTCACCAGGCCGGGAATACCACGCGCCACATCAACGTATATCTTTACGGCAAGACGCAGGATCTTTCCCCCATACACCAGCATGAGTCCGAAGATCAGACCGAAGGCCGTCCCTAGAAGGATCGCCAGAATGGCTGCTTCCGCAGTCTTGACCAGCCCACTCAGAAGCAGCGGCTGCGCACCGCGAACCGCCACAAGGAACTCGGTAAGGGAGGAGAGGAGTTCCGTCATCGCGGGATCCTCAACTTGTTTTCAAGGTAGCTGAGGGCGTAGGAGATCGCCGTGCACGTTACCACGTAGAGGACGCAAGCCGTGATCCAGCTTTCCATGACTGCGAAGGTCTCGGTGGAGATGCGACGGGTCTGCCAGGTCAATTCTGCCAATGCGATACCTGCCGCCAGCGACGTGTCCTTAAAGAGCGAAATGAAGGTGTTGCCGAGTGCAGGAAGCGCATTGCGGAACATGATGGGAAGAATGACAAGCAGGTTGACACGGAATGTCGTCAAACCGATCGACTTGCCCGCCTCGGCAATGCCGCGTGGAATGTTGACGAGCGCCCCGCGAAAAACTTCCGCCAATTGCGCGCCGGCATAAAGACCGAGTGTCAGAATCACCGATTCCTCGCGACCCAGCCGAATGCCCATTCTGGGCAACACGAAATAGGCGAAGAACAGGAGGAGCAGCGGCGGCTGGTTGCGCAGAAAAGTGACGTAGACACGTGACGGGACACGCAACAATCGGCTTTTGGCCGTCATCATGAACGCACAGGACTGCCCGATGATCATTCCGATTGCGAGGGAATAGACCGCCACTTCCAGCCCCAGCGCAAGGCCGCCAAGCAGCGCGTCCCAATCACGCCAGATGACGTTCCAGTTGAAGTGATAGGATTCCAAGGCTTCGCCGTCCCGCAAATTCGCCCGGCCGGGCAAGGCGCATCGGTGGTGGACACCGAGCCGCCCTCATCCCGGCCGGATGGTCCCTGTCTTGCTACCTCAGTTCGGCCGGAAAGCCCGTCTGCGGTGCGGGAGGACGCTCACCGAACCAGCGTTCGAAAGCATCGGCGTATTCGGGGAAGGTGCGGCCGTTCATCGCCTCGCGAAGCGCCGCATTGGCGAAATTCAACCAGATCTGGTCACCGGGTTTGACCGCGCAACCATAGCTCTGAGCCAGCGTGCCCTTGCCGCCCAGCATGTAGCGGTCGGGATGCTGCTTAACCAGCCACATCACGTTGGAAAGATCCACCACGCCGCCATCGGCACGCCCGGAATCGACCGCCTCGAAGACCAGCCCCTGTTCCTCGTACTGATCGACCTGGACATCAGAAATCACGTCGTGGACGGTGTCCTCCGCGCCCGCATTCTGAAGGACCGCAATATGCACCGTCTCACCATCGGCAATGGCGGCATCCATTGCCTCGCGGTTCTCGAAGCGCCCGTTTTTCGGCATAAGCAGGGCCACACCTTCACGGTAGTAAGGGATCGTGAACTCGACCTTCTGTGCCCGTTGGGTGTTGATGGTCATGAACTGGCAGGTGATGTCGGTCTTGTCGGTCAAAAGGTTGGGAATGCGTGCGTCAGGCGCCTGCTTGACGAATTCCACTTTGGTTTCATCGTCGAAAAGCGCCTTGGCGATCAGCTTGCCCATATCGACGTCAAAACCGGCAAGTTCATTTTCATCGTCGACAAAATGCCAGGGAACATTGGTGGAACCGGTGCCTACGATCACGTGTCCCCGGTCCAGAATTTCGTAAAGTTTGCTTTCAGCCTGCTGCGCCTGAGCGCCGGCAACCGAGAATGCCGTCGCCGCTACCAGAATGCCAGCGGCAAGCCTCGGAACGGAGCATGATTGCATCGGTTCACCCTCTTGTTGTATTGCAACATTTTATAGCATTGCAACGCTAGTCCAGTGCCGATAGCGAGTCAATGCATCGGAGCGGCTGGAGAAGAACATGCTCGACGCCAATGACGATGGAGTCCTCGGCGAGATTGCGCGGCGCCGCGAGGAGCTGTCTTCCGCCGAAGGCAATGTTGCGGATCTTGTGCTGACAGTGCCTGAATTGCCCCTGACCATGAGCATGCGTGCGCTGGCGCGGCGCGCCGGTGTCAGCGACGCAACGGTACTGCGGTTCTGCCGCATTCTCGGCTTCAAGGGCTATTCCGATTTCAAGCTGGCGATCGCGCGCTATTCGGGGCCTGCGTCGAAGCCTTTGCGCACGTCGTCGACTGCGGCCCATTCCCCCGAGCGAGCGGTCCAACGGGTGAAGGAAGTGCTCTCGCGCGTCGAGGAAATTGCCGGCGCGGAGAGCTTTCGCCATGTGAAGACTGCCGCTTCGCGCATCGCGGATGCCGATATGGTCTATATCTTCGCCTTTGGCGCTTCCAGCGTGGCGGCCTGGGATTTCATGCATCGGTTGCACTATCTGGGGATCAAGGCAGCGGTCCTGAGCGATCCACATCTGCAGGCACTGCGTATCGAGCGCATGACCAAAAAGTCCGTGGCCCTCTTTCTCAGCATCGGCTATTCGCGGCTGCTTAGTGAAATGGCCGAAGGCGCAACTGAACGGGGCGTCTTCTCGGTTGCCGTCGCGACACCCGGCACCCCGCTGACGGCGGTCTGCAATGCCAGCATCTTCATGACCAAGGACGCAGGTGGATCATTCGGCCCTCCGGTTCTCGGCCGCTATCTACAATTGGTCATTCTCGACACCATCGCCGAGGAAATCGGCACGGTTCTCGGCACCGAACACCATCCATCCGATGACATCGAGGGTGGGATGCATTTCAACTACTAGCGCACCGACCCGGCTTTCAGCCCTATTGCGGATTGATGCGAAAGTCGCTGCCCTCCGGCAGCAATTGACCGCCATCGACGATGATCGTTGTTCCGGTGATGTAAGCGGCTTCCTCAGATGCAAGAAAGAGAAAGGCGTTGGCGACATCCTCCGGCGTGCCGAGCCGCCCGAGCGGGATCGATTCCGCCATATGATTGATGAACGCCTCGCTGCGATGCGCTTTCATCCCCTCGGTCAGAATGTTGCCGGGCTCTACGCCGTTGACGGTAATGCCGTAGGCGGCAAACTCCAGCGCGGCGGCGCGAATAAAGCCATTGATGCCGGCCTTGGTGGCCGAGTAATGGCCGTGCCCCGGGCTTGTCACATGCGGCCCGGTGATGGACGAGGTAAAGACCATGCGCCCGTAGTTCCGGGCCTTCATGTGCGGCAGCGCCGCGCGCGCCGCCAGAAATGTCCCGCGCAGATTGACGCCGACAACCTGGTCCCACTCTTCCGGGCTTATGTTCTCAATCAGAGTCCAGGGATAAATGCCCGCATTCTGTACCAGTATGTCGATCCGGCCGAAACGTTCGACGGTGGCGGACACCGCGTGCTCAGCGTCTTGCGGGCGCGAAATGTCGGCCTGCACATAAAGGCCGCCGATCGCCTGCGCCTGCTCCTGGCCAGCGTCCTCCTCCACATCCGCCACGACGACCTGCGCGCCCTCGCGGGCGAAACGGTCGGCAACAGCAGCACCGATGCCGCGCGCGGCACCGATCACCAGTGCCACGCGATCCTTTAGCCGTCCGGTCAAAGCAACTTCTCCCTGAGTCTCAGTTTCAACGTGTCGAGCAGGACCGCCGCCAGCACGAGGCCGCCCAAGATCACCTGCGTATAATGCGCGGGCAGCCCCATCAGATTGATGGCGGTGTGAATGGAGTAAAGCAGGAGCACGCCGGCATAGACTCCCGGCAGCTTGCCGATACCCCCTTTCAGGCTGATGCCGCCGATGACCACCGCGGCAAAAGCGTTGAAAAGCATTCCGGTCCCCAGATTGGCCGTGGCCCCTGAAGTGCGGATCGCCAGCAACCAGCCTGCAACACCGGCGAGAAGACCGGCCACCACGAAGCTCGACCACAAAATACGGTTGCTGTTGATCCCCGCCCGGTAAGTCGCCTCGGCATTTCCGCCCACAAGCGTGATGTAACGGCCGAACGGTGTCTTCGCCATGAGGATGGAAAAAATGACGAAACACGCTATCGAAATCCACGCCAGCAGCGGAATGCCAAGGATATCTTCCGTCCCGACGACACGGATCGCGTCGGGAAGACGCTGCGCGGAGCGCCCACCGGAAATGGCAACGACAAGTCCGCGCACCCAGATGAACGACGCCAGGGTGACGATGAAGGCGGCCATGCCCACTCTGACGACGAAAAAGCCGTTGATGAAACCGATGAGCGCGCCGACGAGCATGGCGATGCCGAGCGACACCGGCAACAGGAGCCACGCCGGATCGAGCGTTAACCCCAACCCTATGCCTTGCGTGGCGAACAAAAGCCCGGTCACCATGGCGCTGAGCGCGGCTGTCGATTCAACCGACAAGTCGAGATTGCCGGAAATAATTACGATCGCCAATCCGATGGCCATAACCCCAACGAATGTGGATTGCTCCAAAATGTTGGTGAATATGCCGAACTGAAAGAAGTGCGGAACGGTGAGCGAAAAGACGATCAACACGACAATCAGCATCAGCCAGACGAGATTGTCGAGAAGAAATTCGATTGTGGCGCGGCGCGCTGCTGTCATCTGGAAATCCTGTGCGGGAAGCTACCGGCCCGCGCGAGGCGGGCCGGCTGTATTCGAGGAGCCGGAATTGTTTATTCCACGGGCTCGATTGGATCGCTCGGGGGTGTCAGGTTGCCCCAGAACCGCGGCTCGTCCACATTCTCGCTGGTAATGGCCGCTCCGGGGATCTTCAGGTTCGGACCCCATTCCTCGATTGTCAGCTCCGCTTCGAGCCCGAGAACGTCATAGCTGCCCGGCTCGATCTCCTCGCCATTGACCACCTTGTCGGCGAACATGGCGATGGCAGCGGCCTGCGCATAAAGCGGCTGCTCGACCTCGACCTGTTGCCATCCCTGGCGGATGAGATCGAGGCCAACCGGCGCGCCATTCGACGACACAAGCATGACGTCACCGGGTTCCTTACCCGCACTTTCGAGCGAGGCGACCGCCGCCACGGCAAGGTGAGCGGCATGTACGAAGATCAGGTCGATGTCGGGATTGGCCAGCAACTGGTCGGAGACGATCGATCCTGCGTTCGAAGCTTCCCACTGCAGAGCAGGCAAGGAGATGATCTCGACCTCCGGATGATCGGCCATTCTTTCCTCGAATCCCTTCTGGATATCGAGCGTATAGGGATCACCGGGATCGCCCAGCACCTGCAAGACCTTTCCGGAAACAGAGCCGTTCTTCTCTTCCAGCAGGCGCTGGATTTCTCCTGCGGCAACATGGCCGATCTCAACCGTGCCGGCGACCGAGGTGAAATCCACTTCGGTCGAGGTGATCTGGCGGTCGAAGATCATGACCGGGATGCCGGCTTCACGCGCTTCCTCAATCGAAGGTGCCAATGCATTGAAATCAACCGGTGCGATGACGATCGCCTCCGGGTTGAGCAGAACGGTATCGTTCATCTGGCTCTGCTGGATGTCGGTTTTGTTATCCGCATTCAGTGTCACCGTCTCATAGCCCACCTGCGCGAGAAAACTCTCGATGGCGTTGACGGATTCGGTCTGAAACTCGTCAAGCAGCGTGGGCACCATGTAGTAGATCGTGCCCTTGTCCTGTGCCCAGATAGGCGACACGAGTGCCGCGCTCGCAAATGCGGCGCCGATAAGCGTACGAGCAAGTCTCGTCATGGCTGGACTCCTTCTCCCGTTGCCGGACATTGTTCCCCTACTCCCTGCCCTTGCCGGCGCCGGACAGGGAGCCACCGGTTATCATGTCGATCACCTGATCTGTTGTTGTCTCGTCAGTGCGCACGTCGCCGGCCACCTGGCCGTGTCGAACAACGACGATACGATCCGCCACCTGGAATGCCTGGGCCATGATGTGCGTGATGACGACGACACCGATTCCGCGCGCCGCAACGTGGCGGATCATCTCCAGACCGCGTCGTGTCTGCTCCACGCCGAGAGCCGCGAAGGGCTCGTCGAGCAGCACCAGCTTGCCGCCCCAATGTACGAAGCGGTTGAGCTCGATGGCCTGGCGCTGACCGCCTGAAAGGTGCTCCACATTGGTCCTCAGCGAGGGAATATTCGTCCCTCCATCGGCCATCGCCTGCGCGACCACGGCCTCCATCGCGCGTTCCTGGAGAACGGGAATTCCGAAATACCGCCTGGTGATCTCGCGCCCCATGAAAAAGTTCGCCACCACATCCGCGTTCGTGCACAGGGACAGGTCCTGATAGACCGTCTCGATTCCCGCAGCCTTTGCCTCGGCGGGCGATGCAAACTCCTGTGGCTCGCCCTCCATGACGATCCTGCCGGAACTCGGCCGCAGCCCGCCGGAGATGATCTTCACCAGTGTCGACTTGCCGGCGCCGTTGTCACCAAGGAGCGCAACGACTTCGCCTCGGTCGATCTCCATGTCTATGCCCCTCAACGCCTCGATGGCGCCGAAGTGCTTGCAGATCGACTCGAGTTTCAGGAGTGGCTGTTTTTCAGGCAATTCGAGCGCTCCCGGCTTTTGCAAACGGATCGGTTGCGGCCCCACCCGTCGCACCCTGCGACCGAACCGCCGAGCGGGGGGAGAGAACCTCTGTAATCGCCAGAGACGCGGCACCCCGCAAAACCGCATCGGCGCCACATCGCGCGAGCATGACGCGTGGATGCACGCGGTCCTGCCGCGATGCGAGGGAGTTGGGCAACTCCGCCGTCAGCGCCAGCAGTTTGAGCCTCAGCTCCGGCGGTGCAAACCCGCCCAGAACGATGGTTTCGGGATCGAAGAGGTTCTCGATCGTGACAATTGCCGAACGCAGGACGGGCGCCGTTTCTTCCAGCCAGCCAGCCTCTCCGACAATCGGGGTACGCCTTGCATGAGCTTCCAGCGAGAGATAGCGTTCCAGGCAGCCACGATTGCCGCATGGGCACGGATCACCATCCGGCACCAGCGGAATATGCCCTATTTCGCCGGCATTGCCCCAGGCCCCTCGCACCACTTGCCCATCATAGATGACGCAGCCGCCGAGACCCACACCCAGATAAAGATAGTAAAAATTGAACAATTCCTCGCCCACGCCGTAAAGGCGTTCGCAATGGGCGGCGGCGGCGCTGTCGACCTCCACGAAAGCCGGCCAAGGGACAGCCTCCTGAAGGCGCTCGTGAACGTCCACACCGCGCCAGCCTTCCATGGTGGTCGGTCCGACGAAGCTCATCGATTCAATATCGAATGGCCCCGGCATCGCCATGCCGACGCCGATGAACCGGTCCCGCGGGCATCGCGCGACCATCTCTTCGACCAGATCGCCGATCCGGGCAAAAGCCGCATCCGCTGTCATTTGCGGTGCGTCTACCGCCTCATGGGCCAGAACCTTTCCTGAAAGATCTATGAGACCGGCCTCAACCCCGCGCGGAGTCACATAGACACCGCAGGCATAGCCGCCGTCGGGATTGATCTCCAGCGAAGGCGCGGGGAAGCCCCTCCCCTTTGGAACGCCCGGCTGCAGGTCAACAAAACCTCGTTCGTGCAATTCGGATGTGATGGTCGAGACAGTCTGGATCGTCAGGCCGACATGCCGGGCAATCTGGGCGCGGGACAAGGGGCCATGCTGGCGGATCGTCTCCAGGACAATGCGCCGATTATGCGGCCTCCCCAATTCCTGGTTGGTACCCTTGAGCATCACCACCAGCCTCCAAGAGCACGATACTCCACCTCTCCAATTAGGTCAAACGACCTGAATTAATCAGCCGAAAGACCGATCTGAGTGGAGTTTCGGAAAGGACGACCCGAGGTGCGCGGGAAACTGGTGTTCGTGGCAAACACATTTATGGTAGGTCACGACCGAAGCGGCCGCGCACGTATGGGTCGACCGCACCGGATCATCCCACGGCAGCACCGCTGCGAAAATCCACCAACTTCAGGGAGGGGAACAGTGATCGATACCAGGCTTCAGGATAAAACGGTTCTTGTCACCGCCGCCGCTCAAGGGATCGGCCGCGCCAGCGCGCTCGCCTTCGCCCGTGCAGGCGCAAAAGTTTACGCCACCGACATCAATGACAAAACGCTCGCCGAGCTCAAAGGCGAAAAAGGGATTGTCACGCGCCGGCTCGACGTGCTCGACGATGCAGCGGTAAGGGCTTTCGTCTCAGAAATCGGCGCTGTGGACGTGCTGTTCAACTGCGCCGGCATTGTCCATTCGGGGACGATCCTCGAGATGGAAGACGACGATCTGGAATTCGCGTTCGACCTCAACGTGAAGGCGATGGTGCGCACCATCCGAGCGGTACTGCCCGGCATGCTCGACCGCGGCGGCGGCGCTATCATCAACATGTCTTCCGTCGCCTCCAGCGTGAAGGGCGTCCCGAACCGATTTGCCTATGGCACGACCAAGGCCGCCGTGATCGGGCTTACAAAAGCGATTGCCGCGGACTACGTGACGCAGGGAATACGCTGTAACGCTATCTGCCCCGGAACCGTGGAAAGCCCATCGCTGCAGGAGCGGCTGAAAGCCACCGGCGATTACGAAAGCGCGCGCAAGGCGTTCATCGCTCGCCAGCCTATGGGCCGGATCGGCACGCCGGAGGAAATCGCCGATCTCGCCATCCATCTCGCGACAGCCACTTATACATCCGGTCAGGCTTACGCCATCGACGGCGGATGGTCGATCTGAGGCTACCGCCACGACCGTCCTCTTCGCGCGTATCACTGCAACAAGGTCGTGGAAGGGAAGGGTCAGGCTTCCCTCATAACCGATAGATTGTGAAGAGCTCTTCACCCGTACGCCTGTCCGTCAGAACAGCAGGCTTGCCTTTCGCAGGTTGAACGCCTCCGCGTATCTTTCCGGTGCGCGGCATTCCATGCCGCGCAGGCGCGCCAGCCCGGTAAAGGTCTCGACATCGAACCAGTCCTTGGAGCGCTGGCTTGCGAAGTGCGCCATCAGGAGCGAGACCTTCCGCTCCATGACGGCACCGGCAAGCGGAACATAAAGATTCTGCCGCGTAAGATCCCCGTCCCATTTGGGGATCTCGTATTCCAGAATGAGATGATCGCGGAAGAGATTCCAGGTGATCTCGTTGATCGCCCTGTGATCCTGATGCGCATCATCATGCGCGTGGGTAAATACGATGTCCGGTTCGCACCGTTGCCGGATCTCGGCGAGCCATTCCTTTACCGCCCAGCTTTGCGCGGGAAAATAGCTGTCTTCGAACGCTCCGAGCTCCATGCGGCGCTCGCCGGCGCCTTCGAGGAAAGAAGCGGCGGAGGCTTCCGCCTCGTCGGCGCGCCAGCCCTTTGCGCTGGCGACACACCAATGGACATCAAGCCGGACTCCCGAGGAAATGAGGCTTAGAACGGTTCCACCGACGCCGATTTCGATATCGTCGGAATGCGCGCCGATACACAGAAGCTTTAACTCGCTCCGCCCCGACGCCAGCTGGAGCCCTTCCATCAGGACACAGCCGTCATGCCAGCGCCATCACGCGCACGCGGCGCGCTCCACGGCATGTCGCCCTTCTCCACCATATCCTCCAGCGACTGCCAGTCGCGCAGCGTATCCATGGAGCGCCAAAAGCCATCATGCTTGTAGGCCATCAGCTTATCTTCGCGGATGAGGCGGTCGAACGGCTCCAGCACAAGTTCCTCGCCCTCGCGCATGTAGTCGAAGATCTCAGGGCGGAAGAGGAAGTAGCCGCCATTGATCCAGATATCGGAACGGTCTGACGTACGGAACTCGCGCACGCGGCCATCGTCGGCGATGTCCGCAAGATGGTAAGTCAGAGGCGGACGGACGGCCAGGAAACAGCCAATCTTGCCGCTTCTGGCAAAACGTTCCGTCATTTCATCCAGGTCGACATCCGTCAGTCCGTCACTGTAGTTTGCAAGAAAGATTTCCTCGCCTCGCACATGCTCTCTGACAGCCCATAGGCGCTGGCCAATATTGCGCCAGATGCCCGTGTCGATGAGGGTGACCCGCCAGTCCCGATTCATTTCGCCGAGCACCTGAACGTTGCGCCCTCCGTCGGAAACGACGCAATCGCCAAATGTCTGCGGTCGAAAGTTCAGGAAGAAATCCTTGATGACATTGGCTTTATAGCCGAGGCACAGGATGAAATCCTCATGGCCGTAGTCTGAGTAATACTGCATCACATGGTGCAGTATTGGCCGGTGGCCTACCGGAATCATCGGCTTCGGAACGCTCTCGGAATATTCGCGAATACGGGTGCCAAGTCCACCGCAAAACAGAACCACCTTCATGCTGGCCGCTCCTGCGGATCGATAACCATCACGTGGGGAATGGGAACAATGAACTTGCCGCCCCAGGCCGCGATTTGATGCATCTGCCGTACGATCTCATCCTTGAGATTCCATGGCAGGATCAGGACGTAGTCGGGACGGGCCTCGACCAGCGCTTCCACGGGCAGAATTGGGATATGCATTCCTGGCGTGTAGCGGCCGTGCTTATAAGGGTTGCGGTCGACCGTAAAGTCGAGGAAATCCGTGCCTATGCCGCAATAATTGAGCAGTGTGTTCCCTTTGCCGGGCGCGCCATAGCCGCAAATGCTCTTCCCCTCGTTCTTCAATGCGATCAGAACGGTAAGAAGGTCACGCTTGGTGCTGGCCGCCTTCGCGGCGAAGCCCTGATAGCCCGATGTGCGGTCGAGACGAAGGGAACGCTCGCGCGCTATCAGGCTGGCAACGTTCATGGAGACCGGTTGCGGGCTCTCCACATGCGCAAGATAAACCCGCAGCGAACCTCCGTGGGTAGACAGTTCCTCGACGTCTATCACGTGCAGAGCGTGTCTGCGGGCCATCTCCGTGATCGTCAGCAGGGAGAAGTATGAGAAGTGCTCATGATAGATCGTATCGAACTGGTTTTCGGCCATGAGCTTTTCAAGGTGCGGAAACTCCAGCGTCACCGTCCCCTCCGGCTTTAGGAGGAGCTTTATTCCCGCAACAAAATCATTCAGATCAGGCACTTGAGCCAGGACATTGTTGCCGATGATGAGGTCGGCTTGAATGCCTTCGTCCAGCAGCCTGCGTGCCATCTCCACGCCGAAAAATTCGACCCGGGTCGGTATGCCCTTCTCGATGGCGGCGCGCGCGACATTGGCGGCCGGTTCGATGCCCAGAACAGGCACGCCGAGCGGACCGAAATGCTGAAGAAGATAACCGTCGTTGCTCGCCAGCTCTACCGCCAGGCTGTGCCGCCCCAGGTTGCAGCGTTGCGTGATCATCTCGCAATACGCCTTCGCATGCGCCACCCAGCTTGCCGCGTAGGAAGAGAAGTAGGCGTACTCGGTGAAGATCGCTTCCGGTGCGACATATTCCTTCAACTGGACGAGGAAGCACTGGTCGCAAACGAAGACATGGAGTGGGTAGTAATGCTCGACCTGATCGAGTTGCTCCTCCTGGCGAAAATCCTCACACGGAGGCGACATGCCAAGATCTACGAAGGTGTGAAGGAGGTCCGTGCCGCACAGCCTGCATTTCCCGGCGGGCCGTGGGGATTGTCTCTTCCGGACGATGTTGAGCGGCTCGACGGTCATCATCCTATCCTTCCGATACCGGCCGTTAGCGGCATTTGGGCATTGGGGGCACAGCCGGTATTGTCGGACCGGTCAGGTGCAGGCCGTGCGGCACTTTCCCCCCTCCAAGGGCCTTGGATCCGGAGGATCGCGGCCCCTTTTGGTTTGCTGACAATATGAGCGCCGCGTGAGGCTGCCGAGACGGCAATCCGTGCGAACTGGGAGAAGTCATCTTCCCCCTTAGGCCCGTTCCCGGATAGCGGCCTACCTCCTTCGGAGCCGCCGTCTACCCACTATGACCGGCTTCCGCGCAGCGACCGGGGGCGAGAAAACGGTTCCTGACATCTACCGAAACACTGTTCGGAACCGGTATGAAGTTTCAACCGACAAATCTTGAAGGCGCATGGCTTATCGAGGCCGAGCCGAATACGGACAAGCGGGGCGCATTTGTCCGCACGTTCTGTATCCGCGCGTTCGCCGAGAACGGGCTGGAGACGAACTTCGTCCAGCACAGCCTGTCTTACTCGCTGCATACCGGAACGTTGCGCGGCATGCATTTCCAGGAGGAGCCGCACGGTGAGGTCAAACTGGTCTCCTGCGTGAAGGGCGCAATCTTCGATGTTATTGTGGATCTGCGTCCATCGTCACCCACCCGGCTGAGATGGGCTGCCTTCGAGCTTTCAGAAAACAACGGGCGCCAGCTTTATATCCCCAAGGGCTTCGCACATGGCTTCCTCACTCTGTGCGATAACGTCACCGTGAATTATCTGATTTCCGAGTTCCACACCCCATCGGCGGCGCGCGGGCTGCGCTACGACGACCCTGCCCTCGCCATCGAATGGCCGGCGTCGCCCGTACTTTTGTCGGAGCGGGATCTTGGCTGGCCGTTTGTTCAGGCGGAACTCGTCTGATCCAGGGGAATGTCGCTGCCGGATGCGGGGGCAAGAAGATCGTGCTTGCGCAACAGATCGGCCGCCGCTGAAATCTCCTTGAAATGAAGTCCCGAACGCTCCGCCATGTCGAGCAGTGAATGCCCTCCATCGGCCAGGTTGAGCACCCATAGCATCGCCATTGCCGCTGAACTTCCCGCCGTATCGCCGCCAAGGGCCGCGTAAAGGCCACGGCGGCCAAGCTGCGGCTCGCCGCGCGGCAAAAGATTGAGTGGTGTCCAGTCGCCTTCAACGATCTCGATCGCATCCATGATGGTGCGGTAGGCGCGCGCCAGGTGTTGCGGATGAATGAAAGTCATGTCGTCGGCAGAGGTATGATATTCGGGAAATGTCGCGAAGGCGCTGTGCTGAAACAATCCCACCGGCATATCAAAGCCGGGTGAGCAGAACTGACGCTCGTCATAGCCATAGGGCGAAAAGTCCTTGATGATCGCCTGCGCGCCGTGATGCGCCAGAAGATGGGCCATGACCCGGTCAATATAAGCGTTGCCTCTGCGGCTGCGCTTGTAGGTCGGGCCTCCCCCATCGCCGACGCAGGAAACCACCAAGCCGTGATCGATTTGCGGCACGTGGTTTTCGTTGCGGGATAGCCAGGCAAGCGCGCCGATGGTTCCAGGTGCAAAGAGAAAACGATAGCCATAACGCGTTCGCCGCCCGCGAAGATTGCGCGCAATCATCGCAAGCAACGCCAGGCCCGAACAGTTGTCGTTGGCCAGCGAGGGATGGCAGATATGGGCCGAGAGCAGGAACTCACGACCCGTCACGCCGGGGTGAAGATACTCACCGTAATCGAGGCGGCCGTCCTTCAGCTCGGCATCGATGCAGACTTCATACACCCCTTCCGGCAAGCGCCGTAAGCGACTCTCCGCCATACAGAATCCCCACCTCTCGGCGTAGTAGGACGTTCTGTATGGGACGAGGTCCGGCTGGTCAGGGAGGGTGAAGATATGCGCTTTCAATTCCGCGAGAGGCATGCGCCGATGCACCGGTATGCTGTAATTCAGCACGTGCAGATTCGATGCGGCGAAATCCACCACGCGCCGCCCTTCGCAATCCTTGATGAAAGCGTCACGGATGGTCCATTCCTTCGGCACCGACCAGTCGAACAGGCGCTCCCCTGTAGCCACGGAATGGCGCTCAAGAGGGATGCAGGTCGCCAGAATATCGAGCGTGTCGCGCACCCCCTGCCCCGTAATGCTGCGGCAGATGGGATAAAGCATGCCCGCGAGGCAATGGATTTCCTCCCCCACCGCACCAGCATCTGGCGGGGGAGCGATCACATTGCCGGTCGCCAGCGCAGACAAATCTATGCCGTGAGCGTTACGGGTTCGTGCCGCTCAGCCTCCGCATGACGCAAATCATGCTCCAGCACCCGATCGGCGATGAGTTGCCGGATATGAGCGATGCGCTGGTATCGCGGACCCTCGAACTCGGCAAGAGTGAGATTGGCGGAACGGTAGGCTTCATAGAGTTGCTCGGCGCCGGCGCGTGCGTCCCAGCGGGGCTTTGCCTCGGGCAAGATGCGGGCGATCTTCTCGAAGCTCACCCGGTAGGAGCGTTTATCCGGCCCCGCATCGGCAGCAAACTCCAGCCTGCATCCAGGCACCACATCCGCGACAATTTCAGCGATTTCCCGGATGCGGTAGTTGTGCTCTGTCGAGCCGACATTGAACGCTTCGTTCCAGACCTTCTCCCACGGCGCCGCCAGGCCGGCGATGAAGGCGCGCACGATATCCTCTACATGAACGATGGGTCGCCAGGGCGTGCCATCCGATTTCAGGAAGATGAGCCCCTCGGTCACGGCCCAGGCGACAAGATTGTTGAGCACGATGTCGAAGCGCAAGCGCGGGGACAGTCCGTAGGCTGTCGCGGGCCGGAAATAGACGGGGCAAAAATTATCATCCGCCAGCGTCGCTATGTCCCTTTCGGAGCGGACCTTGGACCAGCCATAGGGCGTCACCGGCTTCAATTCACCCGTCTCGTCAATGACGTCCTCACCTGAAATGCCATAGTTGCTGCAGGAGGAGGCGAAGAGGAAACGTCGCACCCCAGCCTTCTTGGCCGCCTGCGCGACCCGCACGCTGCCGCGATGGTTGATGTCATAGGTGATGTCGGGGTTGAGATTTCCCAACGGATCATTGGAAAGCGCAGCAAGGTGGATGACCGCATCGAACCCCTGAAGGTCGTCGGCCTCGATGTCGCGAACATCCTTGCGAATGGATGGAATGTCGGCAAGAGCGCCGCCGGGCGCATAACTGCAGCGCTCATAAAGATCGCTGTCGTAGCCTGCCACATCGTGGCCGGCGTCGAGCAGCATGGGCACCATCACCGAGCCGACATAGCCACGGTGTCCCGTTACCATAACCTTCATCAGGTTTGCTCCCCAATTGATGACAGGAAAATCTACCAAGGCCGGCCCTCGCCAGCGACCACTTCGATGGGCGGATCGGGATGCACGAAGGGGAGGTTCCACCCTACGCCCTTCGGCGGATGGACCGAACTTCAGCCAGTCACCCGCAAGATCAGCAGCCAGTCTTCATCCCCGGCCGAATTGAGGGGTGATGGCGGTGAAAGACGCACGGTGCCCTTAGCGGCCAGGACGATGTCATTCTCATGATACTCGCCATTTGCCGGGTCGAACCATCGAAACTCGACCCGTTGGCCTCCAAGTGCAGCGGAATCGAAAATAACGGCATTCAATCCGGTACTATAAGCGATGGCCATGGTGCGGTCGTTTTTTTCCGCAACGAGCAGGCGCCCGCCCTCCCCGTCAGCGCTCAGGACTCCGCCATCCGGCTCTGGCGCAAATTCCCACCAGGCGATTTCCTCGAAGAAGCGTCTGAGATGGGTCATGCTCTGCGCACCAGCGCTCGACAGTGCCTCCTGCCAGGACAGGTCGCTGTGGTGGATGCCCGGACCGCTGAAATGCCAGATCGGATTGTTGCCGAAGACATGGCCCGCCGCACCCGCGATCATCGCGCCATAAGCAATTGCGCGGACCGTCTGCGCACCGGCCCCGTGCTCGCTTTCATAAAGGCTTTCAAGCATGAGAACCGGTTTGGCAGTGGCCCCTTGAGACCGTGCAAGCACCTGGCCGTACACGTCGCCATAGGTGTAGACGGTGTCCAGATCGAGCCAGGCTTCACCTGCCCAGTACTCCGCCGTCACCGTATCAGGCGCCGAATGCACAGTCCTTAGTCCTCCCGCTCCCGTCGATGCGATACCTTCGACAACGGCTCGCACCACGTTCTTATCTGTCGCGTCGAAATCGCCGCCGTGAAGCCATAATATGTTGTGAAGCTCGCCAAAACGCTGGCCAAGATATTGACCGTAGGCTTTCAGCTCATCCGGCCCGGCGCTCGCCATTTCGCCATACCATCCCTCGCCACCGCCACCGACGCCGAGATAGGCGGGGGCGAGCAGAACGAGGAACCCCAAATCGCTTGCCCGGCGAAGCACCCATTCTGCATGATCGAAATAAGCATCATTGGGCAGCGAGAACCGTTCTGGCTCGCGAAATGGCCGCTCTCCATAAGCATTGGCGGGCGCCTTGGATGCGAATTTATACTCGATAAGAGAAACGACGAGTGCGTTGAAACCACGCTTTTTACGGTCGGAAAGATAAAGCTCGGCCTCCTCGCGCGTCAGTTCGGCGATCAGCGACCATGCCGTATCACCATGGATCAGAAACGGCCGGCCCGCAGCATCCTCCAGATGGTCCGCATCCGGCGCGACGCGCAAGGGAAAAGCGGGCTGGACGAATTCCCCTCCGGCAGAGACCGGATACGGCGCCGCGACCGTCAAAACCATGAAGATTGCCGCCAGAACCGGCCTCATCCGCCTGCCGTCTCCGCGTCACGAGGCGGCGGGGCAGATCTATTGAACCGCCGATAGACCACCTGCGAGGGCCGCCCGACGAGAAAACGCTCCACGCCACCATCGAGCGCCCGCGCATACACCGCCAATGCCGCGTGCACAGCTTCGACGGTGCGCTCTATGTCCTGATCGCGATGCGTGTAGCCCACCACCAATGAAGGGGCGAGGATGCCGTGGCGGATGGTTTCCTGAAGGAACAGCGTGCGGAACGCCTGGGAAGGCTCGCCTCGCTCATCGAGAGCGGCGTAAGCAAGGCAGCAGTCCCGTCCGACAACCTTGAAGAATCCGTCCACCCCCTGGTCGCGTGCGGCCGCTTCCAGCCCCTCACGCAGTGTGCGGCCCTGGTGGTAAAGATGCTCGACGACAGGCTCGCTCCGATAGACATTCATGGTCGCAATGCCGGCCGCCAACGCGTGGGTCTCTGCGCCATGGGTGGTCGATAGCAGGAAGACCCTTGGGCGATCCTCATGCTCCAGCCCGCCAAGGCGCATGAATTCCCGCTTGCCGGCCAGCGCCGAGAGCGAAAACCCGTTGCCGAGCGCCTTGCCGAAACAGGAAAGGTCGGGAACAACGCCATAGAGCCTCTGCGCCCCGCCCGTATGCCAGCGAAAGCCGGTAATCATCTCGTCGAAGATCAAAAGCGCGCCATTGTCATGACAGAGGTTGCGCAGCTCCTGCAAATATCCGTGGGGCGGGTCATCGCCGCGCGAGGGCTCCAGTATCAGCCCGGCGATCTTGCCCGGATACCGCGCGAAAACCGCACGGGCGCTCGCAAGGTCACCGTATCGAAAAGTGGCGGTCAACTGTCTGATCTGCTCGGGAACGCCGGAATTGACCGGGGTCGTGCCGATGAACCAGTCGTCGGTGGAAAAGAACGGGTGATCGGCACAGCAGGCGATCATCTCCCGCCCCGTATAGGCGCGCGCCAACCGCACAGCCCCCGAGGTGGCATCGGAACCGTCCTTGCAGAACTTCACCATCTCGGCCCCTTCGATCAGTTCCAGGAACCGCTCTGCGCAGTCGATCTCCAGATGGTGGGGCCGGGTGAAATTGCTCCCAACAGCCATTGCCTCCCGGGCCGCAGCGACAACAGGCGGGTAGGCATGTCCCAGACCGACAGCCCGGTTGCCCATGCCGTATTCAATGTATTCGTTGCCGTCGACATCCCACACATGACAGCCGGCACCGCGGGCGATAAAGCCGGGAGACAGCACGGGATACTGATCATCCCCCTTGGCGTAGGTATGGCTGCCACCGGGGATGATGGAATGCGCACGGGCCCGCATCCGGTTCGATCTGTCGAAGGCGGGGCCAGGACGTTCCGCGGCCTGATCTTCCGTTGCTTGAGAGCTCATATCCGTTCCTTCACCACGCGCAGCCAGTTTTTTACCGGGCGCGGCAAATAGGTTCTGAAGCCTGCTCTCAGTCCGGCGGGAACCGACCAGGCATCGATTGGCAGTGCGGGCGGCAGCGTTGGTCCTTCACGATGAAGCCTTTCGATCAGGCTGTGATAGGCCGCACTCATGGTTTCGATGTCAAATCCCGACTCGGCGCGGCGGCGTGCGTTCAGCGACATACGAGCAAGTGTCATCGGACGACGATGAAGTTCTTCAATGCGACGTGCGGCCTCCGCCCAGTCACCGACCGGGAACAGGAATCCTGAAGCTCCATCCTCCACGATCATGTCCGTGACCCCGGAAATTCGCGAGACGACAGGAACGCACCCGGCAGCCATCCCTTCGATGATCGAGAACCCGAATCCTTCGAAACGGGATGGGACGATCAGAATGTCATGCGCGGCGGCGAGCGCTGGAACCTCTTCACCGTCTACCGCCCCCGTAAAGCGCACGCGCGCAGCGTGACGAGCCAACCTTTCGGTCAGCCGCGCCAGGTCAGGACCGTCACCGGCCACGGTCAATGAAATCGACTCGGGCAGGCGGTCCATAATGGCGGGGAGCCAGAACACGCCCTTGGGCGCATCCTCGATCCGTCCGAGAAAGAGCAGGCGTGTTCGATCGGTGGGTTTCGGCGTTCTTTCTACCCGCCGGAAAGCAGCGGTATCGACTGCATTCGGGATTGCCACCGTCCATTCGGGAGAAAAGCCGAAGCGCTGAACGAGGTCCCGGCGGCAGCGCTCGGAAACGCCGACGGTCGCATGCACATTGTCGCGGATCGCCCGCGCCGCAGCGTAGGTTCCGGGCGTGATGTTGTGGACGATAATGATACGCAGCATCCGGGCCGGCAGATATCCCGCCACATTCATCTGCAATCGATCGGCCAGAACATTGATGAACACGCCGTCAAACCCGTGCTCTTCCAAAGCACCGATCAGGCGCGCGGCACTCTCGGCTTCCGAATCCGAGGGCTGCAGGTGAACCACGAAACCGGGTTCCACATCGCTGCCGCCGGGCACAGATGTTCCCGGGTTTCCCGTACCGAGCGCCACCCAATGGACGTCGATGTCATATGCCGTCAGCCCCATCCGCAGATGCTTGTAAAGCGTATACGTGCCGCCGAGATGGGGATGGACAAAATAAGCGAGCTTCACAGCATGTGGCTCCTGGGACCGGTCGAGATGGCGCCGGGAGTGCATGCTATTCAGCACCTGCCGGCGTGGAAACGAACCATGATGTGTAATCGCCTACCTCTTCGGCATCATTCCAACACTGTCGTGTAAACGCCAATTGCCCAATCATATGACGCTGGAAGAGGATGAAAGGCCGGACCCATCGCCCAAAGGATCAGGTTTCTCGTGGGCTACGCCTATTGCAATGATTGCACCCCGGCAAATTCATGAAACCATCCACGAAGGAGCGAGGCCATGAAAATTGGCCTTTTCGGCCAGTTCGGCACGGGCAACACCGGCAATGACGCTTCACTGGAGGCGATGCTCGGGTTCCTGCGCGGAGCGCTTCCCCACGCGGAGCTGGTTTGTATCTGTTCGGCTCCCGATCGGGTACGTGAGACCTTCGGCGTCGAAGCCGTTTATATCGGCGCGGAGCCGCAAGGGCGCGTCTTCCTCCTCCTCAATTGGGTTTCACGGAACGTCTTGCGCCGGCTGGCCAATCTCCGCCAGGCCTATCTTGTGACAGGGCAGTTGAACGCCTTGATAATCCCGGGCACCGGCATACTCGATGATTTCAAGGAACACCCGTTCGGCTGGCCCTACGTCGTCTTTCGCTGGTCGATCGCAGCCCGCCTTGCTGGCGTGCCACTTGCATTCGTCAGCATTGGCGCGGGGCCGATCCGCAACCGCATCAGCCTGTGGTTCATGAAGACCGCCGCAAAATGTGCCGCCTATCGTTCGTACCGTGATGCAATCTCGCGCCACTTCATGCAGCGCATAGGTGTGCGAACGGACGCGGATGACGTTTTTCCCGACCTTGCATTCAGGCTCGCCGCTCCGCAATTATCCGAGGCTCTGGACAGCGATCCCCGCCTTTCGGTCGGAATAGGGGTGATGGCCTATACAGGCTGGTTCAAGAACGATACCAAAAAGCAGGAGATTTACCGGCAGTACCGGGACAAGCTCGTACGCTTCATTCGCCATCTATTGGCACGTGGCTATCGCGTCCGCCTGCTGATCGGCGACCAGGAGGATTGCCTTGCCGTCGATGATGTTCTGCATACTCTTGCCCGCGCCGGCGAGGATACGTCCCGGATAGTGTATGATCCGGCCGATTCACTTTCCGATCTCAAGCATCAGATCGCGGCAACCGATCTCGTGGTTGCGAGCCGCTTTCACAATTTGATCGCAGCGCTCAGTCTCGAGCGGCCACTGATTTCCCTGGCATACGCTGCCAAGAACGATGCTTTGCTCGAGGACATGGGACTTGGTGCCTATTGCAATCATGTCGAGACCTTCCAGGTGGAGGAACTGATCTCCCAATTCGACAGGCTCGCTGGTCAGCTTCGTGCGACGCGTGCCGCGATACGGTGGCGGCTGTCCCGTTACCATGACCGGCTTGCAGAACAGGAACGGCGGCTACTCGCCCGTGTGCTGGCCGAGCCACGACGTAAGCCCGCGCATGCAGCCGGGAGAGACTATCCCGCCGATCGCAAAGCATATCGGTTCTTCAGGCGCTCCAGCAGGTAAGCGGCAGGTGGAAGGACACCGAATGGGCGGCCCCGCGCCTCTATCGCATAGCCAAGAAGCCGTAGCGCGCCCTGCTCGCCCCGCATGAGATGCGTAAAACCGGAGCAATACGCTCGGTCCCCAAGCCGCCGCAAAACCAGATTTTCCAGCCGACGTGCATCGGGCAAAGCCGCGCCCTCATGCGCGAAGAAGGAGCGGAAGGCCGCTTCAAATTCAATATTCCAATGGTGAATGTCCGCCACGGTCGCAGATTGCGTTCGCCCGTGGACACGCGAAATCGCCTGCCAGGCATCGGTTTCGGCGGCGTTCCCATGCATGGCGAAACGCATCCACATTTCCAGGTCGTCCGTATGCGGAAGCGCTGGCCTGTAATACCCCACCGCCTTCTGCACACTGGTGCGGACAACCGCCGTCGGTCCAGCCACATGGTTGCGCCCCGTGCGGCAGAACCGCTCGATCAGCTCTCGCCCGGTCATGAAGCGCCAGCAAGTTTCTTGCGGCTGCAGGAGCGTTTCGGGGCCGGGCAACTCGCGATCTGTAAAATACGTCCTGCCATACGCCAAATGCGTATCCGGTCGCTCCTCGAGTACGCGAACCGCGCGCTGCAAGGACGCTTTCACCAGCAGATCATCGGCACATAGAACGAGAAAGTAATCCGACCGCGCCCAATCAATGCCTTCATTGAAGGACGCATGCGGTCCGAGATTTCTTCGTCGCGCAAGCAGTTCGACGCGGGAGTCGCAGCGCGCCATCTCCGACGCAATTTCCACGCTGTCGTCATCGGATGCGTTATCGATCACCAGCACGCGCACCTTGGTCGGGCTCTGATCGAGAACGCTTTGGATGCAATCGCGTAGAAATCGCCCGTAGTTGAAACTTGGAATGACCACGTCGACGCCGGTCATTTGGCTGCGCCCGTTAAAAGCCGTGCGCTCTTTCGCCCGTGCCAACTGCCAACGCCTCTGGCTACGATCGTCCAAAGAGCGCGGATTTCCTCCATGATGGAATGGCCGGTCACGACAATCGCCATGACCCAGCCTGCCAGGGAGAACACCCCCGCAACTGCGAGGGAGGCGAAAGGAGCATCCGGCCAATCGACCGTGAGCACGAACGCAAGTGGGCCCACAACGGCGCAAATCGTGACGAGAAAGCTTCCGCGCAGCGCGAGGAAAAGTTCGCGCCATGTGAAGCCTGCATGGCGTTGCGCAAAATGCAGCGCAATATACATCTGCAACGGTATCGCCAGAAGTTGGCTGAGGGCCAGCGCTTTCAGCCCGAAAAAGCTGGCGCAGCACAGGATCACCGCTGCTCCGGATCGCGCCAGGAGCGAGGAAATGAATGCGTCCCGATTTTCACCGAGGGCCAGAAGAAGTGGATTGGCAGGAACGACCGGAAACCAGAAAAGGCTCGCTAGGGCGAGAATACGCACCAGAGGCGCGGCTGCGCTCCATTGCTCACCGAGAATGATTTGGACGATGGATTCCGCCATCATGGCGACCACGATCAGAGCGGGCCAGTAGAAGACCGTGATGTATTCGAGGATATGGAGAAAGGCGCCCTTTATATCCCTGCCCTCGCGCACCTGCTCTGCGAGCGCCGGAAAAGCCATTGCGAAAACTGCCGAAAGCAGCATGCGGTCCGGAATGTTGCAGACGGCGCTCGCGCGGTTGTAAAGCCCAAGCGCCGATGACGGCATGATGCGGCCAAGGAGAAGTTGGGGAATGGCTTCATAGATGCGTTCAATGGCGATGGTTGCGCCCTTGAAGCGTCCGAAAGCCAAGGCCTCCCGCCAAGCTTCGAGGCCGGGGCGAAAGCTCCACTCTTTCGGCCGCGCGGCATAGGCGAGACCGGCCATGACCACGGCGCCAACGAGCATGCCCCACGCATAGCTCATATAGCTGTGGCCGAACCATGCCGACGCGATTGTTACAAGCGCGGTCGATGCTGATCCGGCAGTTCTGATGCGGGCAAGAATTCCGAAAGCCATATCCCGGCTGAGAATGGCGCTGATCGGATGCGCCACGGCATCCAACAAGGCTGCAAGCGTGCACACTTGCAGAAAGAGGGCAAGATCCGGCGCTCTGTAGAAACGCGCAATTGCTCCCGAGGCGACAAGCAAGCCGGTCGCCAGAACAAGCGTCAAGATCAGATGCAGGGTAAAGGCGGTGCGTATCTCCCGGCCGCCGACAGCGCGGGCCTGGATCAGGAACTCGGGCGTAACGAATGTGCGCAGTGAAAACACCACCAGCGGAACGGACATTCCGATGACCGCGACCCCGACTTCGGAAGGCGTGAGAAGTCGGGCCAGTATGGTTAGCATGATAAAGTTGATGAGCAGTCCGAGATACTGCTCTGCTGATGCCATTGCAAAAGCGCGGCGAACCCGGCTCATTTAACGAGACCATTCTGGTGCGGGGACATTGGTTTGACGATCTGCAGCATGGGAATGAAAATACGCCGCTGGCAGCCGGGCAGAATGCCGACATTGGGCTTAACGGCTCGCCGGAAAGGGGTAGCCTGCGTGCTGTTGACGCGTCTTCTCGTCAGTTGCTCACACGGTCGTGCTGCTCACGGATGAAATCGACGAGATCGCTTGCTGCAAAGTAGTCTTCGGCTCCGGTCATTCCCTCGGCCGCGCGGAGTGTCTTGACCGCATCCTTAAGCAGCCCCTGCACCTCCGCAGCCTGAAGAATCTGGCGCGCCTCAAGCTCCAGCAACAAGGATTCGCAAATGTAGATAGCCGCGAGCGCGATCGCCTTGGGCGTCGCGTGTACCAGTTTGGTTTCCATGGCCGGTGGCCTTGCTGCTCCACTGTTCAAACCCTGATCCGGCGATGAGGCCGGATCCGGTCGCACGTTCTCGCGTTGCTCTGAGACCTGGGTTCAGTTGCCCTGCGTTTGCAGGCGCTTCGTCTGGGCGACTTCCTTGGATGTCACATCATTACACCCGGTATACAAACCTCCCACTCCACATTTCAGTGGGCTGCCACGCCATCCGGTGTGCACCCCTACCGATTTCGCGGGATTGGCAGTCCTGGCAGTATTATCCCTTCGCACATGAAAGGACGCGCTACGTTTTCCGGTTACCGCTTCGCGCTTGCCGCGGGGCAAGGCACCGCATCCCTTCTGGTCAAATGGGATACTGCTGTCGGTGATCATGAAGGATCGGCTTTATCCCTCTGCTCCCATCAGCAACCGAAAAGTCCATCACAGCGCCCTACCGGTAAACCCGCTCGGCGAATAACCTTCTACCATCGGCCTATTCCCCTCCTCTCATTCTCCAAATCCAACGCGCCCTGAAACCCGTTTTAGAGTGGCTGACTTGCGTTACCTGCCGACGCGGAGAGGAACCGGTGATGTTGAACGGCCTGTACCCGCACATGCTCAATTCTTTTCTGCTCACCATCCTGCTCATCATTGTGACAAGAAAACTCGCCGGCGAGCTGTGTCTTCTGGATACGCCCGACTTCCGGAAGAAACACGAAGGCATGGTGCCTCTTTGCGGCGGCTTCGCAATTTTTACCGCGTTTATGGTTAGCGGGATCGGATTCAACGACGGGTTCCGCGTTCCCTGGAATTGGGAAATCGGGCTTGGCATGCTCGTCATCCTGGGGATGGCGGACGACAGATGGCGGCTGCCGGCAGTGCCAAGACTGGCGGTGCAGGCAGTTGCCGCGATCGTTCTCATCTCGCCATTCGCGGGACCGTTCAATCTCGGTGCGCTGCCTGGTACGGAAACATGGGTCCTGCCTCCGCTACTCGGCATCGCACTGGCAGGATTTTTCACCGTTGGAACGATAAATGCGGTCAACATGCTGGACGGCGTCGACGGGCTTGCTGGAAGCAGCGCGGCGGCATCGCTTGTATGGCTGGCTCTGATCGCGTTCCACGGCGGCGACTCCTATCTGGCGGTTCACGCTCTGGTGCTTCTGGCGGCTGTTTCAGGGTTCCTGCTCTTCAACCTGCGTCATCCGTGGCAAGGAAAGGCCAGCGTCTTCCTTGGCGACGGCGGAAGCCTGATGCTGGGCGCGGCCCTTGCCTTTTTCATCATCCGGCTGTGCCACGGGGAAGGCGGAATTGCGTTCCCCATCCTCCTGTGGATTGTCGTTGTCCCTGTCGCCGATACGCTGAGTCTCATCGTGCGCCGCCTTGCCAGCCGCCGCAGTCCGCTTTCTCCCGACCGATGGCACCTCCATCACCTGCTTCTGGATGCCGGGCTTTCACCGGCGGTGGCGAGCATGCTGATCTCGGGCGCAAACGCCTTATGCGGCGCGGTTGCATATGCGGGTGTGGTTTTCGACATCGCTGACAGCGTGATGGCGCTGGCACTTCTCGTTCCACTCGCCGCCCATTCGATGGTCGTTCTGATCCTGCGCGATCTCCATGCGCACGAGGAGTTCGTAGTGCCGTCCTCTGCCAATACCGCAGGCGCGGCCTATCTCCCCCAAGCCGTGAGGGAGAAGCCATGATGCAGCCGCCGCTGCGTAACCACATTTCCCGCGATGAGGTAAGTCCGTGAGCATCTCAGCCCTTATCATGACCTGGAACGAAGAGATCAATCTGCCGGCGTGTCTCGCCTCGCTGTCGTGGTGCGACGACATCGTCGTCCTCGATTCATTCAGCACGGACCGCACCGTCGAGATCGCACGAGAGGCGGGCGCTCGCGTGGTAAAGCGCCGCTACGACACCGAAGACCGCCAACGCATGTTCGGCTTGACGAAGATCAAGTTCAAGCACGACTGGGTCTATACACCGGACGCGGATGAAGTGACCCCGGACGATCTTCGCGACGAAATGCTGAAGATCGCTGCCGATCCCACACGACCCGAAGCAATGTTCAAGGCGCGCTACAAGAACATGTTCATGGGCAAATGGATACGCCATAGCAGCCTTTATCCCACGTGGATCACGCGCATGGTGCGGCCCGACCGGGTGCGCTTCGAGCGTCAGGTGCACTCTGTGGGCGTGGCCGATGGCCCGACCGGACTGTTGAAATCCCACTTCATCCACTACAGCTTCAACAAGGGCATCGAAGCCTGGTATGACAAGCACAACCGCTACTCCAGCGTCGAAGCGAACCTGGCCGCAGCGCGCGCTGAACAGAAGATCGACGGGGGCGAACTCTTCAGCGGGCGTTCCGACGTCCGGCGGCGCGGGCTGAAGCGCCTTTCATATCACCTGCCGTTCAGGCCGACCCTGCGCTTCGTTTACATGTATATTCTGCGGGGCGGGTTCCTCGATGGCTGGCCCGGCTACGTGTATTGTCGGCTGATTTCCGGCTACGAGTTCATGATCCTGCTAAAAACCGCCGAGCGGCAAAGACGCGAGCGCGGGCTGCAGATATGACGGGAAACGCCCGGTCAAAGATCGTGGCTACCAGACAGTTCAATCGGCTGCGATCCTTGCTGGTCGGGATGTTTGTCTGCGCGGTTCTTGCCCTAGCCGTTTACCTAGGCGCGGTTTTCCTGTCCGGGTGGCTTTTGGCCGAACGTCAGGAGGCGAGGTCGGCGGACATGATCGTCGTTCTTGGCGGAGACGGAGCGCCACGGGCAGCCAAGGCGGCCGAGCTTTGGCATCAAGGCTTCGCTCCAAGCATCGTTGTCGCGGGCGAAGGCGACTGCACGTTTATCAGGGATGTCATGATCGATGCGGGGGTGGCAGGTGACGCAATTTCCATCGAGTGCCTGTCTCGCAGCACGTGGGAAAACGCGCTGAACACCTCCCCATTTCTGGAGGCAGCGAAAGCGCAGTCGGCAATTCTGGTAACGAGCTTGTTTCATTCCCGCCGGGCAGTGACAACCTTCCGCGCCCTCTGCCCGGGTGTCGAGTGGATCTCCGTGCCTGCAAGACCAGCGCCTGTGCTGGCGTCTGCATTCGGGATCCACGGTCTGATGACCACATATGAATACATCAAATCGGCGGCCTACGCCGTCCGGGCCATGCTCCTTCCGGAGAAGGCCAAGCCCGGCGAATTGTGCCTGGACGAGACGAGAGGCTGACCGATGGCAGAAAACTACAGCTTCGCAGGCTGGTGAAGGAAACACGCCATGCTTTCGCGCTACTCCGACCCGACATCACCCGTTTCGGACGCCCCATTGCCACGTCTGGGCGGACCCACCTTCGCCCTGAAAGACAGGCTTCTGCGTCTCCTGTGGTCTGCCGCATGGAACGGCTTTGCCCGTTGGACACCGCCGCAGATGCAGCCGCTGCGCCGCGCCGTGCTCGAACTCTTTGGCGCCAGGATAGACCGAACCGCGATCGTACGCGGCAGCGCGCGTATCTGGTGGCCTGGCAACCTGAAAATGGGTGCCCACGCATCGCTTGGGCCGGGCGTCATCTGTTACAACGTCGCCGATATCGTTCTGGAGGATTTCGCCATCGTCTCGCAGCGCGCGCATCTTTGCACGGGAAGTCACGACATCGACGATCCCGGCTTTCCTTTAAAAGCCCGGCCGATCCGCATCGGCAAGAATGCGTGGGTCGCGGCAGAAGCCTTTGTCGGCCCCGGCGTGGAAATTGGCACGGGCGCCGTGCTCGGTGCGCGCGGCGTTACCTTCCGCAAACTGGGAGATTGGACTGTTTATGCCGGCAACCCGGCGGCCGCGATCAGGGAGCGTCGTAAACCGCCGGGCTGACGGGAGGCAAGACGCCCGTATAGCGTCGCCATCCGACGGGCGATCACATCCCAGTCGAAGTTTTCTGCTGCAAGCCGTTTACCGTTCCGTCCCATCGCCATCCGCTCCGCCTCGGGGATAGCAAAAAATCGCTCCAGCCCCCACACTATGCCGTCCTCGTCCGCTGCAATCTGCAGCGCCGCGCCGGCGGCAAAGCTTTCCGGAAGATTGCAGGCGGGCGTAAGAAGCGCCGGCAATCCGAAGGTGAAGGCTTCCAGCACTGCCATCGGCAACCCTTCGCTGATCGAGGGAAGGATAAAAGCATCGGCCGAGCCATAGGCCGATGCACGCGCGTTGCCGTATGCAGGGCCTGTGATGTGTATATGCGATCGGCAGGAGGAGCCATCGACAGCCTCTGCAATGCGTTCGCGATAACCGGCTTCGACCGGCCCGACAATCACCAGATGCCACTTGCTTCCCGGCCGCCAAGTGCGGGCGAAGGCGCGGATCAGTTCGAGGACCCGTTTCTTCGGTGTCACACGCCCAAGGAAAAGCAGCACTTTCGCCTCCGGCGGCAAGGCAGCCCGCCAGAGCGCGGGTGGAGCCGGCTCAGACGGTGGCACAACGCCGTTCGGTATGGTGATAACCGGGGTGTCGAAGCCGGCTTTGTAAATCGCTTCCTCTTCCGCGGCACAAAGCGCATGCAGGCAGGAAGCGTTCTGCAAATGCGCCGCTTCGTAAAGGCGCATCGCAAGACGCTTCTTCAAAGCACCGCTGCTCAGAGCCCACGGGTCCAGCATGCCATGCGGGCTGACGAGATAGGGTCGGCCTGCCTCATGCGCCCATTTTCGCGCCGCGACGGAAAGATACATCCAGAGACCATGAACATGCAGCACATCCAGTTCGCGCGTCCGAAGCGCCGGCAAAAGCCCGGGTGCATACCCAAACGAGGCGGGTCCGCGGCTCTCCACGAGATGCATCGGAATATCGTTCAGCGGGTAAGTCTCGTTCCCCTCTCCCAGAAGGCTGAAAATTTCGACCGATAGACCCGGAAGGCGAGCCAGTGCCCGCGAGAGAGAGCTTACCGCCTCGATGACGCCACCACCCGAAACGGACACGGTGCCGACGAGCATTCCAATACGCAGCAGCGCCGCCTCGTTTCGGCTTGGACAGGCGCCTTTGTGAAGCGCGGTCATGCGGAGATCGCGACCGGTTTATCGGCCGCTCGTATGTGGCTTGATTCAAACACGGAAAGAAGCCGGCGGCCATAGGCATCAAGGTCATGGTCCGCGGCGCCCGTTTGGGCAGCCAGGCTCATCCGTTCGCGCAGATCATTGTCGCCGGACAGCAGAAGCAGCTTTTCACAGATGGCATCGATATCCCCCGCCGGGACGACGAAGCCGTCGATACCGTCGCGGACGACGCTGCCCGCATTGGGAGTGGTAATGACGGGCAATCCGGCAGCAAGCGCTTCATACGTCACCGTTGCCGAGCCTTCACAGACAGACGGAAGCAGGAACACGTCGGCCCAGGCATAGTGGCGAAGAATTTCGCCCCGCGGTGTCGGCCCGGTAAGGTCGAGCGCTTCCCGCAACGTGACCTGCAGATGGTCGGGCAGCGTGACAACGCCCACGAGGCGGAATTCAGCCGCCTTGCGCAGTCGCCGGGCCGCTTGCAGCACATAAGGCGAGCCCTTTCGCAGACCCACGGCCCCCACCGTCAGGACACGCAGAGGGCCGGACCGGCGGAACGTCCGGTTGGGAACGCGGAACCGGGCGTCGATTCCATATGGAACCACGACGCAGCGCTCCGCGAGACCGCCGGCCTGCAGCACGCCCTGACGCACGAATTCGGAAGGGCAGATGACCACGTCCGCGCCGGCCCATTCTGCTTTCTCCCGCGCAGCGAACGCAGCAGCATAACGATCGGGCCGCAACGCTTCGCGCCAATCGGGATGGCGCTCCGCCTCGCTGGAGATGAGATCATCGGCCATTTCACGCGGCGCAATCATTTGCTCCACCACGGTCCAGAGGCCGTTTCCCGCCGCTGCCTCGAGCTGCTCGAGGCATTCACCGCTGATGCCGTAAAAGCCTTCGGCATTGCCGAAGCCGCACCGCACCACACGCCGGGAAAACGCACTGCCCGCTTCAAGCCCAGTGCGCGTATCCATTTCCTGGGTCGGCACAAGCATTCTTCTGAGAACCGAGGAAAAGCCGACGCTTTCAAAACAGTATATCTTGTCCGCCGGGATGCCATCAGGCACTCTGCCGCGAAGACGCCGCATGACGGGCGGCAGCGTTGACGGCGGGGCGAAGTCAAGAACACGCGGCCATCCCTTGGCTGCGCAGACGTCGGTGTAAAGGCGCTCAAGCCGCCCTGCCCGATTCAAAATTCGCGGCACGGCATAGTGCATGCGCGCGCCAAGCTGGCTGACGACGACGGTGCCGCTCACATCCGTACCTCTTGCGGCCGCGGCGACACACGCGTTGGCTGTTCCTGGGTCAAAAGATGCGACACAGCCTCTTGCCAGCGGTCAACGCCGTGATCGCGCCCATATTCAATCTCGAGGAGCTGCCGCGCCCTGCGCCCCATCGCCAGACGCTCCGTTAGCTCGCTCTCAAGGCGCAGGATCAATCCCGCAAGGCCGTCGGCATCGCCTGGGGCCACGCTCTCTCCACAGGCGGCCCTGCGAACGACAGTGGCAACCTCTCCGTCCAAATCGCCGATGAAGATCGTCGGTCGCCCCGCGGCCAGCACACCGTAAAACTTGCTCGGAACGATACAATATTCCAGTTCCGGCAGGAGAGAGACGATATGAACGTCGGCCGCACTCAGGCTTTGGGCGAGAAGCTCGCTCGGCTGATAGGGCTTGAACAGAACGTTGGAGAGGCCACGACGGCGGACCTCCCGTTCGGTGGCCGCACGCCGCTGCCCGTCGCCGATAAGAAGAAATCGCACATGATCATGGCCGCGGAGCTTCTCGGCAGCGTTGATGAGCGTGTCGAACTCGTGCGCCCTGCCGAAATTACCCGAGTAGCCGACAACAAAGGTACCCTCCAGCCCCCATTCCCGGCGAAGCCGATTGTGTTCGGGATGGACCGGGTGGATTTCCTCCCCATCGGACCAGTGATGCACCGTCGTGAACTGTGAAACGCCAGGCGTTCGGCTGGCAAGATATCTGTTCATCTCCTGCATCGGGCAGATGGTGAGCGCGGCGCGCTTCAGCGACCAGTCACGCAGCAGGAGAGAGATCTTTCCCGACGGGGCACCTTGGGAAAGAAGGCCGAGCTCGGTCGCCGTTTCGGGAAACAGGTCCATCACCCAGTTGACCAGCCTGCCGCCGCGCAAGGCAATTGGCATTGCGCCGGTGACAGCCAACAGCGGTGGATCCGTACACACCACGCATACGTCCTTGCGCCCTGTGTTCAGGAGCCACCAGAGCGCCGCGGACATATGAAAAGTGCCATAGTCGACCGCGCGTCCGGCAAGACCGCTCCGGCCGAAGCCGGACGTCCATAATCGCCGGACGGAGACACCATTGATGGTCTCGCGCGCCGGCAAAACGGCATCACGCCGATCATGGAAGTGGCGGCTGGCCAGGGCAGTGACGGAATGTCCCTGTCCGGCAAGCGAGAATGCAAGACTGGAGACCATGCGGCTGGTGGCCGACTGGTCCGGATAGAAATAGCGATTGGCGAGAACAATCTTCATCGGTGTGCGTGCCCGGCCTGGCTTGCACCGGAACGGCAAGGTCCGTTCGCGGCTTTGGCAAGACTGTCGCAGCACTGCCATTGCCTTCTCAAGCGCCGCATAAGTCGTAGTGACGCTTGCCGCGGAGTGTTTGCCCTACCACCTTTGGACTGGCCGTTTTCCGCCCTTCCACCGACTTGCGGAAGCCGTCCTTCGGCAAGGCTGATCATTTTGAGAGATATCGCTCCGCGCGCCGATCACCGATATTCAAATCCGCTATACCGCTTCCTAAGGTGGGACACATGGTCACAAAAGGCGCCAGGACGGCTTTTCAGCTTCGCGGCAAACGCGTTTGGGTGGCCGGACATACAGGGATGGTGGGCTCCGCGATCATGCGCCGCCTTGCCTCGGAAGAGTGTGATATTCTCGCCGTACCACACACGCGCCTGGACCTGACGCGCCAGTGAACGACAGAATGCTGGATGCGGGCCAACCGACCCGATGTGGTGTTTGTCGCCGCCGCCCGCGTCGGCGGCATCGCGGCGAATTCACGTTATCCGGTGGAGTTCCTGTACGACAACGCGATGATCGCGCTGAACATCATGCGCGCCGCGCACGCCATCGGTGTCGAGAAACTGCTGTGGCTGGGATCGAGCTGCATATATCCGCGAAATGCGCCGCAGCCGATCGATGAAACCGCTCTCCTGACGGCTCCGCTCGAGCCCACCAACGAGGCATACGCGATCGCCAAGATCGCCGGTGCGAAATTCGCCGAAGCCTTGTCTCGGCAATATGGCCGCGGCTTCATCACCGCCATGCCGACCAATCTTTACGGGCCAAACGACAATTTCGACCCCGAGACCTCGCATGTTCTGCCCGCGCTTATCCGCAAGATCCATGAGGCCAGGGTCACGGGGCAGCGCAGCGTCACATTGTGGGGAACGGGCCGGCCGTTGCGTGAATTCCTTCATGTCGATGACATGGCCGATGCATGTGTTCACATCATGAAACATTATTCGGACGTCCAGCCAATCAACATCGGCGCCGGCCGCGAGCTTTCAATCAGCCAACTCGCGAGCATGATAGCCGAGGTCGTCGGCTTCGAGGGCACCTTCCTGTTCGACACGTCCAAACCGGATGGCGCACCGCGCAAGCTTCTGAACACCGCAAAGCTCACCGCGCTCGGATGGCGGCCGCGCATCGCCCTGGAAGATGGTTTGCGGGACGTCTATCAGCGCTGGCTGGCCGCCGAGGAAAAACGGATCGCTTCCCTCGTTCTTTCCTGAGACGCCGCAGCGGCCGGGCCAACAGGCTCGGGCAACGGCGCTAGCTGCGCCTGCAGAATATCCCCCGGCTTCAAGGAAGCACGCTGGTCCACAGGCATCTCGCGAAGCTCACCCTCGACATTGCGAAGCACTGAAAAGGTGAGCTCACGCTGCAGACCGGCTTCCTCGCCTTGCAGGCTGAGCGCGGCCTCGGCGATCGTGTCCAACACCGAGCGTTGCCGCGCCCGCATCCGTGCCAGATCGAGCTCGATCTCCTGGACAGATTCCGCCGCTTCCTTCCTGCGCGTTTCTTCAAGCGCCTGACGGCGCTGCCGGAAGGCGAGCTGGTTCTGCCTAGCGCGGGCCAGATAGGAGCCAAGTTCCAGCCCATCACGCCTGGCCGCGGAAAGCCGCCTTTCCACCTCCCGCAGGTTGGACTTGGCTGTAAGCCCGCGATTGGTCAAATCCCTGGTCGACGCCACGTCCTGGCTCAACAGATCCAGTTCTTCCTCGTGCAGCTTTATGCTGGCTTCGAGCGCCTCTATCTCTTCGGCATAGCTCTGCTCCTGAGCAGCCAGCGCTTCTTGCTCGGAAACCAATGCATTGCGGCGCATCTTGAAGAGGTCCTCTTCTCCTTCAATGATGCTGCGCCGGATTTCGTGCACGGCCGGTTCGACACGTTCCGGGACTGGGAAGGTGAAATCTCCTCCCGTGAGTTCCGCCTGAACGCGCGCGCGGCGCACCTGCTGCGCGAAGATCTGAAGCGACAGATCGGCGTATTCCTGCTGGGCGGCGATGAGTTGCAGGCTGTCGAGCGATTCCGGTGTGTTCCGGATGCCACCTCCCAAGGCAACGAGTTCGAGCGCAATCATGCCTGGCCGGTATTCATACTGACCGGGCTTCTGGATATCGCCGATAATGAACACCGGCGCGTACTGGGAAATAGCGGCAGTGACCGTAAGGCCGGGAATGTAGTCAGCAAGAGCCTCATCGATCTTTTCTCCGATCTCCGCCGGCGTCAGCCCGCCCACGCTCACATTGCCAAGGATGGGATAGGCGATGGACCCGTCCGGCGCGACAGGAAATACCCCGGATAAGCCCTCATCGCCGTATACGGCAATGGAAACGATGTCGCCCGCACCGATACGGTAAGGGTCGGAGGTCCCGGACTGCGCCGCAGCCGGCTGTGCGGCGAATGATGCGAGCGTGAACAGCAGTGTGGCACTACGGAAGAAGCTGAAGAAAGAGTTCATCGTTGCTCACCTGATCTGATCGAAATGATGTGAGGCAATCTGGTATGCTGGCTAGGCAATGCCGGGAGACGGCGGCTGGCTCGTCGTGTTCGCTGGCGCCGGGTACTCGGCTGGCCGCGGCGGCCGCTCCGCAAGCTCGGTATAGAAGCCCTGATCCACCCGATTGAGTACGATGCCGTCCGGCATGCGCGCGCATGAGGCAAGGTTCTGGATTGATGCAATGGTCTGATGAAGTTGCTTGCCGGAAAATGGCGCAACAAAAACCAGTCGGTCCGCCACGGGAACAATCTGCGCAACTTCTGCCGCATGTTCCAGATCCGGCATATCGATCAGGATAAGATCAAACCGCCCCTTGAGCGCCGAAATGAGTTTCTTCAAACCGCCACTTGCTAGGAATTCATCGAAGCTCCCGACGCCGTCCTCGCGAGCGGCGACAAAATGCAGGCCGGATTTCGGATCTACCTGCACGGCCTCGCTCGGCAACCACACGCTGGGAACCTCGTCTATGTAGGCTGTGGCCGATACCTTGAGAGCTTTTTCAACCGAAGGGTTATAAAAGTTCGCATCGACAATGACGGTTTTTACCCCGGCTGCCACGGCTGCATGGGCGATCCCAACCGTCAGCGTGGTCTTACCATCGCCCGGGAGCGCCGACGTAACGGCCACGGTAAGGGTCGAGCCGGGCCGAGGCGAGACACCGAGCATAAGGCGGAGCGCGGAGATCGCTCGTCCAAATCTCGAACACGGGCGGATGGCATCTGTAGCGATACGTTTGCGTTCCAGGACACTCAACCTCGGCACATAGCCGACCACGGGGACCTCCGTCGATGTCTCGAGCGCCTGCGATAAGTGCACACGCCGATCGGTCGCCTCGCGGAATACGGCACCGGCGAGGCCAATGCTGCCGCCGAACGCAAGGCCGAACAACATCCACGTCGACAATTGCGGACTTACACGCGCGGTAGCCGGCTCCGCCAGCGAGATGACTTGCGCTTCCGGCGCGGCGATCCCGTCCTGTTCGATCGTCTGCTTGTAGCGAACCAGATAGCTCTCATAGATGCTCCGGTTGACTGCCGCCTCGCGCTCGAACTGCGCCAATTGGACTTCCGCGTGATTGGCCTCAGCCAACTCGCCTTTCGCGGCGACGAGGGCATCCTCAAGGCTTGCCTCCTTGCGTCGTGCGATGGCGATCTCGTTGGAAAGGCTTTCGACAACGTTCTGCACTTCCCGGTGGATCTGTTGCTTGAGCGTTGCCAATTCCGAGGCGAGCATCTCCAGCTGCGTGTTCTTGGTCGCTCCATTGGCACGCAATTCTTCTATCCTGCGCTCCAGGCGCACCTGGTCAGCGCGAAGGTTCTGGATGGTCGCAGATCCCAGAATGTCGGCCGCGGCAGGTATTTCGTCTTCCTCGGCAAGGGCCTTGACCGTCTCGAGCCGCGCATGGACTCCCGCAAGGGCGGCGCGCGTGGCGACAAGCTCCGCATTCAGCGCCGCAATCCGTTGATCCTGCAGTGTCCCCCCTTCCGTCATGACGAGACCGGACTGACGGCGGAAATCCTCGGCAGCCTTTTCCGAAGCCTCGAGATTGGCACGCAGGCTGACGAGGGTTTCGCCCAGCCAATCGCTTATGCGACGGGTTGCCGTCCGCTTAACGGCGATATGATGGTCGAGGTAGGTGGCAGCGTAAGCGTTGGCTACCTTCGCCGCGTAAACCGGGTCCGATGCCCGGAACGCGATAAAGATCGTGTAGGAGTGGCCATCATTGTTGACGCTCAGCCGCGACAAAAGCCGATCGATCTTCACCCTTTTTTCATCGGACACGGCGCGCGGGACGCCGGAAGGGTCCGCGGAAGCCTGAAACAGTCCGAATGCCGATTCCAGCACAACCGCGGGCAATCCCTTTCCCGAGGTGTCGTTGCGGATTTCAACGCCGTCGGCTTCAAGCCGATCGATAACCTTGCCGGCCATCAGACGAGAGCTGATCAGATCGAGTTCGGTCCTGAGAACCGGACTGTCCTGAGGCAGCGGCGAAACCACGGATTCCGTTGGCAGCACCTGAATACGGCGCGCATCAAAAGCCAGCACCGCTTCGGAAACATAGGTCTGCGGTGCGTTTGAATAGCTGAGCAGCCCGATGGCCAGGCCACCCAGCACCGGCACTGTCAGAACGAATTTGCGCCTTCTGGCGACGGCAAGCAATGCAGGCAGCATCGCTCGGGCCTCTTCCGGCCGGCTCTGTGAAACGATCATGACCACTCCCCACCCGCGAGCAAATAAACCGTCGGACCCGCGCGTTCTTCAGACGCGCGGGAGATTACTCCTGCAGTCCATGTTCGGCCGGGAACATCTGGTTGATTTTGTAAGCAACCTCCGTCCGGTTCGTGGCCTTCAGCTTCTTCATGATGTTGCGGATATGAACCTTGACGGTGCTCTCCCGCAGGTTGAGTTCATAAGCGATGATCTTGTTCGCCTTGCCGCGCCGCAACGCATGCACCACTTCCTCCTGGCGTGGTGTAAACATGCCGGCCATGGGCCGCGGAGTCTCTATGCCGGAGCCGATGATCTTGCGGACTGCCATGACACTGCTTGCCGGCACGAACATACCGCCGGCGACCGCGAGATTGATGGCTTCCACGCACACATCGATGCCGACGGAAGCAGGGATATAACCGCTCGCGCCGTATTCCAGAGCCACGAGAATCTGGCTTAGGTCATCCGTCTCCCCAAGCAGTATGACAGGTGTGCCTGAGAATTCACCGGTCAGCTTGGTCAGTTCGGCCGCCAACGTCGCATCATTGACTTTCCGGCCGCCGATGTTCAGCACGATGGCAGTCACCGGCGGATGCAAATCCTTCTCCCGGCGCCAACTTTCGATGGAGCCGAAGGCAAGGACCTTCATTCCAATTCCGTGCGAGACTAGGCTCTGGGCAAAACACTCACGGTCCAGGGCTCTTGCATCCAAAAGCACGAGTAACTTTTCGGTTGCTTCATCCCCGGATATCGCAAGGGTATCGTAATCGGCAACGGCGGGCTTACCTGTTTGAGAATGAAACCCGATCGCCGGTTCTTTTCCATTCGATCTCAAAACGGATTGCATAAGACATCCCCCTGTTGAATCACCCACTTCCCATCGGCAGGCGCCAGAAAACGGACCAATCCCGGCCACTCCGATCAAGGTAGGGAGTACGTTTACTATAATATAGACAACCACCCATGAGGCTAACTTAGATTAGCTGATCCAAAAAAAGGAGGATGGAGGACGCATTACTAAGTCTCGCATATTAACTTTTGATGCATAGACATTAATATTATGAAATCTACTTATAAGATTTAATTCTCCTGTTTATGAAAACACCGGAGACAGAATCCTATGAGATATGCTTTGGAATCAGTTTTGGTAAATAGTTTTATCAAAATCGGCGAATTCGATAACAGATTCTATTTCAATGAATTCGACGCGTCCCTTGCGTATCGAGAGGAATCCGTGCTCTCTCAACTCGCGTAACATGCGATTAACATGTATCGCAGTAAGCCCAAGGGCGTCAGCCAGATCGTACTGGGTTAGCGGACAATCGTAACCGCTGCTGTCAGCCATTCCCGCAGCTTCCAGCCTTGTCCAGAGTTCCAGGAGCAGGTGAGCCGTTCGAACCAGCGCAGTCCGACGCCCGAGATTGGTCATGTGCTCGACCAGGATGCGTCTTTGGCGGGCACTGGCTGCCAGAAGTGTTTCGGCAAGAGGCGGCGTGCGTCCGATCGCGGCAAGAACCGAAGCCGCACGCGCCTCAAAAACCGCCAGGTCCGTGATCGAAGTGAACGAACTCTGAGCTTCCGCCTCGGTGGACTGCAGGCTAACAGCATCGCCGATTAACGTGAAATCTATGATCTGGCGCTCACCATCGGGCAGGTCCTTATAAAGGCAGCCCCATCCCGAATGAATGATGAAGACGCGATCCTCTCGCTCACCCTGCCGAGCAATACTCGTATGCGCCATGTATCGCCGTGCAGAAAAGCCAAGATCATTCAGAGACGTGACTTCGCCATATTTCTTGATGAAACGGTGAAAGATTGGATTATCTAACAAGCGTATGTCTGGGCTTGAAGACATCATGCCTCTCTTACCCTTGTTCTCCGCATAAAGCATCTTAGCTGACGCCCCGGGTAGAGGAAACCGAACAAACCTACCAATTTAAACTGGACATACATTGACCCTTCCCCTTCGGGATGAACGTATTCCGCACGGGCCGCATCCGTTGATGGTGAAATGCTGGTTTTCTTCCCCTCCGGTATTCCCCTTTGCGCCAAGGGTTTACGACCTTGGTGGAACTCCACAACGCTGTTTATAACCTTTGGTTGCGTCTTTAGCTGAAAAAGGAGCTCGATGGCCGGTGCAAGGAAGCGCTCGAAGGGTGAAGAGATGTCGCCCACGTTCCGCCGTGGCCGGCCGATGGACTATATTGGGCTTTCGGCCCGACTCTCTATTGTCGCCAGGAGTTAGAGGTGAGGATTTCCGATGTTTCCGATAAAGCATTTCGGCATCAGGGTAGCCCTGTCCGGACTCTTTTTCTCCCTTGGCGTCAAGGTTTCGGCCGGGTGGGCGGCTTTCAGCGATGCAGATCCTGCTGCCGCGCCGACATCCATCGCCGGAGGCGGGGTGTTATGGCTGGTAGTCGTGATCTGTAGCGGACTCTATCTCCTGCTGCGCCGTCATTGACCAACGGACGACCGTCCGAAGGAGCAAGACGCAGCTTGCCGTCGGGCCGCATGGTTTCACGAAAGATTGATGACGACGTCATAGGACGCACTAAGATCGAGACACCGAAGCAGGCCCGTTTATACCACCAATGACCGACTTGTTGCCCCCCTGGCTGCACTTCAAGATCCGGCATCCGGGGAGAAGTTCAAATTGGCCTGGCTGCTTCTGTCGTTCTTGACCGCCCTTTGCGGCATTATGATCCTGAGAGCTTTGCTTGTCACAGAGCGCTGCTATCATTTCCCATTTTTCGCCGCTGGCATATTTCTGACATTCATACTGCCGCAGCTGCCCGGCATCATAAACGACCGCTTCGTGGACAACTCCGCCATCGTGAAAGCATTGGTCATGTCCATTCTCTGCCTTGCGATGTGTTGGGCAGGCTGGCATTTCGGCATGCGCAGCAGACCGGCGCGCAACGTAGCGTTCAGTGAAAAGCACCTTGTCATCGCGGCCGCGTCGATGTCGCTGGCCGGTGCCTACTTCTTTTATCAACTTGGCCAGTTGCCCGACGCGGAGCGTCTGAAGAGCATGATGACCGGCCGTGCAGTCACATATTTGTTCTTCGCGAAGCTGTTGACCTACGGCTGTGCGATCGCTCTCCTGTGCCATGCATTGCGGCCTTCGAAAGTTACACTGCTTATTATCCTGTTCGATGCCGCCTTCTACTTTGAACGCATTGTCATCGCCGGGAGACGCGGCGAAACCGCAGAGTTCTTCATCCTCATCGCGCTGGCATTCTGGTTTCAAAGAGGCTGGGTGGTACCCCGCCCGGCAATTCTTGCCGGCCTTACGGTTGCCCTGGCAGGTCTTCTGGGTGCAGGGGAATACCGGCAGGCAACCTTCTACACAGGCGAACCGAACTGGAAAGCCGTCATGCAGATCGACCTTGGCGAGAAGTGGAAAGATCTGCTTCAGGAAGGCGGGCCGGAAATGGTCAACGCGGCCAAGATCATCGGACATGTAGACCAGACGAAGGCCTTCGATCTGGGGATCAATCACTGGAACTGGACCGTCTTCGCCTATGTGCCGGCGCAGCTTGTCGGCAGGTCTTTCAAAGAGGCGCTGATGCTCGAACAGCCGCCAATGTTCGAGAGAGGTTATGAGCCTCCAATCGGCTCCACCGCCACGGGAATGGCGGATGCGTTCGTATCCTTCTGGTATTTCGGATGCGCCAAATTTTTCGCCATCGCCTGGATTATGGGCTGGCTCTATACCTCCGCCACGCGAGGAAACACGGCAACGCAGCTGGCCTACATGCTGTTGGCGGTCCCTTCCATTCTATCGATCAGTCATTTCACTCATGAGATTGTCATCGCCGGAATCCATCTAGCGATCTTCCTTGTTCCGACGCTCTTCCTTGCCTCCGCCGGTGTCCGACGCGCACGCACCTTGTCTGTAGCCAAGCCGGCAGTCTTCCGGTCGCAGCGCTTTTAAGGCTCGCTCATCCGGATTTGCGGTCTGCGCCCTTCACATCCAGCTATATGCATGTTTTTTATTCATGCTCTATCTGACGGGCGCCGCTGGCGAGCGGCCATCGTTCAGTCCATTCGCGCGGAGGCATTATGAACATAAAGGATGTTGTGGCTGTCGTAACCGGCGGCGGGTCGGGGCTTGGTGCCGCAGCCGCACTCGCGCTGGCCCAGCGGGGGGCCCGCCTGGCGATCGTCGATCTCGATGGCGAGGCTGCAGAACGGTCAGCCCGTAGGGTAAACGGTCTTGCGATTTCCTGCGATGTCTCCAGCGCCGAACAGGCAGAAGCAGCATTTGCAACGGTCGAGGGCGAACTGAGCACGGCACGCATCCTCGTCAATTGCGCCGGCATTGCGATTGCCGGACGCACGGTGAGCAAGGATGGCCCCCATCCGCTTGATAAGTTCCGCAAGGCGGTGGAGGTCAATCTGGTCGGCACGTTCAATATGATCCGCCTGTTTGCTTCCCATGCGCAGGAAGCTGAACCACTTGAGGGCGGTGAGCGCGGCGTGATCGTCAACACCGCATCCGTTGCAGCATATGACGGACAGGTCGGACAGGCAGCTTATGCGGCCAGCAAGGGCGGCATCGTCAGCATGACATTGCCGATCGCTCGCGACCTTTCCCGCGCCGGTATACGCGTGGCCACCATTGCGCCCGGAATCTTCCGCACACCGATGATGGATGTACTGCCCGAAGAAGCGCAACAATCCCTTGGTGCACAAGTGCCCTTTCCGCCACGCCTTGGAGAGCCAGAAGAATATGCCCGGCTCGTTTGCCACATCGTCGAGAACCAGATGCTCAACGGCGAAACGATCCGTCTCGACGGAGCCATTCGCATGGCTCCGAAGTAACTCGCCAAGCGCATTGCGGTTTTAAAATCGCTAATCCCTGGCAGCTTCACGCAGGATCGCGAGGAACTCACGCTGAAGCGCCGTCGGCTGCCAGTCGCTGCGTGTCGTCATCCCAATCGGACGTTCCGAGTGATCGAGCGCAAAGGGAACAACCTGGAGCAGGCCCGCCTGTTCATCATACTCGATCTGCTGGCGTGAAAGGATGGTCAGCCGGTCCGTCTGCATGAGAATTCCGCGGACAGCAATCAGCGAACCCGTAACGATCGGGCCGCCAACGCACCGGTGCGGCGGAAAGTCTCGGGCCAACGCGTCGAAGATTGCCCGCGTGGGCGTCCCTTCGCGCGGCAGCACCCAGGGATATTCCGCGAGATCCTGGTGGTTGACGCTCGCCTTTTGCAGGAGAGGATGGCCCGCACGCGCGATGATGGACAGGCCGTCGCTAAACAGTGTTTCCTCTACCAGCCCGCGCTCCGCGGCGCGATGGCGCAGGGCGCCGACCAACAGATCGATTTTGCCGATCAGCAGGGCGCGCACCAGACTGTCATAATCGCCATCCAGGATTTCCACCCTCGCATCGGGGCGCCGGCCCGACAGCCTCGCAACTGCACTGGGAACGATCCTGGTGCGCACCAGCGGCAAGGTGCCGATGATGATACGGCCATCGAACTGCCCATCATATTCCCGCACTTCCTCAACGGCACTCTCAAACTCACGCAGGATCAGATGCGCATGGCGCGCCAGCATCGCTCCAGCCGGGGTAAGCCGCAACGCGCGATAAGCGCCGTCGAACAAGGGAACGCCGCCGACACGCTCCAGCTGGCGCGCGGCGCGTTGCACGGAAGGTTCCGCCTGGCCCAGCAACCGGGCAGCACCCTGGAAGGTGCCGGCCTCGGTGAAGGCAGCGAGCGCGCGAAGTTGCGTGCTGGTGGTGTGAACTTCCAACAGGTCGCCCGACGGCGCCCCATGGATCCGATCCGATATCCCGCCGTCTGGCCGCTGCACCGGCGGTTTCCGCGACTGTCGTGCCAACGCCGTGCTTGCCGAGCGCAGCAATTCCAGACTGCGCCGCGCGCGCCGTGCGACAATCGTCCCGCGCGCGGTGGGACGGACGCCGGTACCCAGTCTCTCAAGCAGCGTGCCCCCGAATTGCGCCTCCAGACGTGAGATCGCCTGGGATGCCGCCGGTTGTGAAACATGCACGGACTCGGCTGCCCGCGTCAGCGAGGAGTATGTAACGGCGGCGGCGAACAGTCGGATATGACGTAGATTCGGGTAGGAGGACTGCATATCCTACGATATGACAGCAGACGAAGGCTGCTGAATGCACCCCTTCGCCTGCACGCATCCTTTTCCTTTACCGATCAGGGGAACACCACGCCATCGGCCAGTTTGCGCGCCGTCCGCAGCACACCTGCCGAAACGACCTCCCCATTGGCGTCCAGATCGGCGATCACCGTGAATTCGCCTGTCGGATGCTCGACGGAAATGGATTTCCTGCTGCCATCCGGCACCTGCGCCAATCTGGCCGCGGGACCGTCCGGCAAGAGGCAGGCCGTGGCGACACTGACGGCACCCAGAACGCCGATCGCCGCATGGCAACGATGCGGAATGAAGGTACGGGTCGAGATAGCACCGCCTTGACGCGGCGGGCTCACAAGCGTCATCTTCGGAACGGACTTTTCCTTCACATCGCCAAGGTTCATCAGCGGTCCCGCTTTGAGCCGAATGGCCTCAACGCGTTTCCGGAGCTCCGAATTGGCTTCCAGTTCGGCGGGCGTCTCGTCTCCCCTTATGCCAAAGTCTGCGGCGTTGAGGACGACGCAGGGCATGCCATTGTCAATCAGCGTTACCTCCACGCCATCAATCGTATCGGCGGCATTTCCGGAAGGCAGAAGTGCACCGCAGCTTGAGCCAGCGGTATCCTTAAAGATGATCGGGATCGGCGCGGCGGTGCCCGGAACGCCATCGATGCGCGCCTCGCCCGCATAATTGACCATGCCGCCCGGCGTCTCGACGGTGGCAACAGCAATCTGGCCGGTATTTTCCATGAAGATCCGTACGTCCGTCCTGCCGCCCTGCGCACGGACGAGCCCGCGCTCAATGGCAAAAGGTCCGACACCAGCCAGGATGTTGCCGCAGTTCTGGCTGTCGGTGACAATTGCCTGATCGACAAAGACCTGCAGGAAAAGATAGTCGACATCGACGCCTTCGCGCTCCGATGGGCGGACAACCGCCACCTTGGAGGTCAGCGGATCGGCACCTCCCATTCCGTCGATCTGACGTGGATCGGGCGAGCCCATGATGCGCAGAAGTGCCGCATCGCGTTCGCCGCCATCCTTCGGCAGGTCAGAAGCAAGGAAGTAGCCGCCCTTGGAGGTGCCCCCGCGCATCCACATGGCGCGTATGCCCTCAGACATATTTCAGTCCCTTCGCCTCCAGCTTGCCGCGCATGTCGTAAATATCGAGCCCCAGCTCCCCGGCGGCCAATCTCTTGCGCTTGGCATCCTCGTTGGCAGCTCGCGCCTCCGCGGCCTTCAGCACGTCCACAGCTTCCTCCCGCCGCACCACGCAAACCCCGTCATCATCGGCGACGATCACGTCACCCGGATTGACAAGAGCACCGGCGCAGACAACGGGCACGTTCACCGAGCCCAGCGTCTCCTTCACCGTGCCTTGCGCGAAGACATGGTGCGACCAGACTGGAAAGCCCATTTTGGTAAGATCTGCCACGTCGCGCACGCCCGCATCGATTATCAGTCCGCGACAGCCGCGAGCCATTGCGGACGTCGCAAGCAGATCGCCGAAGTAACCGGCATCGGAGGGCGATGTCGGCGCTAGGACCAGGATATCGCCCTGCGAAAGCTGTTCGATGGCGACGTGCAACATCCAATTGTCGGCCGGAGGCGCGGAAATCGTGACGGCAGAACCGGCTACGCGCGCGCCGGAATAAATAGGCCGCATATAGGCGGCGAGAAGCCCCTTGCGTCCCTGCGCTTCGTGGACCGTCGCCACGCCGTATTCGGCCAGCCCGGCGATGACCTCCGCATCCGCACGCTCGATGTTCTGAACAACGACACTCATCACAGCTCATCCACGGTTCTGGGAAAGATCGACTGGAAGGCTTCGGCATATTTCGCCTGCCTGCCGCCGGCCTGACCGCCGGAATTGCGGCGGAACTGATTGGCGCGGTTCTCCGCGACATTGGTGTAGTAATCCCAAAGGTGCTGCTGGCCTTCCATGCATTCGATGGCCGCGCGCTTCTGGTCCCAGACCTCGGTGATGTCGAGGATCGTGTCAGGTTTCCAACCGCACTGCTCGGTCTGATGCGGTTCGAAAAGATAAAGCTGCGGTGCCCCAAGCACCTTCTCACCCGGATTGTGCCCCCATGCCTGGGCGATCATGCGGCATTCCAGCGCCATCTTGGTTGCGTAGGGATGATCGGTGTTATAGGGATCATCCTTGGAGTGCGAGAGCATGAAGCTCGGCTGCACCTTGCGGATGACATCCACCAACCGGTATTTGGCCTCCCGGTCGAGCTCCAGCGGATAATCCCCCAGATCGAAGAATTCGATATCATGCGCGCCAAGCGCCTGTGCCGCATTCTCGGCTTCCTTGCGGCGCGCCGCCTTGACCCCCTCCAGCGTAGCACCCTCGTTCTTCCACAGTTTGGCGCTTTCTCCACGCTCACCATAGGACAGGCAGACAATCGTGACATCGAAGCCGCGCTTCTGGTGCAGCGCGATCGCGCCGCCACAGCGCCATACGAAGTCGGCCGAATGGGCACTGATGACCAAAGCCGTTCTATCGCTCATCTTTTACTCCTGGATGCACACGCGCCATTCCGGCGCACTGTCGAATGGTTAGCTCCGCCATCCGCTCCGGACCAATTCGAAGTCCGGACGCATCATAAGTTTTTGCTACAGTTGCGTCAAAATTATGCCGGCCAGGCCATCGGCTTCCGGCCGGCTAAAGCTATTGCAGCAACTGTAGGTCCGGGCGTTATGCTGCCTTTCCAGCGGCCGCCGCCTCAAGTCCGGCGATGTCGAGCTTCACCATCTTGAGCATTGCTTCCGCCACACGCTTCGCCTTTTCCTTGTCCGGGTCGTTCATCAATTCGCCAAGACGCCTCGGAACAATTTGCCAACTCAGGCCCCATTTGTCGCGCAGCCATCCGCACTGTTCCACTGCCCCGCCTTCTCGCAAGGCGTCCCAGAGCCGGTCAAGTTCCGCCTGATCGTCACATTCCACCATGATGGAAAAGCTATGATTGAAGGAATCGAGCGGTCCGGCCTCCATCGCCATGTAGCGCTGATCACCGAGGGTGAACCCGGCTATTCTAACGCTGCCGGCGGGTCCGCTGGGGGAATCGGCGGGCATGCCCGAAATCCACTCGATGGAAGAGCCGGGAATAACCGAAGTATAGAAGCGGATCGCGGCTTCCATATCCTTTTCGAACCACAGATTCTGCGTAACCTTCATCGTCCTGTCCTCCGTTTCACACGCTCCCGAAAACGCGCCGGAATCCGGTAGCGTCTCCCAGGACGAATCGGAAACAGCCCTTCCGACAGGCAAGGCAAGTTTCTTATGGCATTTCTCATAAAGCCATTGGGCTTCCAGCTCGATGCGGCTGCTCTGGTGCGCGGCGCAATCTTTCAGCTACGCGCGAGGCGTTCCAAGCCCTATTTGATGCAGGCTGTTGTCTCCCGAACAGTTCTCACCCTTCGGGAGACATGCCCTAATACCACGCGGCCAGGCGCACCTCGGTCTCCCCGCCGCCCTCTTCTACAAGGCTCTTGAACTGCTCAACGTCGCTGCCTTGATAATGGTAAGGATAGACAACGCCGGGCGTGAACTCGTTCACGGCGCTCGCGGCTTGCTCCACCGTCATGGTGTAGGGCAGATTCATCGGCACAAAAGCGAGGTCGATGTTTTCCAGCGCGCGCATCTCCGGTATGTCTTCGGTGTCGCCGGCGATGTAGACACGCACTCCGGAAAGCGAAAGCACATAGCCGTTGTCGCGCCCCTCTGGATGATATTGCAGCCGGTCTTCCGTGGTGTTGTAGGCGGGAATGGCGTCGATCCCGATCCCTGCACTCTCCGTGCTTTCACCATTGGCAAGCTGCGATGCGATGGCGCGCAGTTCCTCCGGCAGCATGTCGTAGACGGCCTGATTGGTGATCATCTGCGTTTGCTCGCCTACCAGGGCGCGCAGCGTCTCGGCATCGTAGTGGTCTCCATGCTCGTGTGTGATCAGCACGAGGTCAGGCGCCGGAAAACCGTCATAGGCGGAGGGTTCTCCCACGGGATCGACATAGATGGTGCGATCGCCGGCTTCGAGCACCAATGAAGCGTGGCTGATCGGGTGAATGACGAGTTCACCTCCTTCCATTTCGATGCTGTTCGCAGTCTCCTGTGCCTTTGCCGGGAATATGACCGACACGGCGGCAAGCGCCATCCCGGCTTTCATGATTTCGCGCCGAGTGTGATCCATTCCATCCTCCTGCTAAAGTGTCTGAAGGCGCGGCCGTGGGTTCACCGAGCCGTAAACCGGACAACATCAAAGTAGCATTTTCGCTCCGACGTCTCCAGCTTTCCGACATCGGGGACCTGTCGCGGCGGCAAGCACGCAGGCAATCTCGCGCAGAATCTTCGCAGCATCTCCCGCGTTCGTCGGACTCGATTTTCGTGAAAGAAACCGGTTGCCCCTACGGGCGCGGCGGAAAGTACGCGGGAGCACTGCGGGCTCAACAGCAATCTGCCTGGCGTCTCGCCGCTCCGAGCGGCTTGTCAACGATGGCCGCAGCCGCATGCATGACCGAAATGCCGCGCCACGGTGTCCGCGTGCATCTCGTTGGTATGTAACGCGATGGATTCGATGCTCGGTACCGCATCGGCAC
>JAJUHJ010000010.1 GCA_029279965.1 Phyllobacteriaceae bacterium
AGGCGGATGAAGATCATCAATAGCGCGATGCCGATGGCTGTTTCCGGCACGATGAGCGGCAGTGAAAGCAGGAACTCGACCACGCTCTTTCCCCGAAAGCGCTCGCGCGCCAGCACCCGCGCGGCGGGCAGGCAGATGGCCAGGCAGATTATGGTCGTGACCGCGCCGATGAAAACGGTGTTGAAGGTGGCTTCCCACAGCCGGGAATAGGGTGAGAACACGTAATCCCAGGCGAGCGGGGACAACGAGTGCTCTCGCTGTTCCAGCCACCACGTTGACGGAAGAAGGTCCGGCCAGGCCCAGCGGAAAGCAAAACTCTGGATGACCAGCGGGAGGAGGGGGCCGACAATGAAACCTGCGACCAGTGCCAGATAAAGCTTCTGGAAAGGCGACAGGGAAGGTTTTTTGCGCGCCATCTAGACCCTGCCGATCTTCGTTTCGTAGCGCCGATAAACGATGAGATAGGCAGTGAGGATAAGGCCGGAGATGATGGCGAGCGAAACCACGGCCGCCATGCCTTCCAACTGCCGCGTGTAGTCGGCATCGTTGAAATAGCGCCATGCAACGACCGGCAGCGTGTCGGGAAATCCGCCGCCGAGAATGAACGGCGCTTCGAAGGCGCCGACATTGAACGCAAAGCAGATCAGCGTGGCCGACACAATGCCCGGCAGTATTTGCGGCAGGGTAATGCGAAGAAAGATCATGCGGCCGCCGGCGCCGAGAACGGCCGCAGCTTCCTGGGTGTCGCGACCGATGCCGATGAGGACGGCATGGATGGCAAGCGTCATGAAAGGCATCTGCTTCCACACGTAGACCGCGATGATGCCCCATCCGTAGTGGGTGTTCAGAATACGCAGAAACTGGCCAGGATCATCGATCAGACCGACAAATGCCGCCAGGCGCGAAAACATGCCACCATTGCCGAGCATCACCACGGCAAGCGCGATGCCCACGGTGTAGGGAACCATCAGTGGCAGTTTGTAAAGACCGCTAAAGAGGGCTTTTCCGGGGAAAGTCTTGATCAACGCAAGAGCCAGAGGAACGGCCATCACGAGGGCGATCAAGGTTGCGAGCGTGGCATAATAGAGCGTCAGCCCCAGCGAGACCCAGAACGCTTTTGACGTCCATAGTGCCCGGAAATGAGAAAAATCCGGAAAGGTGTTGACGCCGAACCAGGGGGCGAACCCCATGGCTTGAAGAATCGCCATCATCAACGCGCCGCCGAACAGCACGGCAAGCACGAGTGCCATTGGCGCCATTTCGAGTGAAAGCCGGAGCATCCTATATTCCCGCGGGCGGCGCATTGAACGTCTCTTATCGCGGGAGATTTTCAACTGCCTCGGCAACAATGTCGGCAATGGTCCGGCTGCTGTCGCGCTCGATATATTCCAGCCACGCCGCTTCGATGACATCGACCAGCGTGGCGTTCGCGTCGGGCGCCGCATTCTCATCGAGTTCGGCCTGTTCCACGCCGATATGTCCCGGCGCGGCTTCTTCCAGAACCCGTCTCTCCTGCGGTGCGAGGAGCCACGGATCGATGCCGGCTGGAAGGCCGACATGTTCGAGCTTTGAAATTTGCGCTTCGAGGGACGTCATGTAATTGATGAGGACGAGCGCGGCCGCCGGGTTGGGCGCATTTGCGGGAATTGCCAGATAGCTCTTGTTCTTGATCATATAGCCTTCGGGAAAAATGAAGGCTTCCGCCTTTTCGGGATACGTTCCCTTGGCAAGTCCCGTCGCGACGCCGTAAAGGCCGAATTTGCAGGCGAAATCGATCTGACCATTGAGGAAAAAGCCTTCCAGCGCGGCTATGTCTTCCGGATAATGTGGGCCTGCGCCCCCTTCTGCTCCTAAGAGCAGGGGTTCCAGGTTCTTCAGGTATTCGAGACCGGGGCCGATGAGCCGCGCGAGCTCGGATGCGCCAATCTCTTCCAGCGGTGCCTGGAAAGCCTCCGCTCCGGTGCCATCCGGATTGTGGGCATAGATCGCCTCCTGCACAAAGGTGTTGCCGATATAGTGCGGCGGCTTCACATAAGTAAACTTGCCGGGATTCTCCTCCAGATATGCGCGCAGCGCCGCGAACGTGGAGGGCGTGCCGGCTTCGTCAACACGAGCGCGGTTGACGGCGCAGACATATTGCTCGCTCGACCATGGCATCTCCTGACCCAGCGTCTCGACACCGAAATCCCGGAGGTTAAGCACCGAACGTGGATCGTCGGAACTCCATTCGAGGTTTTCCGCATTGGGAAGGAGTTGCGCAAATGGACCAAAAAGCGCGTCCTGCCGCTTCAGGGCAGCAAAATTCTCGCCATTCACCCAGACGACATCCACACTGCCCGCGCCGATCCTCTTACCGGCATTCAACTCCGCCAGAACGAGATCGACCGCGTCCTTCGTCCCGGTGATGCGAACGGGATTGAAGGAGATACCTTCTTGATCGAGGGCCGGCGTTACCACGCGATCCATCCAGACGTTCAAACTGTCATCGCCACCCCAGAAATAGAAATTCACCGAACCTTCTTCCCGCGCCCGCTGTTCGACTTCGCTCCATTGAAGGGTGCCGTCGAGGAAATCGGCTCGAAATTCATGCTCGGCTTCCCCGGCGCTTGCGGCCGCAGCGAAAGCTAGCGCAGGTGCGGCGACCAGTCCCAATGCAGCACGTCTCATTCTAATGCTCCTGTTCATCCGTGCCTGGCATCAGCCAGATGCTGTCCGGCGCGATGCCGAGCCAAACCGCGCTGTCGACGTTGAGAAGTCGTCGTGTGGGCTCGCTGACAAGCACCGGTGTTTCTCCGCAAAGGACGGTGTAGCAGACGCTGGCGCCCAGGAAATTGCGCGCCGCGATGGTGCCGGGAATTGCCTGATGCGCGGTGTCTTCCGGTGCGCCGATAATGTCGATGGCCTCGGGTCTGAGCGCGAGATGAACGCTCTCGCCATCGGCAAACTCGGCCTGCTCTTCAACGCAAAAAGTGCCTATGGCTGTTTCCACCCGGTTTTGCTCCTTTATCCGGCCCCGCAAGATGTTCGATATCCCCATGAAATCCGCGACCTTGATCGATCGGGGACGCGCATAAAGCATTTCGGGGGGGTCGAACTGGGCCAGACGGCCGTTCAGGATGACGGCCACGCGGTCAGCCACTTCGAGAGCTTCGGCCTGGTCGTGCGTCACGAAGATTGTCGTGATTGCAAGGCGCTGTTGAAGATCATGGACGAAACGACGCATTTCGCCGCGCAGACCCGTATCGAGGCTGGAGAAGGGCTCGTCCATCATCAGGAGCGATGGCTTGGTGATCAGGGTGCGCGCGATGGCCACACGTTGCATCTGACCGCCTGAGAGTTGTGCCGGAAACCGATCCCGGAGCGGACGCAACTGAACAATGTCCAGCATCTCGTCCAGCTTTTCGCGGATATCCGTTTTCGGGTAGCCGCGTACCCTGAGGCCGAACGCGATGTTCTTTTCCACGGTCATGTGTGGGAACAAGGCGAAACGCTGCGGCACCAGACCGACATTGCGTGCCTGCACCGGCGTTTGCGAGACATCATCGCCATTGAACAGGATGACGCCACTGGTCGGGTGCTCAAGGCCGGCGATCATGCGCAATATCGTCGTCTTGCCGCAGCCGGATGGACCAAGAAGCGCAACGAACTCGCCCGATCCGACCAAAAGATCGATGTTGTCGATGGCGGTAATACTGCCGAACGCCTTTCGCACGTTCTTGAGCTGCACTTTCGTCAAGCGCACTCTCCGGCACAGGGTATGTGATGATGACAGGGTTCGCGCGAAATCGTCATGCGGGACCTGATAGCACGTCAGGCTCGTATCATCCCATCAACAGGTCGCGAGCGTCTTCGGCTACAGCATCGGCCCGAAAATCTGAATCGCTTTTCGGAAAGCACGATGTGTCGATCCAATGAGATGCCGCGTCCTTGTGCATCCAAAAGGACGCACGGCGCGCTAGGCCACCGGTTTTGACCTGCCGAGACGGAATGCGTCTTTGATCCGCCGCATCTTGTCAGCCGATTCTGCATTTTGCGCGGCATTCTTGAGACCTGCCCGCACAAAGGCAAACAACAGCAGCACAAATCCCGAAGCGATGGCAGCTACGACTGCTATCAACAGGGTGCGCTGGGATTCCGGCTCGCTCAATGTCGGCTCCTGAATGATGTCGGCCGGCGACACACTTCCCTGCAGTGCGAGTTGCGTCGACAGAATGTCCTGCTCGGTGGTGGCAATGCTGGAGATGAGGAGAACCGAGGATTGATTGGCGTTGCTCAGCATCGTCATGGCGGACCAGTTGCCCTCGCCCGCCTGATCGTAAATCGCGTTGAGACGTTCGAGATTGTCGATCAAGCTTTGCCTTGAACGCTCCAGCGCCTCCAGCTTCTGTTCCAGAACGCGCCTCTTGTCTCCGCGCGGCACGGAATTCTGGATGAGTTGATCAAGCAGACGGGTGAGCAGTGCCTGGGTCTCTTCGGGCGATGTGCCGGTCACGCTGACTCTGAAATAGTCGGCATTGTCCAGCTTCTGAACACTCAGCCGATTCTCCAGAAGCGCCTGGCGGGCAGCAGCAACAGTGCCATGATTGGCATCCGACAGCCCTGCCTGGATCGCCGGATCGATGACACTTGCGCTTTGGAGCAGCGCCGCTTCTTCCTGTGACATCGCGACCATGGCTTCGGCGCGGTAGCTGTCCGACTGAGAAAAATGCAGGTAGCTGAAAACGGCCAAGCCGATGAGAAGGGGACCGAACACCAGCAGCATCCACGATTCGGCGATCGCGACAGCAAGGTCAAGCAGGCTTATTTCATCGTTTTGCGAAGGGAGTGTTTCGGTCATCTTGCTCTTCTGTCTTCATCCCGCCTTGAAATAATGGGCTTTGAGAGAACATTTGTGTGGGCAATTTAGGGCAAATTGCCCGATTCCACCCACAGGCATCGCCCGGATTCTTCTGGCCGCATTTGCATGCCGGCGCAAGGGTGCGCCTGCTCGTTTGCCCATTGTTGCCAAGCCATTCCGTCGAAAGTAGGAATGCGGGGTGTGTGCAAGGATCGCGGAGACTCGAATTTTTGCTTGAGGGCAGGTCTCCCTTGTTCGGCCTCATTGAAGCTCTATCCAGCGCACAGACCTGAATCGGGACCGGTGAATCATGCACGTTACGCTATTTGGTACGGGTTATGTGGGCTTGGTAACGGGAGCCTGCCTTGCCGACGCTGGCCACGCAGTGCTTTGCGTGGACGTCGACGAGAAGAAGATCGCGCGGCTGAAAGCCGGCGAAATCCCCATCTACGAGCCTGGCCTGGAGGCCATTGTGAAGCGGTCCGCGCAAGCCGGCACCTTATCTTTCACAACCGATGCGGCGGCGGCGGTTGCCCATGCAGAATTGCAATTCATCGCCGTGGGAACACCAGCAGACGGCGATGGATCGGCCGATCTGAGCTTTGTGCTCGATGTTGCCGCCACGATCGGTCGCCATATGGAGAGCGACAAGATTGTCGTGGTCAAATCCACCGTGCCCGTGGGAACCTGCGACCAGGTCAAGGAGCGCATCACCGAGGTGCTTTCGGAACGGCCGGCAGAGCTTGGCTGCGAGGTTGTGTCCAACCCCGAGTTCTTGAAGGAAGGATCGGCAGTGGCCGATTTCCTGAAGCCGGACCGCATCATTGTCGGCACGGCATCCAAGCGGGCTGGCGCGGTGATGAAGGAGCTCTACGAGCCATTCAACCGCAATCACGACCGGACAATCTACATGGATGTTCGTTCGGCCGAGCTTTCCAAATATGCGGCCAACGCCATGCTGGCGACGAAGATCAGCTTCATCAACGAAATCGCCAACCTTGCCGAGCGGCTCGGCGCGGATATCGAGCAGATCAGGCGCGGCATCGGGGCCGATCCGCGCATAGGGTATGATTTCATCTATCCAGGACTTGGCTATGGCGGAAGCTGCTTTCCCAAGGACGTGCAGGCGCTCATCCGGACTGCCAGGAATGCAGGGTATGGTGCAGGCCTCGTCGAGGCTGTCGATGCCATCAACGAGCGACAGAAGAAAACATTGTTCGAGCGGATTGCCGGCCACTATGGGGGGATAGACGCCCTGAAGGGTAAGACGATCGCGCTATGGGGGCTCGCCTTCAAGCCGAATACCGACGACATGCGGGAGGCGCCGAGCCGGACGTTGATGGAGGCGCTGTGGGACTGCGGTGCGCGGGTCCAGGCCTACGATCCGGTGGCCATGGACGAAGCCCGGCGTATTTACGGAGACCGTGAAGATTTGGTTCTCGCTCCGGATAAGTATTCGGCTCTGGCCGATGCCGATGCTCTGGCCATCTGCACGGAGTGGCAGCAGTTCCGCGCGCCAGACTTCGATGAAATGGCACTGCGGCTGAAGAAACGGCTCATTTTCGACGGGCGCAATATTTATGCACCGGATCGGATGCGGGATGAGGGCTGGACATATTTCAGCATCGGCCGTGCGCCCTCGCTTCCAAGACTCAAGGCTGTCAAGGCCGCCTCATGAAGGTTCTCGTAACGGGAAACGCAGGCTTCATCGGCTTTCACGTCGCCTTGCGCCTTGTCGAGCGAGGCGACGAGGTGGTGGGCTTCGATAACGTCAACAGCTATTACGAGCCGGCCCTGAAGGAAGCGCGGCTCAATCTCCTGCGAGAGGCGGGAGACCGGCAGGGTGGCCGTTACACCTTCGTCCGTGCGGACCTTGCCGACCGGAGCGCGGTGGAGCGCTGCTTCGGTGAACATGGATTCGACCGGGTGATCCATCTCGGCGCACAGGCAGGCGTACGCTACAGTCTGGAGGATCCCCACTCCTATGTTCAGAGCAATGTGGTGGGCTTTACCAACATCCTCGAAGCCTGTCGGCATGGAAAGGTTGGCCATCTGACCTACGCCTCGACCTCCAGCGTCTATGGCGCCAATACGAAAATGCCGTTTTCCGAGCATGACGGCGCCGATCATCCGCTCCAGTTCTATGCTGCAACCAAGCGCGCGAACGAACTGATGGCTCACAGCTATGCGCATCTGTTTGGTCTGCCGACCACCGGCCTGCGCTTCTTCACAGTCTACGGACCGTGGGGCCGGCCCGATATGGCGCTTTTCAAGTTTACGCGGCTGATGTTGGAAGACCGGCCCATCCCGGTTTTCAACAATGGCAACCACACGCGCGACTTCACTTATATCGACGATATTGTCGAGGGTGTCATTCGCGCCAACGATTCCGTAGCAACGCCGGATCCGGACTGGGATGCGGCGCGCCCCGACCCGGCGACAAGTGCTGCCCCTTTCCGCATCTTCAACATCGGCAACAGCGCCCCGGTGAGGCTTATGGACTACATTGCCGCGCTGGAAGAAGCGCTTGGGAAGAAAGCGAAACTCGACTTGCTGCCGCTACAGCCGGGCGATGTGCCGGATACCTTCGCCGATACCGGGGAACTGCAGGCCCATGTGGGCTATCGCCCGGACACGCCGGTGAACGAAGGCGTGCGCCGCTTCGTTGAATGGTACCGGAGCGATTACACAGCCCTTGCGCAAACGGATCGCTGACCGCAAGGTGCGTTGCCTTCCGCAACGGGTATGGCTGACAATCTATGGCAGGAGGATGGTGGGCGTGACAGGGATTGAACCTGTGACCCCTTCGATGTCAACGAAGTGCTCTCCCGCTGAGCTACACGCCCATCCGACGCGCGCATAGATCACATATTTGACGACGGCGTCAATAGCCTGTTTGCGCCCATTCGTGCTTTCCAGGATCAGGCCGCCTGCAACAGCTTTTCCACCTCGTTGACGAGGTCGCGCAGGTGGAAGGGTTTGGACAGCACCTTGGCATCGCGTGGCGCTTGGGAATCTGGATTGAGCGCGACGGCTGCGAAGCCGGTGATGAACATGACCTTGAGATCGGGGTCGATTTCGGTCGCCCGCCGCGCAAGCTCGATTCCATCCATCTCGGGCATGACGATATCGGTCAGAAGCAGTGAGAAAGGCTCCTCGCGCAGCCGGTCGTAAGCGCCTGCGCCATTGTCGAAATCGACGACTTCATAGCCGGCACGCTCCAGTGCCTTGACCAAAAATCGCCGCATATCCTCATCATCTTCCGCAAGAAGAATTCGTGCCATTATGTCTTCCGAAAACCAACCCCGACGCCGCCCGTTCAGGAGACGATCACAATAATCTGCCATATGGTTGGAACAGGGTAAATATCAAGTGAACGATGTTGCAGGTGCGGGATGCGGCAATCCTGCATGCTGGACATGCAACCCCGCCGGTGGCACGCTCGTTGGGAAAGGGCGGTGCAATGCCGGACGGATCGAGGCTTAAATGGGCGCAGAGGTGGACTTCTCCGAAATTCCAGCTTTTCAGGTCCGTGGGGCGGATGAACAGCGGGTTCCCTTTGTTTTCAACTCCCCCCACAGCGGGCGGTACTACCCGCCACGCTTCCTGGCCATGAGCAGCCTCGACGACAGCACTATCAGGCGCTCCGAAGACTGCTATGTGGATGAATTGTTTGCCGCCGCTGCCACCTTGGGTGCACCGCTGCTCACTGCGAATTTCCCGCGTGCCTATCTGGACGTAAATCGCGAGCCGTGGGAACTCGACCCGCGCATGTTTCGCGATCCGGTGCCGTCCTATGCCAATACTCGCTCGCCTCGGGTGGCGGGCGGGCTCGGGACCGTGCCCAGACTTGTCGGCGAGGGGCTTGCGATCTATGCACAGAAGCTGCCCATTGCCGAAGCGCTTTCACGGATAGAAAACATCTATAGGCCGTATCACGCCTGCCTTGCAGCACTCTTACAGCGCACCCGCGATGTCTTCGGCTGCGCAATCCTGATCGATTGTCATTCAATGCCGGCAAATATCCGCGTGGGCGACGGCGGTTTTCGGCCGGATTTCATCGTCGGCGATCGCTTCGGCGCTTCCGCCGTGCCCGCGCTACGCGATCACGCCATGACGTTGCTGTCGGCAAAGGGATACACGGTGGTGCAGAACAAGCCTTATGCGGGAGGCTTCATAACGGAGCATTACGGCCGCCCGGCCGAACGGCTCCACGCTCTTCAGATCGAGATCAACCGTGGGCTCTACATGGATGAACGGACGCTGGAGCGGACAGGACGCTTCCAATCGCTTGCCGACGATCTAAGCGAGTTCGTCAAGGAACTGACCACGATTCCGGAAGAGTATTTCCTGGCGACGCCTCTCGCCGCAGAATAGCGAATCCTGGATTCTGCCACTGGCCTAAAAAGAGACCGTATCGTTTACACGACACGGCCATAAGTCTAGGGAGGAAACGCCCAAGGCGGGCATTGGACAGAATCACTGTCCGAATCAAAGCTTATGTCGCTCTTAAAAGTTGTCAAGTTCTTGATCCGCTAATCTCGCAAGACCTTGAGTAACTTTTCCATGAAAAGAGAGAAACAATACCGATGATCGTGTCATCAGACTTTATGCATCGACTTGCGGTTGCTGCCGCGGCTGAAACACTACCTCGTTTCAGGTGCGAAGGAGAGGTGATCAACAAACATGCAGGCGGCTTTGATCCGGTGACTGAAGCTGACCGGGCGGCCGAGCAAGCCATTCGCGCGCTTATCCGTGACGAATATCCGGACCATGGCATCATTGGTGAGGAATTCGGTTCTGAAGGCGAGGGGCGTCGCCATGTGTGGGTGATCGACCCGATCGATGGCACGCGCGCTTTTATCTCCGGCTTGCCTCTATGGGGGACGCTTGTCGGACTCCTCGTTGACGGAAAGGCGGTCGCCGGCTTGATGTCGCAGCCTTTTACGGGAGAGCTTTACTATGCCACCGGCGAGGGCGCCTTTTATGAGGGGCCTGGCGGCGCACGCCGCCTTAAGACCCGAAGTACCGCCGAACTGTCAGAGGCGACGATGTGTACCACCACTCCGGCTATGTTCGATGTCCCCCGCCGCGCTCTTTACGACCGGGTCGAAGAAGCCGTGCGCCTGCCGCGTTACGGGACGGATTGCTACGCCTATGCCATGGTGGCCGCTGGCCATGTCGACCTTGTTGTCGAATGCGACCTGAAACCCCACGACGTGGCCGGATTGATTCCGATCATTGAGCAGGCAGGAGGCGTTATTACCACCTGGCAAGGGACGGCAGCCGAGGCGGGCGGCGATATCGTCGCGGCCGCAAACGCCGATTTGCACGAAAGGGCACTGGAATTTCTAAGGGCGTAGCCTCGCCGGCTTGCATCGGCCCGAAAATCTGAACCGATTTTCAGAAAGCACGATGCGTAGATTCAATTGGATTGCGCATCCTCGTGCCTCAAAAGGACGCGCGCTAGGAGAAGGCCAGCGCGTCGCTTTCGTGCCGGTGGGCAAAAGCCTCGAAGGCCGCCAGCACCTGCTCGCGATATATGTCCGCTTCCTGCAGAAGTTCGTGCCGCGCACCGTCCACCGTCAGCACCTTGGCCGCGCGCAGTCTTCTCGCATAACGCTCGATCGCCGGGGTGGAGACCACCCGGTCTTCGCCGGCCGCCAGAATGAGCGTCGGAATGCGGCGCTTGGCCATGAATTTCGGCTGCTGGACGCGCTCTGCGGCGAGGCAGACGGCGCGCATCCAGGCGACGGTTGGCCCGTGGATAAAGAGTTCCGGGAATGTGCGCAGGAGCATCTGGTTGCGCGCAAATCGCGTCGGGTCGCTGGTCAGACGGTTCGGCTCGAATGGCACCTCTTTTCCGCGTCGACTCGCCCCGGCGAAATATGCGTTGCCGAAACCGAGCGCATTCAAAAAGCCCGCTATCCGCCCTATCGCGGGCATGGAAATCGGCGCGCGGATTTCCAAAAGGGGTGCGAGCAGCACCATGCGCCGCACGCGGTTTGTCAGCTCCGGTCCCGCCAGAAGAGCAATCAGCGCTCCGGTGGAATGGGCAAGGAGGGTGTAGGGCGGCGGACAGTCTGGCAGAACCACCTTGCGAAAGAACAGGTTGAGATCGGCGACATATTCATCGAAGTCATGCACATGCCCGCGCATCGGATTGCGCAGAAGCCTCTGCGATCCTCCTTGCCCGCGCCAGTCGAGCGCTGCGGCTGCAAAGCCGCGTGAGGAGAGATCCCGCACGGTCTCGAAATATTTTTCGATGCATTCGTTGCGTCCGGGCAGAATGACAACTGTTCCGTTCTCCGCGCGGGAGGGAAAGCGCGCGCAACGCAGTCGACACCCATCGGCCGCTGAGATCATTTCAGCCTGGGCATTTTCGGGAACAGGATTTTCCGGAAGCTCGCGCAAGAGGTCTGTCATGGTCGCGTCCGATGCCGACGGAAATGTTGCGCCTTAGAGAGGGATAGAGGCGTTTTCTGATAAAAGCAAAGGCTTACCGGAGACGAGGCGCTGAAATACGACCGGGGGCAGCCCCTCAAGGGAGCGCCCCCGGCTTTGCCGGACCGTTGGAAGGGACGGTTGCATACGGCCCGGCACCACTTATGGACACAGAATAGCAAGGCTTACCTGAATGGCAGGCGAAGGAAGCGTTCAGTGTGGGTTCATGTTTCCGATAAATTTTGACGCCTCGCGCCCCCTCGAAGCTCTTGAATGGCATCCTCGCAATCCCCAAATTCGTGTTGCGGCCGCCAGGATTGGGGCCGTTGGCCGGGATGGAAACGCCGAAATCGGGTTTCCGGAAACGGTCAGAACGCAAACATGTTGCTCAACAGGAGGACAGACCATGCGTCATGTCGATTTTTCGCCGCTATACCGTTCGACCGTAGGGTTCGACCGGCTTTTCACCATGCTCGACTCCCTCGGCCAGCTCGAGGGCGGTCAGACCTATCCGCCCTATAACATCGAGCGCACGGCTGAGAACGCCTACCGCATTTCGATGGCCGTTGCCGGGTTCTCCGAAGAGGATATCTCTGTCGAAGCACACCGCAACGTGCTGACGATCAAGGGCGAGAAGAAGGACGAGCAGAATGAAGAGCAGTCCGATCTTCTCTATCGCGGCATTGCTTCCCGCTCCTTCGAGCGCCGGTTCCAGCTTGCCGACCATGTAGAGGTGAGCGGGGCCGTGTTGAAGGATGGCCTTCTGCATGTCGAGCTTACCCGCAACATCCCCGAGGAGATGAAGCCGCGCCGCATTCCCATTTCGCGCGCGGACAAGGGTAACTCCAAGCAGATCGAGGCCAAGAAGGCCGCGTAAACCTTAACCCCGATGATTGTCGATGGTGGCGGCGCTTACGGGCGCCGCCATTTTGCTATGCATGGGGCTGACAGGTAAGGGACGGTCATTCCGCCAGCATTTTGCTGAAAGATTCCACGTCCTCTCCTGTTGTCGCAAAGGAGGTGACGAAGCGGTAGAGTCCCTCGTCTCCTTCAAGGCTTACCTCCGCGCCGTGCGGATTCCAGGGATGGAAATAAACATTTCTATCGGTCAGGGCCTTCGCGGTCGGCGTTTTCATGATCGCAAACACTTCATTCGCTTGTGGTTCCCAGGCAAGATGGAGCCTGTCGGTGGTTCTCACAGTTTCGGCGAGCCTGGCAGCCATCTCGTTTGCGTGTCTGGCGTTTGCGAGCCATAGGCCATCCCGGAAATATGCCTCGAACTGGGCAGCGACAAAGCGTGATTTTGAAAACAGGTGTGCGGCCCTCTTACGCAAGAAGGGCATGTCGCGCGCCTTGTCCGGGTTCATGACGACGACCGCTTCGGCACACCAACATCCATTTTTCGTTGCCCCGAAGGACAGGACATCGACACCACGCTTCCAGGTCATTTCCGCCGGTGTGGTGCCGAGCGCCACAAGCGCATTGGCAAAGCGAGCGCCGTCCATATGCAGCGGCAGGCCATGTGACCGGCAGATCTCGGCGATCTGCGCGATTTCCTCCAGGGAGTAGAGAGTGCCGATTTCCGTGGATTGGGTGATCGAGGTGGCCATTGGCTGGCCGGAATGCACGAATTCGGCGGGAAAGAGGCGAATGGCACGATCCAGTGCGTCGGGGTCCATGCGGCCCAGCCTGCCCTGCACGCCATGCAGCCGCGCGCCGCCGGTCAGAAATTCGGGCGCGCCCCCCTCATCTTCCAGCATATGCGCCTGCAAATGAGCGAAGGCCACGCCACCTGGACGGTTGAGCAGCGCCATCGACAGGGAGTTGGCGGCCGTGCCGGTGGCAACGAAGAACACCGCCACCTCGCGCTCGAATATATCGCAAAAAAGTCTTTCCACCTTACGATCAAGCTCGCTGGCGCCGTAGGCAGTGGCAAAGCCCTGGGCATTCCGGGAGAGCGCGTCGCTGACTGCCGGATGGGCGCCAGACCAGTTGTCGGAGGCAAAGTTGATCGGCATGAATAATGGCCCTTTCGCTGTGAGCGCGCACAGTTGTCCTTTGTCCGGGCAGTTTCAAGACCCGATCGGGCGCATTTCAGCGGCGATCTGTGGACAGCGCCAGCGCGCCAGAAACGACCACTAAAGGCCCATTCTGCGAACTTTTGTTGCTTTACGGCGCCTGTTTTTTCATTTTTCGTCTTGTGCGGGATGCAGATTTCTGGCATGTGGAGGAAATAGGACAGCAGTGCTGTCTTAATTCGCATGCGATTTTCTGATCGCCATGCTATGATGCCCGACGGCTCGCATGAGGCGTCACGCGGTGAGGCCAGGACCGGCAGGTACAAGCGCCTTCGCTGTTAGAAGAGCTGCATCCGCCTGTGTGGAAAACGCTCTTCCGGCTTTTCGAAAGCTATGCCGACCGATTGCTCGGGATGTTCGCCCACGAAAAGGCCGCCCCGACTGATCCGGTGCCCCGGTGCAAAAACTGGAGGATGAACGATGACGGAACTGACGCCATCTGTCTCGACGGGCCACGTGCCCGCCGTACAGGCTGAAGCACGCGCCGGCGAAAGGTCGGTTCCGCCTCCTTCCGGGCAGCCCGCCACGCGCGGTCTTTACGACCCCCGCAACGAGCACGATGCCTGTGGCGTGGGTTTCGTTGCGCATATGAAAGGTCAGAAATCGCACGGCATCGTCGAAGACGGGCTGGCGATGTTGGAAAATCTCACTCATCGGGGTGCGGTTGGTGCCGACCCGCTGGTGGGTGACGGTGCTGGTATCCTGTTGCAGATTCCTGACCGTTTCTTTCGCGAAGAGATGCAAAAGCAGGGTGTCGACTTGCCCGAACCCGGACACTATGGGGTGGGGCACCTTTTTATGCCGCGCGATGAGACGCTGAGCGCGCATATCGAAGAGGTGATTGCGGAGGTCGCGCGTGCCGAGGGGCAGGTGCTTCTTGGTTTTCGCGATGTACCGGTAGACAATTCCTGCCTGTCGAAAGCACCCGAAATTGTCGCCTCGGAACCTGTTCATCGGCAGGTTTTCATCGGTCGTGGAAGCAATGTCGTTGATGACGAGGATTTCGAGCGGCGGCTTTATATCCTGCGCAAGGTGATTTCCAGCCGGATTTACGAGGAGACGGACGGCCGTGACAACGGTTTCTACACCGTCTGCCTGTCGGCGCGCACCATCGTCTACAAGGGCATGTTTCTTGCCTACCAGCTTGGCGCCTACTATCGCGACCTGAAGGACCCGCGCTTCCAATCGGCCTTGGCGCTGGTCCACCAACGTTTCTCCACGAACACCTTCCCATCTTGGAAGCTGGCTCATCCGTATCGCATGGTCGCCCATAATGGCGAGATCAACACGCTGCGCGGCAACGTCAACTGGATGGCCGCGCGCCAGGCCTCGGTGGATTCGGAACGCTTCGGCAACGACATTTCGAAGCTTTGGCCGATCTCCTATGAAGGTCAGTCGGACACGGCCTGCTTCGACAACGCATTGGAATTCCTCCATCAAGGCGGGTATCCGCTCGCGCACGCCATGATGATGCTGATTCCGGAGGCGTGGGCCGGCAACAAGCTGATGAGTCCGGAGCGGCAGGCCTTCTACGAATATCATGCTGCTCTCATGGAGCCCTGGGACGGGCCGGCGGCGGTCGCCTTTACCGATGGCCGGCAGATTGGCGCCACGCTGGATCGTAACGGGCTGCGCCCCGCGCGCTACGTCATCACAGACGACGACCGCGTCATCATGGCGTCTGAAGCTGGCGCCCTGACCGTGCCTGAAGAAAGGATTGTTACGAAATGGCGGCTCCAGCCTGGGCGGATGCTGCTGATCGATCTCGGCCAAGGCCGCATCATTTCCGATGATGAATTGAAGGCGGGGATCGCGACGAAGCATCCCTTCCGACAATGGCTGGACAAGACGCAGCTGATCCTGGAGGAGTTGAAGCCGGTTGCTCCGCGCGCGCCGCGCGAGGACGTATCGATCCTCAACCGTCAACAAGTCTTTGGCTACACCCAGGAAGATGTACGCATGCTGATGCCTCCAATGGCCACGACGGGCCAGGAAGGCATCGGTTCCATGGGCACCGACACGCCGATCGCTGCCATGTCGGACAAGCCGCGGCTGCTTTACAATTACTTCAAGCAGAACTTCGCACAGGTCACCAACCCGCCGATCGATCCGATCCGGGAAGAGCTGGTGATGAGCCTCGTCTCCTTCATCGGACCCCGGCCCAATATCTTCGATCTTGTCGGCAATTCGCGCCGCAAGCGTCTGGAGGTGCGCCAGCCGATCCTGACGAATGGGGATCTGGAGAAGATCCGTTCCATCGGCCATACGGAGGACCGGTTCGACACCAAGACACTGGACATCACCTACCCGGCTCTTGAAGGTGCGGCGGGCATGGCCGGTGCACTCGACAGGTTGTGCGAACGCGCCGAAGCAGCGGTGGCGGGGGGCTACAACATCATTATCCTGTCGGACCGACAGATCGGCCCGGACCGAATCGACATTCCCACACTGCTCGCCACGGCGGCGGTGCACCATCACCTGATCCGCAAGGGATTGAGGACAGCGGTCGGCATTGTGGTGGAATCGGGCGAGCCGCGCGAGGTGCATCATTTCTGCTGTCTGGCCGGCTACGGCGCCGAGGCGATCAATCCGTATCTGGCTTTCGACACTTTGCTCGACATGCATGCGAAGGGCGATTTTCCGCCAGAAGTGGACGCGCAGGAGGTGGTCAAGCGCTACATCAAGTCCATCGGCAAAGGCATCCTCAAGGTGATGTCCAAGATGGGCATCTCCACCTACCAATCCTATTGCGGTGCGCAGATCTTCGACGCGGTCGGTCTCAAAACCGATTTCGTTGAGCGCTACTTCACCGGCACCGCCACCACGATTGAAGGCGTCGGGCTGGAAGAGATCGCAGCCGAGACGGTGGCCCGCCACGCTGCAGCCTTCAGCAGCGATCCGGTACTGCGCACGGCGCTCGAAGTCGGCGGCGAATACAACTACCGCGTCCGCGGCGAGGACCATGTATGGACGCCTGATGCGGTTGCCACGCTCCAGCACGCCGTGCGTGGGAATTCCTGGGAAAACTATCAGCAATTTTCCAACCTGATTAACGGTGAAAGCGCACAGGCCAAGACCATCCGTGGCCTTTTCAGTATCCGGAAGGCTGAAGAGATCGGCCGTGCGCCCGTCCCACTCGAAGAGGTCGAACCGGCCTCGCAGATCGTCAAGCGCTTCTCCACGGGTGCGATGTCCTTCGGCTCCATCAGCCGCGAAGCGCACACGACGCTGGCGCGCGCGATGAACGCCATTGGCGGCAAGTCGAACACGGGCGAGGGCGGCGAGGAGGTCGATCGATTCCTACCGCTGCCGGATGGCTCGACGAACCCCGAACGCTCGGCGATCAAGCAGGTGGCGAGCGGGCGTTTCGGCGTTACGACCGAATATCTGGTCAATGCCGACATGATGCAGATCAAGGTGGCGCAGGGCGCAAAGCCCGGCGAAGGCGGCCAGCTGCCCGGGCACAAGGTGGACGCTACCATTGCCAAGGTGCGCCACTCGACACCGGGTGTCGGACTCATTTCACCGCCGCCGCACCATGACATCTATTCTATCGAGGATCTGGCGCAGCTCATCTTCGATCTGAAGAACGTCAATCCCGCCGGCGACGTTTCCGTCAAGCTGGTGTCCGAAGTGGGTGTCGGCACGGTGGCGGCGGGTGTCGCCAAGGCGCGCGCCGACCACATCACCATCGCCGGTTATGATGGCGGAACGGGCGCCTCTCCGCTGACCTCCATCAAGCATGCGGGAAGCCCGTGGGAAATGGGGCTTGCCGAAACGCATCAGACCCTGGTGCTGAACGGCTTGCGCTCCCGCATCGCCCTGCAGGTCGATGGCGGATTGCGCACGGGGCGCGATGTCGTCATCGGTGCGCTTCTCGGTGCCGATGAGTTCGGCTTCTCTACCGCGCCGCTGATCGCGGCAGGCTGTATCATGATGCGCAAATGCCATCTGAACACCTGCCCGGTAGGTGTCGCCACGCAGGATCCCGTGCTGAGGAAGCGCTTCAAGGGGACGCCGGAACACGTCATCAACTACTTCTTCTATGTTGCCGAAGAGGTGCGTCAGATCCTGGCGGAGATGGGCTTTACAAAGCTTGATGACCTGATTGGGCAGTCGGATTTTCTAGAGAAGCGCGCGCTGATAGAGCATTGGAAAGCCAGGGGGCTCGATTTCTCCCGCGTGTTCTTCAAGCCGCAGGCGCCGCGCGAGGCGAGCCGCTGGACCGAGCGGCAGAAGCACCCGATCGAGGATATACTGGATCGAAAGCTCATCGCGGCGGCGCAGCCGGCGCTGGAGCGGAAGGATCCTGTTTCCCTCAAATTCGACATCTGCAACACGGACCGGACGACCGGCGCCATGCTTTCGGGCGAGGTTGCCCGGCGCTACGGCCACAAGGGGCTGAAGGACGACACCATCGCTGTGCAGTTCACCGGTACGGCGGGCCAATCCTTCGGCGCTTTCCTGGCGCGCGGCATTTCCTTCGAGCTTGAAGGCGATGCCAATGACTATGTGGGCAAGGGCCTTTCAGGCGGGCGCATCGTCATCCGGCCGTCCAGCCGAGCAAGGATCGTGCCGGAGCATTCCATCATCGTCGGCAACACCGTGCTTTACGGCGCCGTCGAAGGCGAATGCTATTTCCGTGGGATTGCCGGCGAGCGTTTTGCTGTACGCAATTCCGGCGCCGTCGCTGTCGTGGAAGGGGTTGGCGACCATGGCTGCGAATACATGACCGGTGGCCTCGTGGTGGTTCTTGGCCCGACGGGGCGCAACTTTGCGGCCGGCATGTCGGGCGGTGTCGCCTATGTGCTCGATGAGGCGGGCGATTTTTCCGAACGATGCAACATGGCGATGGTGGAGCTTGAGCCGGTTCCGGAAGAGGACGACATTCTTGAGAAGTTGCACCATCACGGCGGTGACCTTGCCCATATGGGCCGGGTGGACGTTTCCGGCGACATGACACGCCACGACGAGGAGCGGCTGGCGCATCTGATCTCCAATCACTACCGCTATACCGGCTCCGAGCGGGCGCGGGTCATTCTAGACAACTGGACTGAATACCGGCCCAAATTCCGCAAGGTGATGCCGGTTGAGTACCGAAGGGCGCTGGAGGAGATGGAGCGCATGCGTATGGGTGTCGCCGCGGCATGATGAACGCGAGGCATCGGCGGGGTTCAGATGCCTTAAGAGGTCTCGACAGGTTGCGGATCGACAGGATTGCTCCGGCTTAGGCCATTAGGAACAAGGAACGGGCATGGGTAAGGTTACAGGCTTTCTCGAGATCGATCGGCAGGAAAACAAGTACCAGCCGGCATCCGACCGCATTCGGCATTTCCGCGAGTTCACGCTGCCAATGTCGGAACAGGAGGTTTCGAAACAGGCCGCCCGCTGTATGGATTGCGGCATTCCGTATTGCCACGGGCCGACAGGATGCCCGGTGCACAACCAAATTCCCGATTGGAACGATCTCGTTTATCAGGGCGACTGGGAAACCGCGATCCGCAACCTGCATTCCACGAACAATTTTCCCGAATGGACGGGCCGCATCTGTCCCGCTCCTTGCGAAGAAGCCTGCACACTGAACCTGGAAGACGTGCCTGTTGCCATCAAGACGATCGAGCAGGCGATTGGCGACAAGGCTTATGCGTTGGGCTTCGTGCGCCCGAACCCGCCGGAAACAAAGACCGGCAAGCGCGTCGCTATTATCGGCTCGGGTCCATCCGGCATGGCCGCGGCCCAGCAGCTTGGCCGGGCCGGACATGACGTGCACGTGTATGAGCGCGAAAGCCGCCCGGGCGGTTTGATGCGCTATGGCATCCCCGATTTCAAAATCGAAAAACGCTATGTGGACCGACGTGTCGAGCAGATGCAGGGCGAAGGCGTCACCTTTTATTGCGGGGTGAATGTCGGCGTCGACAAAAAGGCCGAGGATCTGCTCGCGGAATATGACGCCGTGCTTTATTGCGGCGGCTCGGAAAAGCCACGGCCGGCCGGCATTCCCGGCGTCGAGTTACATGGCGTTCACGATGCCATGCCCTATCTCGTGCAGCAGAACCGGCGCATCGGCGGGGAAGACATTCAGTCGGTCGCCTGGGCATCCGAGCCGATTTCCGCCGGCGGCAAGCATGTCGTGGTGGTTGGCGGTGGCGACACGGCGTCCGACTGCGTTGGAACCGCTTTCCGCCAGGGCGCTGTGCGCGTGACCCAGCTCGACATTCGCCCCAGGCCGCCGGAGAAGGAAGACAAGCTCACTGTCTGGCCCTATTGGGCGACGAAGATGCGCACCTCCTCCAGCCAGGCGGAGGGTGCCCAGCGCGAATTCCAGGTGGCCACGCTCGCATTCGTAGGCGAGGAGGGCGAACTCACAGGTGTGAAGTGCTGCCAGGTGGACGAGTCGCGCAAACCCATCCCGGAGACGGAATTCGTCATCCGGGCCGATCTCGCTTTCATTGCCATCGGCTTTGCCGGCCCGATTGAAACCGGTGTCTTGAGCGAGCTTGGCGATTCCTTGAAGACGAACATAGACCGGCGCAACTCGACCAATGTTGTGGCTGACGACCGGGAATATCGTACCAGCATCGACAAGCTTTTTGCTGCAGGCGATGTGCGCCGCGGACAGTCGCTGGTGGTTTGGGCAATTCGGGAAGGAAGGCAGGCGGCGCGCGCTGTCGACGAGTTTCTGATGGGGAGCACTCTTTTGCCCCGGTAGAACGCGGTGCGTTCGACTGTACAAGGAGCGTCAGGGTGAACTATCCACGACGCCGTATCAGTTCGGGAAGATCTACTGCCCGACTGCGGTTGTCGTTTTCTCGTCGCTCTTCCGACCGGATGCCTCGCTGCTCTGGCGCAGAACGAAGTCGTCGGCGCGGCCCGGCTGGTTGGCCGGCTGAGGAACGCCCGTGCCCGGTGGCGGGCTGGCGCCCATAAGCTGTCTGCCCTCTTCGATCTCTACGGGTGAGTCGAGCGCAATGGGGCGGGTTCGTTGCGGATCGGCCAATGTTCCCAGGGCAACGCCCGGAGGCGGGAGACCCTCCAGTTCCTGTTGGCCGATACCGGGTGAAGCGGCATCGCCGAGCAGCTTGTTCAACGGCTGTTCCACGTAGAAAGCCACCTTGCGCTTGGCCGGACGCGTCAGATTGATGCCGTTGCTGCCGCGCAGGCGCACCGGCTGGCCGTTCAAGTCCGGGCCGGTAAAGGTAAAATCGCCGTTCTCGTCCACGAACCCGTCCCAGATATCGATGAAGCTGCCGCCGGCCTCTTCTGCCGATTGCTTGTGGATGTCGTTGAAAGCCAGCATGTCAGAGGACATGGAAGCCGATTCGAAGGGCGGAAGCCCAGTCCAGATAAAGGGAATGCCTGCCGTTTCGATGGTTTCGGCGAATGTGTCGACCCGCTCTTTATAATGCTCTCGCCAGCGTTCCGTCTGCGGCGGCTCGGAACGGCCGTCGATGTTGAGCGATTGGCGGTCGTTGGCACCGATCATCACAATTACGACCGCCGGATCAACCTCGTCGAGAATCGGGCCAATTTCCTCGTCCCAGTCGTAGAAGTCATCGCGCACGAACCCGGAGGAGCCGTTGCTGCGGTCGACAATGCGCACGCCCGGAGATTTCGCATAGGCTTCCTGCAAGCCTTCGGCCAGTCCGCTGGCAAGGAAATCGCCGACGACGAGGATGGGAAGGGCGTTGTCGAGCTTTTCCACCACCGGCTCGGCAGGCGCGGCCCTGGCCGGGACGTCCCTGCGCGTATTCTGGGGCGTGGCCCGCCGAGGGCGGGGTTCGGCCCGGCGTGGCTGTTGCCGCGGAGCCGGCGGCAGCGCTTCTCTGGGCGGAGGACCGCCGAAAAGGCGGTCGAACAGATTCTGCCGGCGAATGAGTTCCTGCGCAACAGCCGTTTGACCGCTCGAAAACAGACAGGCGGAGGCGACGAGGAGGGCACTTGCGGCAAGCACAAAACCCCGGAAAACCTGAAGCCCTTTTGCGCCTGCCATGCTCATACTCATGCTCCGGTCAAGCTCTGGACGGCCCGATCAACTGCCTCTCAGCCTTTGCAGGACCGCCTTGCTCGGATGGCCGTTCTGGTCGAGACCCATGCGCGACTGGAACTCCTTGATGGCCTGCCGCGAACCCGAACCGATTTTTCCGTCGATCGGTCCTTCATAATATCCCAAAGCACCGAGCCGCCTTTGCAGTTCCTCGGTTTCTTGATAGCTCAGCCGCTCGAACGGGCGGTTCCAGTCTCGCACAAGGCCACCATGGCCAGCGATCTGATCGGCAAGCAGGCCCACGGCGATCGCGTAGGTATCTGCGTTGTTGTAGCGCTTGAGCACAAAGAAGTTCTTGATCATCAGAAAGGCCGGGCCTTCCCGCCCATCGGGCACCTTCAGTTCCGCATTGTCCGAAGGCCGCGGAAAGGGCTTGCCATTGGCGCGCACCACACCGATGGAGGCCCAACGGCTAAGCGGCATGGTGCCGGCGGGGAACTTGCGTCCCTCAGGTAGCACCACCTCATAGCCCCAGGTCTGGCCCGCTCGCCAGCCGCTCTTGTGCAGGAGGCTGGCGGCGCTGCCCAGCGCGTCGGGCACTGAGTTCCAGATGTCGCGGCGTCCGTCGCCATCCATATCCACAGCATAAGCCTGATAGCTGGTGGGAATGAACTGCGTGTGGCCCATGGCGCCCGCCCAGGAACCACTGAGATGCTGTACGGAAATATCACCGCTTTGAAGGATCTTCAGCGCGGCGATGAGCTGCGTGCGCGCAAACTTGGCCCGCCGCTTGTCGGCATAGGCGAGCGTGGCCAGTGAGCGAGGCAGGTTGAGCATGATACGGTCGTTTTTCAGGGCCTCACCGTAATTCGACTCAATCGACCAGATGGCGAGGAGAACATGTCTGTCGACGCCGAATTGCTGCTCGATCCGATCGAGCCACGGCGCCCATTGGCGGGCGAGGCGCCGGCCAGTGCTGACTGTGTCCTCATTGATCCGGTTGTCGAAATATTCCCAGGGTTCGGCCCGGAATTCGGGCTGGTATCGTGCTTTTTCCAGAACCGTCGGATCGGGCGCGGTGACGCCACTGAAGGCACGATCATAGACGGCGCCGGAGACACCGTTCTGGATCGCCACTGAGCGGAAATCCCTGATCCATTGTTGAAAACCGGCATCGGCCAAAGATGGCTGAGCGCCGATTGTCAGGAAGACAGCCACGACAGCGAGACGGGCCGCAGCAACATAAGAGAGGGCTTTGCTGAACATACCAACACTCCATCCTACAAATTGGACGGAATTATCGTCGATTGCGGTTAGGAAAGAGTTTACCATATAAATCGGACTGCGGCCCCGGTTGGGGGGATAGAACCTGCTTCCGTCACATTATCATGCAGGAACCGTCCGTTCCGGGCAGCATTGTCCGTGACCAACCGAACGTCAAGCGCGAGGGACCTTTCCGCCATGAAGAAGATTCGCAAAGCCGTCTTTCCGGTCGCCGGCCTGGGGACGCGCTGTCTGCCTGCCACGAAAGCATTGCCCAAGGAGATGCTGACGGTCGTGGACAAGCCGGTCATCCAATACGTGGTGGATGAGGCGCGCGAGGCCGGCATCGAGCATCTGATTTTCGTGACCGGCCGCAACAAGACAGCGATCGAGGACCATTTCGACGTTCAGGTGGAGCTTTACGAAACGCTTTCGCGTCGGGGCAAGACAGAGATTCTCGAGCGGCTGGAAGCCATGCAGCCGCAGCCGGGACAGGTAAGCTACACGCGCCAGCAGGTGCCCCTCGGCCTCGGCCATGCCGTGTGGTGTGCGCGTGAATTGGTGGGCAATGAGCCCTTCGCGCTTCTTCTCCCGGACATGATCATGCAATCGGAGACGGGTTGCATGAAGCAGATGGTGTCATTGTACGAGGAAACCGGCGGCAATGTTCTTGCCGTCGAGGAATGCGATCCAGCCGAGACCCACAAATACGGAATTGTCGGGCGTGGCAGCGATACGCATACCGGTTTCGAGATCACCGCAATGGTGGAGAAGCCGAAGCCCGAAAGCGCGCCGTCGAATTTCTACATCAACGGCCGGTATATTCTTCAGCCGGAAATCTTTTCGCTTCTGGAGAATCAGGAGACGGGAGCCGGCGGCGAAATCCAGATCACCGACGCCATGCTGCGATTGCATGCAGAGCAGCCATTCTATGCGCACATCTACGAAGGCGAAACGTTCGATTGCGGGTCGCCGGAGGGATTTATCAAGGCGAACATCGCGCTGGCCTTGCAAAACAGCGAGCTTGAGCCGCATGTCAGGCGTTTCCTGGACGGGTTGTCCACTGGAGGCGGGCAGGAATGAGGCAGCGCTGGGATCAGCGTTGCAGTCTTACCCCCATGAAGATGCTGGTGGTTTCATAGTCGCGCCCGGGCAGGCTGCTGGTTTGGCGCTCATGCCGGGCACGGCCCGTGAGCGCCGCATAGCGGTTAAGCCACCATGTCAGCGCCGCTTCCCCGCTCAGAATCGTGTCATGCCCGCCACCCGCATAGTCGCGGTAGGCTGCGCCCAAAGCCACCGCGCCGGTCAAATTGGAACGCATCCGTCGTTCGACACGCAATTCACCTGAATGCAGCAGGGATCCGCTTTCACCCGCATCCGTGGAACCTTCCACCGATGTGCTCGCATCGAGGCTGACGACGGTGCCACGCCGCGGCGACCAGTCAAGACTGGCGGCCAGGGCCAGGCCGGAGATCGTCTCCAGGCGTGAATCCTCGTAATCCTCGCTGACCCATCCTGCCGATATCTCGCCAAAAAGCTTTTCCGAAAGGTCCAGCGCGACGCCCGCGTGCACGCCCAGCCTGTCGGCTGAACGGGCATAGCCCGCGCTGTCGCGGTCCTCGTCATAGATGCGACGACCCGCTTCTATTTCGACGAATGGGATGAACGCCGGAGAAAGCTCATACCCGCCGCGCAGGCGCATGAGCGCTAGTGTGGCATCGCGGTCCGATTGCGGGAGCCTGCTGCCGCCGACGAGTTCCGCATCGCTATATTGATCGCGGGAAATCTCTCCTGTCAGCCCGAGACGCAGGCGGCCAAGAGATTTCTCGAGGCCGAGCGAACCATCAATGGTGTGGCGCAAAGGCTGGCGTTCAACGCCTGCGATCGCTGCGGGGGAGGATGCCGTTTCCCTGTCGAGCCGGTAACCCAGCGAGGCGCGGCCTGTCAGTCCCCCGGCAAGATCGAGTTCGAGCCGTGCATCCGCGCCTGCCTCCGGGTCCGAAACATCCTCGCCGGAAAGCGATTTGCGGAACGTGCCAAAGGCGTCGAAGGATGCGCGGTGGCGGGACCAGTCAGAGACTGCATTCAGGCGGAGCGTGGTCTCGGATAGAAACGCTTCATCGCCGTTCGGGGCATTGCTCGCATTGGAGGTCCAGGTCAGCCCCTGTTCCAGAGTGGGAAAAAGAATGAAGGTGCCAGCGCGGAGGCCAAGGGGGGCATAGGGGTCTTCCTCCGGTCGATGGTTCCTGCCTTCGATGGGCATGGCGCGTTCGTTAAGCCGCAGGGGCAGCATCTCATTGTCTGCCCGTCCCACCGCCATTGCGGGTGCGGACCCGGTCGTTAATTCGTCGGCTTCCTGCTGTTCCACCTCAAAGGCATCTTCACCTTCCCCCCCATCATCGTCCGCCGTAGAGCGGTTGGGCGCGGCAGGGCGGTCCAATGGCTGAAAAGGGTCGTCCGTGTCCGAAAGGCTGCCTTCTTCGGCAAGCGCGCCAGGGCTCACGGGTTCATAAGGTCTGGCCGGTATGCCGGTCGCCGCTGTGGATAGGGGATCCGTGGCCGCTCTTCTGCCCGGTAACAGATCGGCGTTCACCTCGAATTCAGAGACAGGCCCCCGCAGCCCCGTTTCCTGGGCACCCGCAGCCAGCACGCCGGCAAGTATGCTTGCCGGTCCGAAAAGGCAGAACGCCACGCAGGCAACTGGTCCTTTGCTGGAGAAAATGCGAAACATTGCCACCCCATCTCCCCGACCGAGGCCGCCGAGGTAACCAATCGGTAAACGGTGGTGGTTAACACATGGTTGAAATCGACGGGTCGAACGTCATGGACAGCGGGGGGCGAAAGGAGTAAGCGCAGTTCTTATGCTAGGCAGACCGAACAACCGGCCAGATCCGCGTGCCGCCATCGCGTCGGCGGCGCGAACACTGGAGGCAGAGCAGGCTGCGCTTACCGCGCTTTCCGATGCGCTCGCTGACGGGCTTTCCGAGCCGTTCGCCCAGGCTGTGGACATGCTCGCGCGGCTTTCCGGCAGGGTGATCGTCGCCGGCGTCGGCAAGAGCGGTCATATCGGCTCCAAAATCGCCGCGACACTGGCTTCGACCGGAACCCCGGCCTATTTCGTGCACCCGGCGGAAGCCAACCATGGCGATCTCGGCATGATCACCGGCGAGGATGTCATTCTTGCGCTCTCATGGTCGGGCGAAACTCCGGAGCTGAAGGGGATGGTTGCCTATGCACGGCGCTTCTCCATTCCTTTGATCGCGGTTACCTCCCGCGCCGGGTCGGCGCTGGCGCGCGAGGCGACGGTAAAGCTTGTCTTGCCGCCTGTGGCGGAAGCCTGTCCCCACGGCCTTGCACCCACCACGTCCGCGCTTCTGCAACTTGTCATCGGCGATGCGTTGGCCGTAGCGCTGCTTGAGGCGCGCGGTTTCACCGCGGATCATTTCCGTACCTTCCATCCGGGCGGCCAACTCGGCGCAAAGCTGACCCATGTCGGCGACATCATGCACACCGGTGAGCGGGTGCCATTGGTGCCGTCCGGAACGGGAATGCGCGAGGCGATCCTGGAAATCTCCCGCAAGGGCTTCGGCTGCGTCGGCATTGTGGACAATGCCGGTCTGCTCGTCGGGATCGTGACGGATGGCGACCTGCGTCGCCACATGGAAAGCGATATACTCTCTATGTCCGTGGATCAGGTGATGACGCCAGCGCCGAAGACCATCGCGCCGGATACGCTCGCGGCCACCGCCCTGCAGATTATCAACTCGTCCTCCATCACCAATCTGATGGTGGTCGAGGACGGAAAGCCTGCCGGCATCATCCACCTGCACGACCTTTTGCGCATAGGCGCCGCGTGAGCTTCTGGCGCATGCGGCTCGAATGCGAGAGCTGGTTTTCAAGCCAACGACAGGTATAGAAGCAAGGGCTTAAATGCTGAGCGCGAACCTGACGGATCGCGAGGCACCTCAGAAAATCTGTGCGTCAAACGAGAGTGCGCGCCTACAGCCAGCCGGACAGTTCGCGGCGGACCAGCGTTTCGATGACCTCCATCCCTTCCGGGCTGTCGTTCAGGCAGGGGATGTGCGTGAAGTTCCGGCCGCCGGCCTCTTTAAAGGTCTTTGCTGCTTCGACCGCGATTTCCTCCAGCGTTTCCAGGCAATCCGAGACGAATCCCGGATTGAAAACCGCGATCGATTTGACGCCCTCACGTGCCAGCCGTTCCACTGTCTCGTCTGTGTAAGGCTGTAGCCATTCCTCCGGCCCGAAGCGAGATTGAAAGCAGGTGAGCAGCCTCTTTTCGTCCCAGCCGAGCTGCGCGGTGAGAAGACGCGAGGTTTCGAGGCACTGCTGGTAATAGGGATCGCCGCGGCGGACATAGCTTTGCGGAATGCCGTGATAGGACGCAATCACCACCTCGGGGGTAAAATCGAGGCGCGCCAGATGTTGCTCGATCGAATGAGCAAGCGCCTCAATGTAGACCGGCTCCTGCGGATAGGCCGGCACTGTACGGATCGCCGGCTGGAAGCGCATTTTTATCAGCGCTTCAAAGAACTTGTCGTTGACCGTCGCAGTCGTCGTTGCGGAATATTGCGGATAGAGCGGGAACATGACGATACGCTGGCAGCCGCGCTCTATCAGCTCTTGCGTCACTGTTTCGATGGACGGTTTGCCGTAACGCATGGCCCAGTCGACGATCACATGCGGATGGTCTGCGAGGGCAGCGGCAAGTTTCTCGCCCTGAGCGCGTGTGAAGGTGCGCAGCGGCGATTCGTTATGCTCCCGGTTCCAAATCTTGTCGTAGGCAGCGCCGGACTTTCTTGGCCGTCTGCTCAGCACGATGCCCTGAAGGATAGGATACCAGATGGTGCGCGGCCATTCGATGACACGCCTGTCGGAGAGGAATTCGCTCAGATACCGCCGCATCGGCCAGTAATCGGTGCCGTCCGGCGTGCCGAGATTGACAAGCAGGACGCCCACTTTGCCGGCGTCCGTCGTCGGCGCGCCTTTGATGCCAGTCGCGGGATCAGCAGGTTTGTGGTCAGGATCGATGATAACAGTCATTGAAGGCTCCGGACAATATTGAGCCACGTAGACCATTTGGCGGCAAAGACAATGATGCTTGTCGCCGCAGGCGGCACGTCCTGCCGGGCGCGGAGGCGATATTCATGAAGAAACATCCTTATCGGAGACTGCTTCGTCAGTTCGCCGTGCCCGTTTCGCTTTCGTTGTTCTTGGCCGCCTGATCCTTGACGCTGGCGGGATCGGCGGCCTGCGTGATACGGCCATCGGTGTAGGGTTCGTAAGGCGCGTTCTCAGCCAGATAGTCCGCCAGAACCTGTTCGAGGCCAGGACCATAGTCATATGCGTTCCGGGCCTTCTCGGCGAAACGGCTGTAGCCGTCGCCGCCATTGCGCATGAAATTGTTGGTGGCGATGGTGTAGGTCGCCTCTGGGTCGATGGGTGTCCACTCGCCGTCCGCCTGCATTGCGACATTGCTGATGCGGTTTCCCGGTTCGGCCGAAGCATCGACGGTGTAGCGTAAGCCGGAGACTTGTGGAAAACGGCCCGCCCCTTCCTCAATCTGGCTCACGCCGCTCTCGAGCGAGGCGATCACGTCCGCGCCGGTGAGCTGGAAAGTGGCGAGTGTGTTCTGAAAAGGCAGTACCTCCAGCACCTCTCCCATCGTGATTTCGCCGGCATTGATGGAGGCGCGCAAGCCGCCACCATTGGTGATGGCAAATTGCACGCCCTGATCACGCGTGCGCGCCAGCATGGCGTCGGTGAGAAGATTGCCCATGGCGCATTCGCGCGCGCGGCAATTGTCGCGGCTTCCGTCGATTGGCGCCAAGGCTTCGGAAATCACCGTTGACTTGAGTTCCTCGATGGGCCCGGCAAGCTCTTCCACGCGTGCGACGACGTCCTCATCCTGCGCCACGGACGCATCAATGAGGTGCACGTCGCCCGTCGCCTCGGTCACCATGCCGTTGTCGTCGAAGACGATATTCAGTTCGCCAAGATACTTGGAATAGGAAGCGGCCTGGACCACCGGAACCTGATAGCCGCCCGGATTGTCGACAAGGGTGGGGTAGGGGCCTTCGGCGCCCTCGACAGTGTTGGAAAGCAGCGTGTTGGTATGACCGCCCACCACCACGTCGACATTGGGAATTTTCGCAATGGCTTCAAGATCGCGCGGGTAGCCAACATGGGTGAGCGCAATGATCTTGTTGACACCCTCGGCCTCAACCGCCGCCACCGCTGCTGTGATCCCTTCCACGTCCTCGATGATCGAGACGTGCTCTCCCGGGGAGGAAAGCTCCGCCGTGTCGTTCGCGACCGCGCCGACAATGCCGATCTGCTCGCCGCCGACGTCGAGGATCACATATGCCTTCACACGGTCACCAAGTGCTGACGCTTCGCTTGCCTTGACGTTCGAGCCCAGAACCGGAAATTCGACCTCTGCCAGAAAGGCGGCTAGCCCGTCCTCGCCATCGTCAAATTCGTGGTTGCCGACCACCATCGCGTCGGTCTGCATCAGGTTCAGGAATTCGGCTTCAACCGTCCCCTTGTAAGTCGTGTAGAAAAGCGATCCCTGAAAATTGTCACCGGCGTTGAGAAACAGCGTATTTTCACCTTCGAGAGCCGACCGGCGGTCTCTCACAGCTGTCACCAGGCGTGCGGCCCCGCCGAAGCACTCGCCTGCCTCTGCTTCCTCCGTGGTGCAGGTTGAATCGTAGGCGTTGATGGGTTCGATCCGGCTGTGCCAATCGTTGATGTGGAGGATGTTGAGCGTGTAATCGGCAAGAGAAGGAACGGTGGACAGCGCAAGAGCGGACGCGCTTGCGGCAAGGACGGCAAGACTCTTCATGATCGTTCTCCGAGTGCTTCGGTGTTCCCGCTATACTGCCGTTTCCATGTCGGCTTCGTAACGCTCATCGCATCATGTTCCCACCCCGATATGGACGCAAGAAAAACCTGCGCGGCAGAATTTGACGCAATTGCTGTGGCGGGCGGATTGCACGCAACGAAGCGAGCGCGGCAAGGAATGACACTTGCCGCGCTGCGCAAATTTCCATTGTGCAACGTTATGTCAGCCGAGGACGAAACAATGTTCTTGCGGCTCGGAAGATCAGGAGCGTCGCGTCAGGACGAAGTTCTGCCCTTGCGTGTTCGTGCAATTGAGTTGCGTGGGGCTCACGAGAGCGCAATTGACCTGCGTCTGTGTCTGACGGATGAGCGATGTCATCGAAATTTCGACATTCTGCCTGTCGAGCATACGATAAGCCCCCTCCGACAAACGGTTGCCGGTATCGGTTGCGACGGTCACGAACTGGCCACCGGAGAATGTCGAGAGGGCAACGCCCTGTGCGTCGATCCACTGCCCTTCGACCGGCGTCGTTCCCATTCCGGCTGTGCCGGTGCGCGGTATCGTGCCTGCGCAGCCGGCAGCGACCAGCCCGAAGGCCAACCCTGCATATGTGGCTGCTGTACGAAATCCAATCATGGCGGCCTCCTGATATAATGAGCTTATTCATTCGCCGCATTTTCCGTGGCAATCAAGCCGCAGTCGTGCTTTCAGCGTATCACCGCTTGCGGATGTTGCTAAATTGCCATGCATCTGAAGCATCTTGCAGTCAGGTGGGCTCGCCGTTCACGGCAAAGCGCGTCTTCAGAAGGCACTCGTCATATTCGGATTGTGCGGTTGAATCGAAGACCACCCCGCCCCCGACGTTGAAAACAGCCTCACCTCCCGGATAAAGCGAGATGGTGCGGATTGCCACGTTGAACCGCATCCGCCCATCAGGGGCGATCCAGCCGATGGCGCCGCAATAGACGTCGCGCGGCGCCCTTTCCAGTTTGCGCAGAATTTTCATCGCGCTGATCTTCGGCGCGCCCGTGATCGAGCCACAGGGAAAAAGCGCCGTCAGGATATCGGCAAGCGTCAGCTCCGGCAGAAGCCGCGCCCGGATACGACTTATCATCTGATGCACGGTCGGGTAGCTCTCGACGTGGAAAAGTTCCGGAACGTGAAGCGTGCCCACCTCGCTGATGCGCGAAATATCGTTGCGCAGGAGATCCACGATCATGCGGTTCTCCGCCTGGTTTTTGGGGTCTTTGCGCAGGGCCTCCTTGAGAGCGGCGTCATCCCGCGCGTTGCGGCCACGCGGCATGGTGCCCTTCATGGGCATCGTCTCGATCCAGTCGTCGGCTGAAATCTCGAAGAAGAGTTCGGGCGATCGCGACAGGACGACGGGGCCGCTGAGATCGATGAAAGAGGCATAGCGCACCGGCTGGCGCGCGGTCAGCGCATCGAACAGCGCAAGCGGGTCACCTTGCCAGCGGGCAAAAACGGGAAATGTCAGATTGCCCTGATAGCAGTCGCCGAGGCGCAGATGACGGTGGAGCGTCTCGAACCGCTCTTCGTAATCGGCAAAACTCCAAGCCGGCTTTGCCTCAAAAAGACGCGGGTCCATCCCTCCATCGGTCCGTAACAATGCGGCCGGTTCTGAAGGGCCCTCGAAAACGCCAAGGCACAGGAGAGGAGCGCGCCGCTTCTCCGGAAGATGCGCGACCAGCGATGGGTCCAGCAGATAACCTGCTTCATAGGAGATATAGCCGGCCAGCCACTTGCCGGCGCGGCGGAGCGATTCCGCCCTTTCCAATGCCGGACGCAATTCGTCTGCATGATCGGCAAGGAGAATTTTCTGCGGCGCGGCAAAGGTGAGGACCTCGCCCGTAAGATCGTTGCGGAAGATCGCTGTTTGGCGGCTCTGCCCCGAAACAAGGAGACTGGCCGCCTCCCGTCCCGAATCAGTCATCCAGCGTTTCCAGCTCCTCGATCAGGCCCTCGATCACGGAAAGCCCCTTGTTCCAGAAGGCGGGATCGGATGCATCGAGGCCGAAAGGTGCGAGCAATTCGGAGTGGTGCTTGGTCCCGCCGGCCTTCAGCAGCGCGAAATACTTCTCCTGGAAGCCTTCCTCAGCCTGGCTGTAGACCGCGAAAAGCGAGTTTACCAGGCAATCGCCGAACGCATAGGCATAGACGTAGAAGGGCGAATGGATGAAGTGTGGAATGTAGGCCCAGAACGTTTCATAGCCCTCGCGCAGGGTAATTGCCGGGCCGAGGCTTTCAGCCTGCACCTCCCACCAGATTTCACCCAGCAGGTCCGATGTGAGTTCGCCCATGCGGCGCTCCGTGTGGACACGGCGTTCGAATTCGTAAAAGGCGATCTGGCGCACCACCGTGTTGATCATGTCCTCGACCTTTTGCGCCAGCATGGCCTTGCGTTCGCGCTTGTCGGAGGTCCGCTCCAGAAGCGAGCGGAAGGTCAGCATCTCGCCAAAAACGGAGGCTGTTTCGGCGAGGGTCAAAGGTGTGGCCGCCATCAGCGCGCCCTGATCACCCGCCAGAACCTGGTGTACGCCATGACCGAGCTCGTGGGCGAGCGTCATCACGTCGCGCGGTTTGCCCATGTAATTCAGCAGGACGTAGGGGTGCGCGGACGGCACCGTTGGATGCGCGAAGGCGCCGGGCGATTTTCCCGGACGCACGGGGGCGTCGATCCAGTTGCGCTCGAAGAAACGGCCGGCGATCTCGGCCATATCCGGCGAAAAGCCGCGATAGGCGGAAAGCACCGTCTCTTTCGCCTCGTCCCAGCCGATCACCGCCTGCGGCGTTTCCGGCAGCGGCGCATTGCGGTCCCAGTGGTTGAGCGTGTCCATGCCCAGCCACTTTGCCTTCAGCGCGTAATAGCGATGCGAAATGCGCGGGTAAGCCTCGCGAACCGATATCGCCAGCGCGTCCACGACTTCGCGCTCCACCCGGTTGGACAGATGGCGCGAGTCCGCAACGTCCTCGAAATTGCGCCAGCGATCGGCGATCTCCTTGTCCTTCGCCAGGGTATTGGTGACGAGGGTGAAGAGACGCATGTTCTCCTTCAGCGTTGCCGCCAACGCCTCCGCCGCTTTGCGCCGTTTCTCGCCGTCAGCGTCCTGCATCAGGTTCAGAGTCGGCTCAAGTGTCAGTTCCTCGCCATCGACATCGAAGCGCAGGCTGGTCATCGTCTCATCGAACAGGCGGTTCCATGCGCCCCGGCCGGTTATCGAACTCTCGTGGAAAAGCTGTTCGACCCGGTCTTCCAACTGGTGCGGCCGATCTTTGCGGATGTCGAGAATCCAGGGGCGGTAATGGCCGAAGAGCGGGTCTGCCTCGAACGCGGCCTCTATGAGGGCGTCATCGATCTTGTTCATTTCGAGCGTGAAGAAGAGCAGATGCGTGCTGGCATCGGTCAGTCGCTCCTGTACGTCGCCGTAGAACTTGGCCCGCTTTGGATCGGACGTGTCGCCGGCATAGATGAGCCCTGCGTAAGAGCCGATTCGGCCAAACAATTCGTCGAGCCCTTCATAGGCACGCACGGCTTCGCCCAGACGGCCGCTGCCGCCCTTGCCGGCTTCCTCGGCCAGTCTGCCCTTCCACATCTCTTCGAAGGCACGAGCCTCGCGTTCCGTTCGCGCCAGGTCCTGCGCGAGTTCGGGACTGTCCATCGAAGGATAAAGATCGGCGAGGTTCCATTCGGGCAGCGTGCCCAGATCGGTCTTTGTGAACACAGCGGCATCGCTTTCTTCCGCCGCTGCCGCGAATGTTTTGTGCCAGAGTGGAAAGTACGCCATCGGGGTGCTCCCTGAACTTCCGGTTCGTCACCAAATCAAGAATTCGTTCACCGGGTTTCTTGAGTGCCTGTTTAGAAGCGCGTGCGATAGAGTTCCAGTGCGCCGATCCTTACAATGACGCGAATCTTTTTACGGTGTGGCATTCATGTCCGAAACCGTCCTGATTGTTGACGACGACCCGGTACAGCGCCGACTGCTCCACGAAGTGGTGCGACGGCTGGGCTATGCGCCGATGCTTGCAGACGGCGGCATGATGGCGCTCGAAACGTTCGAAAGAGCGGGTGCGGACCCCGTACGGGCGGTCATTCTCGACCTGATGATGCCCGGGATGAATGGTATCGAAGTGATCCAGCGCCTGCGCAAGAGCGGCATCGACATTCCCGTCATTGTACAGACGGCCAAGGGTGGCGTCGAGACGGCGGTGGCTGCCATGCGCGCCGGTGCGTTCGATTTCGTTGTCAAACCCGCGTCGCCGGAACGATTGGGCCTCGCGATCCAGAACGCGCTCAAGGTGGAAGCTCTGGAGGATGCCCGCAAGCAGAAGCGCGGCAAGGGCGGTGGCTTTTCCCTGCGAGATATCATCACGCACAGCCCGCGCATGCAACGCGTGATCCAGCTTGCGCGCAAGGCGGCCGCCTCGGACATCCCGGTTCTCATCGAGGGAGAGTCGGGAGTTGGCAAGGAACTGATCGCCCGAGCCATAAGAGGCGAAAGCGCTCGGCGCGCAAAGCCGTTTGTAACCGTAAATTGCGGCGCCATTCCCGACAATCTGGTCGAAAGCATTCTGTTCGGCCACGAACGTGGCGCCTTCACGGGAGCCACGGAAAAGCACGCGGGCAAGTTCGTCGAGGCGAACGACGGAACCCTTTTCCTGGATGAAATTGGCGAGCTTCCGCCAGACGTCCAGGTGAAGCTGCTGCGCGCGGTGCAGGAGGGGGAGGTGGATCCGGTCGGCGCGCGCGCCACCGCGAAAGTGGATATCCGGCTGATTTCGGCCACCAATCGCGATCTCCTGCAGCAGGTTCGCGAGGGCCGTTTTCGTGAGGATCTGTTTTACCGCCTCAATGTGTTCCCCATCACGGTGCCCCCGCTGCGCGAACGCAAGGAGGATATCGCGCTGCTGGTGCAGCACTTTATCGCTCGATTCGCCAACGCCGTTCCCGGCCAGAGCGTTTCCGGGATATCGGCGTACGCGTTGGAACTCCTGTCTGCCTATGATTGGCCGGGGAATATTCGGCAGCTTGAAAATGCCGTCTTCCGCGCTGTGGTCCTATGCGAGAGCGAGGTGCTGACGGCAGCGGAGTTTCCACAGATCCGCGCCCAGGTTGAAGGAATTGACGAACAGGCCGCTTTCGAGCACGCGGTGGATGCGTCGGGACAAACGGCAGATGTCGTGCCTTCCGCTACCGGCGAGCCGGCGGCTACGCCTTCGAAGCCACAGATTCAGGAGCCGGGGGTTCTCCATATTCTCGATGCGGAAGGCGATCTGCGCCCGATCGAATGGATGGAGCGGGAGATGATCCGGTACGCCATTCAACGCTATGACGGCCGCATGAGCGAAATTGCCCGGCGGCTTGGCATCGGCCGCTCGACGCTTTACCGCAAGCTCAAGGAAATGGGCATCGAGCCTTCGGACGGGCGGCCTGGCGACGCGTGAAGCATCATCGATGCGTCGGGCGCGTGCCCGTTAACTGCCTCTTCACCATAATTCCTTCAAATGCGCGAAATCACGGACTCGCCATCCTGTCAGCGAATTCCCGGTTCAATAAGTGCTGATTAACCATTATGGTTGAGACTCCAGGTGCTTCGGAGCACCCGGAGCCTCTATGGGGACAGTTCCAGCCGACGGGTCACGTTTTGAAAAGCGACAACCTTCGACCGCGGGAATCGCGAAAGGGTCAACTCGCTCCAGGCAAAATCATTGCCGGGCTGATCCTCGCGATAAACATCGTGTTTTTGGCGGCTCCTGCCGCACAGGCGGAGACGCGCACACTCAAGATATATTTCCTGCACACGAAAGAGCGTGCGGAGATCGCCTACAAGCGCAACGGTCGCTACATCCCAAGCGGCCTCAAACAGATCAATCACATGCTTCGTGACTGGCGCCGCAACGAACCCACCGAGATGGACCCGCGGCTGCTGGACCTTTTGTGGGAAGTTTACCGAGCCGTCGGGTCGCGCGAATACATTCATGTCGTCTCGGGTTATCGTTCACCGGCAACCAACGCCATGCTGCGTAGCCGCTCGAGCGGCGTTGCCAAGAAAAGCCAGCATATGCTGGGCAAGGCGATTGACTTCTATCTGCCGGACGTGAAGCTCTCCCGTCTGCGGGACGCCGGCTTGAGGTTGCAGGCGGGGGGTGTTGGCTATTATCCGCGCTCGGGATCGCCTTTCATCCATCTTGATGTTGGCGGCGTGCGCCATTGGCCGCGTTTGAGCCGCAAGGAACTGGTCGCAGTTTTCCCGAATGGAAACACGTTGCATGTTCCCTCAGACGGCAAGCCGCTGCCCGGCTATGAACAGGCTGTTGCCGCTTATGAGGCCCGCCAGCGTAATGGCGGAAGCATTCAAATGGCCAGCGAGACCGGTAATCGTGGGCGCGGTCTGCTCGCAGCACTCTTCGGGGGCGGCGCCGACGAGGAGGAGGACAACGCGGAAATTGCCGTTGCGCAGCGACCGGCGCAGGCGGTGAGCGCCGCGCCGGAACCACAGCCACAAGAGCGGCGGGCGGAGACACCGGCCACCATCCTGGCCGCACTGCCTGCCCGCGCCGTTCCCGTTCCCCGTCTGGCGCCTCGGCCTGATGCAGAGGTCGGACCTACCGCGCCCGCCGAAGCAGCACGGGAGGCGATTCCCGCGCCAGTTGAGGCGACCGAGGCTCCCGAGGTTCAGACCGCCCTTAACGTTCCCGTGCCCACCCAGCGGCCGGAGTACGAGCCACCCGAGGCGCAGCAGCTTGCAGCCGCCGACAGCGTGGACCTGCCGGGGCCAGTGGCCTATGCCATGCCGACGCGCCGGCCTGAGCGGTCGGCGCAGGCGGATGTCATCGCCGAACTCCTTTCCACGCGCAAGGAAACGCCACCGGTGACGCAAGCTTCGCTCGTGTCCGTACCGCCTTCCATTCAGGATCTTAAGGAAGAAATGGCTCAGGCGGACGCGTCTGCGAAAGCGCAGATCGTTGCGGCAGTGAAGGCGAAGAGCAGCGAGGTCGAGATCGCCGACGTGAAGGAAGGCGCGACGGTGTCGGATTCACCGCGTGTTGCATTGGCAGCGTACGGCGACAATCGGCCGGCTGGCCTCATTGCCGCGGGCACGGTCAACACTACGGCCAAAGGCTCGAGACCTCGCCCGCAGGACGCACGCGTTCATCGTACGCCGACGGTCGTTCCCGTTGCCGCAACGCCTACGCAGCGGGTGCTCAGCAGTCATTCCGTGATCAGCAGCCGGCCGGAAACCCAGGCGCCAGACTTCAACATCCGGCTCGCTGAAGCACCACAGGCAGTCTACACGGCCGGTTTCGAGCAGAAGCATACTCCCGTGACGGACATGCGCCGCTTTACGGGTAAGGCCGTGACCTTCCTCTCTCTTGCAAAATTCAAGGCTGAGTAGAGCTTCGGAGCCGGTAATCACCGGCTCCCATCATTGCATTTTGCAGGCGGACGCAGTCGCCTGACCTCCGCATAGAGCGCACCTTGATGCGCGCAAATTGGACGCGTTGACCTGAGCGCGTCCTCGTGCGCCCAAAAAAGACGCACGGCGCGCTACAGCATCGGCCCGAAAATCTGAATTGATTTTCGGAAAGCACGATGCGTAGATTCAAGGAAATAGCGCGTCCTTGTGCGCCCAAAAAGACGCACGGCGCGCTACAGCATCGGCCCGAAAATCTGAATCGATTTTCGGAAAGCACGATGCGTAGATTCAATGAGATAGCGCGTCCTTGTGCGTCCAAAAAGACGCACGGCGCGCTATTGTCGGGCCAGCATCGTTGCTGCACGCGCCAGTTCTTCCACCGCAGACCAGTCGCCGGCGGCGATTTCCTTTCCTGGCGCTACCCAGGAACCGCCGACGCAGACAACGTTCGCAAGCGTGAGATAATCACGGGCATTGTCGGAGGAAATTCCACCGGTCGGGCAGAATCGAATATCGGGCAGCGGCGCGGACAACGATTTCAGGAAGGCTGCGCCGCCAGCCTGTTCGGCAGGGAAGAATTTCAGAACGCGATATCCTTCCTCGCGCATGGCCATGATTTCGCTCGGGGTGATCGCGCCTGGAAGAAACGGCACGCTCGAACGATTGGCGGCGTCCAGCAACTCCTGCGTTGTACCGGGGGAGACGATGAATTGCGCGCCTGCCGCTTCGGCTGCTGAATAGTCCTTGCCGGACAGGATCGTGCCGGCACCGACAATGGCTTCCGGCACGTCGCTGGCCACAAGCCGGATCGCGTCGATTGCATCCGGTGTGCGAAGGGTGATTTCCACAGCCGGCAGGCCCCCTTTCGCCAGAGCGCGGACCAGCGGCACAGCATCCGCGATCCGGTCGATTTTAAGCACCGGAATCACAGGTTGGCCCGACAGCACTTCCATCAGACGTTCGGTCTTCTTCTTCATCGCCGGCTCCCTTTGGTGACGCGCCCTCTTAAGCCGATTTTGCGGCGGTTTCAAATGCGCCGCAGGTGCCAATAGTGTCGAACACGCCGCCACAGCGCGGCGAGGGTGTTTCGGAACGTCCGCATGAAGCCGGGCAGGGGCAGGGCGGTTTCCATAGCCCGCCGCGTGAGCGGTCCGACGATTCCGTCCGCCGTAAGGTTCATGCGGCGCTGAAAGGCAATCACCGCGGCATGTGTTTCCGGGCCGAAAGCACCATCCACCGAAACGGGATGCCCTAGTGCGCAAAGCCATGTTTGCAACGTGCGTACCGCCCCGCCCCGGTCGCCTTTGCGCAAGGAGGCCGTTGTAGCGTCTTTTTCCGGTTGAATCTTCCGATTGTAGCGGCGAAAGGCGAGCGCCAGCTTGATGTGGTAGCTGTTGCGGGCATAGGCTGGGCCATTATAACCGCGCGCGAAGGCAGCCCAATCGCGATTTCGCAGCGCCTCCACGAGGCCGGCCCGCTCCATGTAACGCATCATAAGGCGAAGCTGGCCTTCCAGACCGGCGCGTGCCTCGTCCACCAGCGCATCAACGCTGTCGTAACCCAGCCATTCCCAGTGTGCACCCATCACCTGTCCTACGCCCCATGACGTTGATTCATAAGCGGCCCGCCGATCGATCTGCGCCGCTTGCGCCAACAGGCGCCAGCGTGCCGCCTGCCCGGGCGGGTTGGGAACCGCCCCGGGCGATGCGGCAGCAAGACCGGCGCGCCGTGCGATCTCCCGATTGGCCGGAGAAAGCCGGCGATCGAAGTAGTGGCCTTCGAAGCGAATGAGCGGCTCCTTCCGCCCGTGCACCATTGCGTGCGTTCTGCCTCCCGATTCAACATCGACGACCGCCAACAGCGCGGCAGGATTAAGACCGGCGTTGCGTGCCGCAACAGCAATGGTGTTGATGGTTTCGGCAGACAGCATGGGCGGACCCTCCAGCGTTTTCCGCTATTGTTCATCGGATTTTCCGGGCGGGGATAACCAGCAGCCATTCGTGCCGGACGGGATGGCGCGTCGATTTGATTTCAACAAATGTCCTGCCTACTTGTTGATGATCTTTCCGTTCCTACAGGGAGAACGCCATGATCGATCCGAAAAAGCTGCTCGATGATTTTCTGGGCTCGCGGACGCCCGACACATCATCGAAGGGGGAAAACCGTGCTGGCGGCGTCGTGCAGCTTGCCAAAGACAACCCCATGGCCACAGGTGCGATCGTGGCGCTTCTGCTTGGCAGCAAGACAGGACGCAAGCTCACCAGGAAGTCGCTCAAAATGGGCGGAATGGCAGCCATTGCCGGTCTCGCCTACAAGGCTTACCAAGATTACCAAAGCGGCAACAAACCTGGACGCGCGGCTAAGGCAGACCAGGAGCTTCTCCAGCCACCGGAGGACACCAGCTTCAATCCGGCCCGCGCACCGCAAGGCGAGGATGAATTTGCCCTGGCCCTGGTGCGCGCCATGATTGCGGCGGCCCGCGCGGATGGGCATATCGATGCGGCAGAACGGGGCAGGATCGCTGAACGGCTGAAGGAGACCAGTATCGGCACGGAGGCAGAAGCCTTTCTTGTCAACGAACTTGAGCGTCCGATCGACATTGATGGGCTGGTGGAGGCAGCTCGGACAGAAGGCCAGAAGGTTGAACTCTACACCGCCTCTCGCCTCGCCATCGAACCGAACACACGCGCCGAACGCGGCTATCTCGATCTGCTCGCTGGCCGTCTTGATCTGCCGGACGCGCTCGTTGATCACATCGAGGCGACGGTGGTCGAGACCACGTCTTGATTTCCAAGCCTTGCCAACGGCTCTCCCGCCGGCATAAATTGCATCCACGCCCCCCCTCTGAGGTGGCGTGGGCGGCAGTGATCGGCCGCCTCTGCGTCAAGGGCCGGCGGCATTCGGGGCGCGTGTGCCGCACCTGTCCACCATCACGTCCTGCTTTTCGGACGCATGCACTGCGCGTCTTTGCGGAGGATGTGTTGAACAGATTTTTGCTGACCCTTTTTCTTGCGGCTGCGGTCGTCGCAGCGCTCCCGGCGATGGCCAGTGACCGCATTACGGTCTTCGCCGCCGCCAGCCTCAAGGATGTGATGGATGAGGCGACCGCGGGCTTTTCTGCGCAGACCGGCCACGAAGCGGTCGTGTCGCTCGCGGCAAGTTCGATATTGGCGCGGCAGATCGCGGCGGGGGCACCGGCCGACATTTACATATCGGCCAATCGGGAATGGATGAACTGGCTTGGTGAGCGTTCCCTGATCCGGGGTGAAAGCCCGCGCGTGGTGGCCGGCAACAGCCTGGTGATCGTCGCGGCTAAAGCGCCGGCCGACAGGTCCAAACCGGGCACGATCCTGACCGATGGGCGGTTTGCGATGGGCGATCCCCGCCATGTGCCGGCAGGACGCTATGCGGAGGCGGCGCTTTCCAGCCTGGGCCTGTGGGACCGCGTCAAGGATCATGCGGTCTTCGGCGAAAATGTGCGTGTGGCGCTGGAGTTGGCACGGCGCGGCGAGGTGGCGGCCGCCATTGTCTATGGCTCGGATCAGAAGGCGGTGCCTGGCCTGTCTCTCGTTTATACCTTTCCCCCCGAAAGTCACCCGCCCATCGTCTATCTCGCCGCGGCAACGGCCAATGCAGGATCCGGTGCCGATGCCTTTCTGGGGTTCCTCGCGGGCCCCGCAGGACAGGTCATATTCGAGGAGTTTGGCTTTGCCCCGCCACCAGAATAATTTCGGCAACAACGACGCATGAGCGCCGAACTGGACATTCTCCTGCTGTCGGCCAAGGTGGCGTTTGCCGCGATGGGGTTCTCGCTTGTGCCGGCTTTTGCGGTAGCGTTGCTTTTGGCGCGGAAGGATTTTCGAGGCAAGGCGCTGTTGCAGGCGCTGGTGACCCTGCCGCTTGTGCTTCCGCCTGTGGTGACCGGCTATGGGCTGCTCCTTCTTTTTGGATCGCAGGGGCCGCTCGGGCGCCTCCTGGAAAACCTGCTTGGCCTGTCTTTTGCTTTTCGCTGGAGCGGCGCTGCGCTGGCCGCCGGGGTAATGGCGTTCCCGCTTCTCGTCCGCCCCATTCGCCTGTCGCTGGAGGCGGTCGATCATGGCCTGGAGGAAGCAGCGGGGACGCTCGGAGCCTCACGTCTGGTGGCCTTTGTAACGGTGACGCTGCCGCTCGCCCTGCCGGGCCTGATCGCCGGGGTGGTTCTCGGTTTTGCCAAGGCGCTGGGCGAATTCGGTGCCACCATTACCTTCGTCTCCAACATCCCGGGTGAGACGCAGACGCTGTCGCTGGCCATTTATGCGCTCTTACAAAGTCCCGAAGGGGACGCGGCCGCATTGAAGCTCATTACGTCCTCGGTGCTTCTCGCCTTGGCGGCGGTACTGCTATCGGAGTGGGTGGCGCGGCGGCTGCAACGCAAGGAAAACCATGGACGCGCTTGAGGTGGATATTTCCGGCAGCGCCGGCAATTTTGCCATTATCGCCCAGTTTCGGGCCGAGCCGGGCGTCACGGGTCTTTTCGGTCGCTCCGGCGCGGGCAAAAGCACCATCTTGAAAATGATCGCCGGCGCGGTCCGGCCCGAGAAAGGACGTATCGCGGCAGGTGAACGGGTCTTCTTCGACGCACGGGCCGGGATAAACCTGCCGCCGAGGGCGCGCGGCATCGGCTTCGTGTTTCAGGACGGCCGCCTTTTCCCACATCTGTCGGTGCGGAGCAATCTGACCTATGCACGCTGGGCGGGCCGGCGCAGCGGTTCGCGCACGTTTGACGAGACGGTAGCGCTTTTGGGACTTGAAACACATCTCGACCGTTATCCGGAAACGCTCTCGGGAGGAGAACGGCAGAGGGTCGCCATCGGGCGTGCGCTGCTGGCCGCTCCCGACATCCTGCTGATGGACGAACCGCTTTCCTCGCTGGATGAGGAGCGACGGCGGGAAATTCTTCCCTATCTGGAGAGGATCGCGAACCAGACGCGCATTCCTGTTCTCTACGTCAGTCATGATACGGATGAGGTGGCGCGTCTTGCCGATCGCGTCGTCGCGGTGGAGCAGGGACGGGTTCGTGCCGTTGGCTCCGCGGCGGAAATTTTGGGGCGCAGCCTCGATGAAGCGGGTGGGCCGGTTTCGCTTCTCGATGGGTTGGTGACTGGATTGGACGAGCACTACGGAACGGCATTCGTCCAGACTGCCGGCGGCCCCGTGGAACTCTCAAGCCAGGATTTGCCCGTCGGCAGCCGCGTCCGCCTGAGGATACGCGCATCGGAGATTGCTATTGCCATGGCGCCGCTGGATGGCTTGTCCATCCGCAATCAGCTTGCCTGCGTCGTCACAGGGGTGGAGCGTCGCGGTGCTTTCAGTCATGTCACCCTGGCGGTGGGAGAAGCAAGACTTGTCGCGCGCATCACAGGCAAGTCGGCCGACATTTTGGGGTTATCGGCTGGCAAGCCGGTCATTGCCCTCATCAAGGCTGTTTCGGTGGAGCGGAGCCGATTGCTCCGTCCGGATGGGTGATCCGAAGCGACGTCGGTTTTATTTTCTCTCATAAGTTGCATAAATTAACCATTTGTTAATTTCCGGTTGCGATGGTTGTCGCGTGGATCGGCTTCTTCCTCCCGAGCAGATTCGCACCGGGTGGCCGGTTGCCGCCCCGCCTGCCCTGGCCCTGCCCGTCGGCACTCACAGGAACGATTCCTCCTCCCTTGCGTTCACGAGGCTGATCGGGCAGGGCGCTTTGCGGGTCTTTCGCGCCGTGTGCGTTTTTAGGAAGTACGGTTTCGGCCAGGCGGTAGCCGTTCCGCTGGGCGCCAAACCGCAGGGCGGACGTTTGCATGGAAGCAATCTTCTCTGGCTATGAAGCCTATATCGCCCTTGCGCTGCTCGTAGCGCTTTTTGCTGCTTTCATCCTGGAGCTGTATCCGCCTGAGGTGACTGCCATCGGCGGGGCGGCTGCATTCATGCTCGCAGGTTTTGTGCCGATTGGGGATGTGATGTCGGTCTTCGCCAATCCGGCTCCGATTACCATTGCCGCCATGTTCGTCCTTTCCGGCGCGCTGGTGCGCACCGGCGTCCTCGAGGCCGTGTCGGAGATGATCGTCTCGCGTGCCAAGGATCGCCCCGCAACGGCGCTTCTGGTATTTGTCCTGGCGGCCATCGGCGCCTCCGCCTTCATGAACAACACGCCCGTCGTTCTGATCCTGATCCCAATCGTCATCCGTCTTGCCGATGCACTGGCGGTCGCGCCCACCCGACTGCTCATACCCCTGTCGTATGTCTCGATCCTGGGCGGTACCTGCACGCTGATTGGCACCTCGACCAACCTTCTGGTGGACGGCGTTGCTACCGAGAGCGGGTTGGAGCCGTTTTCCATTTTCGAGATCACGCCCGTGGGTATTGTGGCGGTTATTGCAGGTGTCGTCATCCTGCTGATCCTGGGCCGGTTCACGCTGCCCGATCGAGGGGTGACAGACGATGACGCGACCAGGGCCGAAACGGAATTCTTCTCGGAGATCACTGTGCGCGCCGAGGGCCGCTACACCGGTCATCCGATTGGCGAGATCGCCGATTTTCAGCGTCCGGGACTGCGGATTGTCGGGCTCAGAAGCGGCAATGACGTTATACGCTCGCGTATCGACGAGCACACGATGAAGAAGGGCGATGCGCTGATCATACGGGCGACGACCTCTGAATTGCTCACGTTGAACGAGCGTGAGGATTTGCGCGTCGGTTTAAGACGCGGTCCTGTACGCCAGGCGGAGCGCGTCGTCGTTGAAGCGGTCGTAGCACCGCGCCGGGCAAGCGCTGGTCAGCGCATCGCAGATCTCACCCTTGGCCGACGGTTCGGCGTGCGCGTGCTCGGCGCCCATCGCCACCGCCATATCCCCGGACCCGATCTCGACAATGTGCGTTTGAAGCCGGCCGACAAGCTTCTGCTTGAAGGGCCTGCCGCCAGCTTCGATGCGCTGGCCGAAGAGGCAGACCTGGTAGCCGTCTCCCGTCCCAGCGGCCGGGCCTTCCGCCGGAAGATGGCGCCCGTCGCCGTGTTGGCTCTGGCAGCGGTGGTTCTTCTTTCTGCCTACGGTGTCGCCGATATCGGGGCGCTTGCGCTGTTGGCGGTGGCGGGCATCCTGCTGTTACGCTGTATCGATGCTGACGAGGCGTGGGGCGCCATCGACGCCTCTATTCTCATCCTCATCTTTGCCATGCTGGTGGTGGGTGAGGGGCTTCAGGAGGCAGGCAGTGTCGAACTTATCGTGGGGACCATCGCGCCCCTGCTCACCACCCTGCCGCCGTTTCTGACATTGTTGGCTGTTTATCTGCTGACCTCAGTGCTCACTGAGTTTGTGACCAATAACGCGGTCGCGGTGCTGCTCACGCCTGTTGTCATTGCGCTTGCGGAGCAACTCGGTGTGGACCCCCGCCCGTTCGTCGTTGCGGTGATGTTCGGTGCCAGCGCCAGCTTCGCCACGCCCATCGGCTACCAGACAAATACGCTGGTTTATGGCGCAGGTGACTATCGCTTTTCAGACTTCTTGAAGATCGGCCTCCCGATGAACATCATCGTGGGCTTGGCGAGCGTTCTGGCGATTCACTTCTTTTTTCCGATGGAACAGTGATTCATTTCTGGAAGAACGATGCGCGGATTAACCAGACTGCACCTCCACGTGCTTTCGGAAGGACGAGCTGTGCGCCAGAAATTCGCCGATCCTTTCGACAGCACGCAGGATGTTTTCCTCCGAATTCGCGTAGGAAATCCGAATGTATCCCTCGCCGAGCACACCAAAATCCGGGCCGCCGATGAGCGCCACGCCGGCCTCTTCCAATAGGGCGGAGGCCAGCGGTTTTGCCTTCCAACCTGTTTCAAGGATATTGGCGAAGGCATAGAAGGCGCCCTTCGGTGTCAGGCAGGACACCCCTTCAAGGCCATTCAGCCCTTCGACGACAATTTGCCGACGCGTGTCGAACGCATGCATCATGTTTTCCACCTGGTCCTGCGGGCCATCGATGGCGGCAATGCCCGCATACTGCGCTGGCGCGTTGACGCAGGACCAGCAATTGACGGCGAGCTTGCGCACCTTGTCGTAGAGCGCGTCGGGCCAGATGGACCAGCCAAGCCGCCACCCTGTCATCGCCCATGTTTTCGACCAGCCATTGAGCACGATCAGCCGGTCGCGGATGTCTGGAAAGGCGAGAAGCGATGTGGCTTTCTCGCCATCATAGGTCATGACGTCGTAAATCTCGTCTGACAGGATCGCTACCTGCGGGTGGGCTTCCAGGCCCCTGACGAGCTTCTCGATCTCTGCGCGCGAGGTGACGCCACCGGTTGGATTGGCGGGCGAGTTGAGAATGAGCAGACGTGTCTGCGGAGTGATGAGGGCGAGGGTCTCCTCCGCGGAGAACGCGAAGCCGTTTTCCTCCCGGATGGGCACAGGCACCGGCGTTGCGCCGGTAAATTCGATCATGGAGCGGTAAATGGGAAAGCCCGGATCAGGGTAGAGAATTTCCGTTCCCGGTTCGCCGAACATGACAATAGCGGCATACATGGTCGGCTTGCCGCCGGGCAGGATCATAATGCTGTCAGGCGAAACCTCCACCCCCGTGGTGGCAAGGGTGCGGCGTGCCACTGCCTCTCGGGCGGGGAGAATGCCGACTGCCGGCGTATAGCCATGATGCCCGTCGCGCAGTGCTTTCACGGCCGCTTCCACGATATGATCCGGTGTTTGGAAATCCGGCTGTCCGATCCCAAGGTTGATGATGTCGCGCCCCTGATGAGCCAGCTCCGTCGCTCGCGCCAGAACGGCAAAAGCGTTTTCCTCACCTATACGGTCGAAAGCGGGCACGGTCTGGAGCATTTCGGAAATCCCGTCTGGTTTTGTCTCGTTGCAGGTGCTTTTGTGAGACTTTGGATCGAAGACGTCAATTGAAGGACCCGTCTGTGAGAGACGTTAAGCATTGGGCAGCGCGGCCAAGACCCGTCCGCGAAGTTCTGGAGGGGCGCTATGTGCGGCTGGAGCCGCTGGACCCGGATACCCATGGAGACGGCCTCTTTGCCGCATCCAGCGTTGCTGACGCGGAGGAGCGTTTCCGCTGGCTGGGCGATGCGCCGCCACAAACCCGAGACGATTTCCAGCCTTGGCTGGAGAAGGCCGCTGCCAGCCATGATCCACTGTTCTTTGCCGTTATCGAAACCGCAACCGGCATCGTTTGCGGCCGGCAGGCAATCATGCGTATAGATGCGGCCAATGGCGTGGCAGAGATCGGCAGTATCTACTGGGGACCGCGCATCGCCAAGACGCGTCTTGCGAGTGAAGCGTTCTATCTCTTTGCCCGTTACATCTTTGATGACCTTGGGTACCGCCGCGTCGAATGGAAATGCAACGACCGCAATGCATCGTCAAAGCGCGCGGCGTTGCGCTTCGGTTTTTCCTTCGAAGGCGTGTTCCGGCAGCACATGGTGGTCAAGGGCGAAAACCGCGACACGGCCTGGTTCTCGCTTCTCGATCATGAGTGGCCACTCGTTCGTCAGGCGATTGAGCTCTGGCTTGCGCCCGAAAACTTCGATACCGAGGAGCGGCAGAAGGAAAATCTCGGAATGTTCATGGAGAGAGTGCGTGGCGGAACAGCTTGACGAGGCAGGCACACACGGCGGGACTGCACCATGAAGGAGAACCGCGACGCGATCGTGGGCGCAGCACTTGTCCTGATCAGCTTCGGAATTGCAGCATTTCTCCTGCCACGCGTCGTTCTGGCGGTCGGAGAGTTTTCAACCTGGACGGCTGCTGCAGTGGCGGCGCTCTTCGTCGCCGCCTTCTTCGCCATTTTCTGGCTGCGCGCGCTCTGGCAGAGGTCCAAAGATAAGTAGACAAGCGCGATGCCGCGCCTGTCTCAGATCACATAGGCGCGCAGCGGCTCGAAACCGTTGAAGGCCACCGAAGCGTAGGTCGTCGTATAGGCACCGGTGCCCTCGATGAGGACCTCGTCGCCAACGGTGAGCGAGATCGGCAGCGGATACGGCGTCTTCTCGTAGAGCACGTCAGCAGAATCGCAGGTTGGCCCGGCGACAACGCATGGCGCGGTTTCCTCGCCATCGTGCGGGGTTGTCAGCGGATAGCGGATCGCCTCGTCCATCGTCTCGGCCAACCCGCCGAATTTGCCGATGTCCAGATAAACCCAGCGCACATCGTCATCGTCGGCTTTCCTCGAGACCAGCACGACTTCCGACTTGATGACGCCGGCATTGCCAACCATGCCACGCCCCGGCTCTATGATGGTCTCGGGAAGGCGATTGCCGAAATGCTTTCTGAGCGCGGTAAAGATCGCCTGGCCGTAGGCCTCGGCCGCGGGCACGTCACGCAGGTACCGGGTGGGAAAACCGCCGCCCAAATTGACCATTTTCAGCGTAATGCCTTCTTCGGCCAGTACCTTGAAGACAACGCGGGCGTCTTCCAGCGCGCGGTCCCACGCCGAAAGGTCCGTTTGCTGTGAGCCGACATGGAACGACACGCCATAGGGGTCAAGACCAAGAGCCTTGGCGCGGCGCAGCACGTCCACGGCCATCGCCGGTGCACAGCCAAACTTCCGCGACAGGGGCCATTCGGCGCCTGCTCCATCCGTGAGAACGCGGCAGAAAACGCGAGAGCCTGGCGCGGCGCGCGCAACCTTTTCCACTTCTTCGACGCAGTCTACGGCGTAGAGTTGCACACCCAGCGCATAGGCGCGCGCGATATCGCGCTCCTTCTTGATCGTGTTGCCGTAGGAGATGCGCTCGGGCGAAGCGCCCGCATCGAGCACCATCTCGATTTCGGCCACCGATGCCGTGTCGAAAGAGGAGCCGAGCGCGGTGAGGAGCCGCAAAATCTCCGGGGCTGGATTGGCCTTCACCGCATAGAAAATTCGTGAATCCGGCAACGCCTTCTCAAAAGTACGATAGTTCTCTCGCACGACATCGAGATCCAGCACCATGCAGGGGCCGTCGGGACGTCGGGTGGCGAGAAAATCAAGGATGCGCTGTGTCGCCATCGGTTTCTCCATCGCACGGTCGAACGACCGTTCTTAAAGCTCAAGCCTGTGCGGACGAGATCGCCCGCGGTGGACAAAGGATGCGGCTCGTCGTGCAATGGCCGGCGGGTGGAGAGCACCGGAGACCACGGCATGTCAGACGCATCGCGATGAGCATCCGCCGAAGGCGAAAGCTCGCTTTGTCTGCCTCAGCTTTGGATGGGAAGACCCGCTCCGCACTGCCGGCAATGAAGGTGTGCCTCTTCAGTAACCCCGGTTTTTGGACAACCGGCAGACACCAGAAAGGCCCGCACCGTCGTTGCTTCAAGATGTCCTCGATCCATCGGGTGGCCGTTGAATCGACTGGAGCGGTTAGGTCCAGGTACCATACCGGCTTTCTCGCCATATCCGAGGTCCGGCGGACACCCACAGGCACGTGCGACTTTGGGCAGCCGCGATATAGTGGTACCCGCCTTCGTAATCAATCGGAAATTTGCCGGCGCTTGAAAAAATTCCGGCAAGCGCCGAATGTCGGCTTTCGATATCGCATGGGGTGAGACATGACGGCCAATTTCGACCCGCTCAACAGTTTGCCCTTGCCAGCACCATCGAGCGATGCGCCGCCGCGGGAATGCATTGTGGGCGCTCGTATGGCGGCCGTCCTGACCCTCTGGGGCAAGGTGTAGTTGCCATGGACACGCTCACCCGCATGCGCGCGTTTCTTCACGTGGTCGAGGCTGAGGGATTTTCGGCCGCGGCGCGGAAAACCGGGCGGTCGAAGGCGCTGCTGTCGAAGTATGTGCGCGAGCTGGAGGATGAACTGGGCGCGCTGCTCCTCAATCGGACCACACGGCAATTCTCCCTCACCGAGGCGGGTTTGACCTACTTTCGGCGGGCCGGTGAACTGGTGCGCGAAATCGATGCG
>JAJUHJ010000011.1 GCA_029279965.1 Phyllobacteriaceae bacterium
CGACTGCCTTTTCGCGCTCCTTTCCCTCCTGGCGGTGGGATACGTGGCCGTGGGTTACCCGCAGATCGTCAACTTCATCTTTTCGAAGCCGCCAAGCGCCTATGTGCCGGGCCTGATCGCCATTCCGCTTCTGCTCGAGGCGCTGCGCCGCACGACCGGCCTGTCGCTTGTCATCATCATCGGTGTCTTTCTGCTTTATGCGCTTTTCGGTGATCTCGTTCCCGGACGACTCGCAGGGCGGCCACAGGACTGGCAGATGCTGTCGGGCTACATGGCATTCGACGTCAACGGCATATTCGGCATCCCCATGGCCGTGGCGGCGACGGTTGTCGTCACCTTCATCCTGTTCGGCAGCGTACTCGGGGTGAGTGGCGGTTCACGCTTCTTCACCGATGCGTCGCTGCTTGTCATGGGGCGGTTTCGCGGCGGCTCCATGAAGATCGCCGTTCTGGCCTCAGCTCTTTTCGGCTCCGTATCGGGCTCGGCCGTGGCCAATGTCACGGCGACGGGCATTGTCACAATTCCGATGATCAAGCGTGACGGCTATCCCGGGCACAAGGCTGGCGCCATCGAGGCCGTAGCCTCGACCGGTGGTCAGCTCATGCCGCCCGTCATGGGAGCGGCCGCCTTTCTGATGGCCGAATTTCTCCAGGTTTCCTACGCAGAGATTGCGCTTGCCGCGCTGGTGCCTTCACTGCTGTATTACGTGGCACTGTTTATCCAGGCCGATCTGGAGGCAGCTCGCCTTGGCATTTCCCGTCTTGCCGAGAGCGACGTGCCGGAAGGTAGGACAGTCCTGACCGGCGTGCATTTCCTGCTTGCTTTCGTTGTTCTGATCGGCGCCCTCTTCGGGCTACGGTGGCAGCCGGAGCGGGCGGCGCTCGCCGCCGCGCTCTCCGTCGTCATCACCTCGCTCGTCTTCGGCTATCAGTCGGCACGACCCAAAATCGGAACGCTGTTCAGCGCCATCGTGGAGACGGGGCGGTCGGTGGTTGAGATCATCATCATTTCGGCTGCTGCCGGCCTGGTGATCGGCGTCCTCAACGTTACTGGCCTGAGCTTCAATCTCACTTACCTGCTCGTCCAGATCGGCGGTGGCAACACCATCGTTCTGCTCACGCTTTCGGCGATCATTTGCATCGTGCTGGGCATGGGGCTGCCCACGCTCGGCGTTTACGTGCTGCTTGCCGCGCTGGTGGCGCCCGCGATGGTGCAGGTCGGGATCGAGCCGATTGCCGCGCATCTCTTTGTCCTCTATTTCGGCATGATGTCGATGATCACGCCGCCCATAGCCATTGCCGCATTTGCTGCCGCCAGCATCGCCAAAGCGCCGGCCATGCAGACCGGCCTTGCTTCCGTGAAATTCGGCTGGGTGGCCTTCATTGTGCCGTTCCTCTTCGTCTATTCGCCTTCGATGCTTCTTCTGGGCGACATGTCGGACGTCGTGCTGGCGGTCATCACGGCGGTTGTCGGGGTATGGCTCGTCTCGGCGGCCCTCGCTGGCTATGCTGTAGGCAGGCTTTCACTTGCCATGCGTGTTCTTTTCGGCTTCTTCGGCCTCATGGCGCTTATCCCGGCAGGCATGTTCCCGGGAGCGACCTACACCGACATGGTCGGCGTCGCAGGTGGAGCGGCGTTGCTGGCCATCGAGGCATACCGGAAGCGCGAGCAGCAGAAGAAGGCGCTAAGTTGAGCGAGGAACAGGCGGTAAACAGTCTCAAGCGGGGTCTTGCCATTCTGGAGGTCTTCTCCGAGGACCGGCTTGAATGGACCCCCGAAGAGTTGATGGACAGGCTGGGCTACAGCCGCCCCACGCTCTACCGATATCTCAAGGCCTTAAGGGAAGCCGGTCTTCTCAGCTCCACGCCCAGCGCGGGCTTCACGCTCGGCCCCAAGGTGGTCGAGATGGACTTTCTTCTGCGCAAATCCGATGCGCTGATCCTCAATGGTCAGGAGCATCTGAACAATCTCACCGAGCGATACAGTTGCACCGCTCTGCTGGTGCGTCGCTATGGCAACCGGATCCTTTGCGTCGCTTCGGAACAATCGGCGGTCAGGCCGCGCAGCAGCTATCCTCGCGGCCGGCCAATGCCGCTTGCCCGCGGCGCGATTGCCCGCTCTCTGATGGCTTTTCTGCCGCGCCGCCATCTCCTCCCGCTTATCGAAAGCACCATTGACGATTTGCGTGACATCGGTCTCGGGAGCACGGTGGAAGAGGTCCATGAAAGCCTCAAGCGGGTGAGGAAAGCGGGATATGCCGTGGCCTTCGGCGAGGTAACGCCCGGTGTTGTCGGCATTGCCGCGCCTGTCTTCGACGCAGGCCGAAGCCCCATTGCCGCCATGTGCGTGACGATCGCCGGACAACTCGTCGACGGCAATATGATTGATGAGATCAGCGGCCATGTGCGGCAGGCCGCGGCTGAGCTCACCCAGAGCCTGTCGGCGGAACGCCAAGCCATCGCCGCGCAATAATCTCGTCCCTTGAGATAAATGTTGACTTCCAGAAGCGGGCTGCGCATCCTTCTCGCATTCCGTTTCCGTGCGAGGGCTCCATGAAGAAGATCGACATTTTCAACCATATCTGGCCGAAGCCGTTCTACGATGCGCTGATCGACCATGTTGGCGAAATGACGGACATCACCATGCGCTCCGGTGCTGTGCCGATGATGACGGAGCTTGACCGTCGTTTTGAGGTGATGGACATGTTCGGCGAGGATTACCAGCAGATCCTCTCGCTCGCCTCGCCGCCGCTGGAAAACATTGCAGGACCTGAAAAGGCGCTGGAGCTCTCGCGCATCGGCTCGGATTCCATGGCCGAGCTCTGCCGGAAATATCCCGAACGTTTCCCCGGTTTCATCGGCACCGCGCCGATGAACAATCCCGACGCGCTCGTGCGCGAGAGCCAGCGCGCGGTGGAAGAGCTTGGCGCCGTCGGCATGCAGATTTTCACCAATGTGTCGGGCAAACCTCTCGACCTGCCCGAGTTCGAGCCGTTCTTCGAATACATGGCTTCTGCCGGAAAACCCGTCTGGCTGCACCCCGCGCGTGGCGAGAATTTTCCCGATTACCTGTCGGAGAAGCGCTCCGAATATGAAATCTGGTGGACCTTCGGCTGGCCCTACGAGACTTCGGCCGCGATGGCTCGTCTCGTCTTTTCCGGATTCTTCGACAAATATCCGGGCCTGAAGATCATCACCCATCACGCCGGCGGCATGATCCCCTTTTTCGAAGGTCGTGTCGGCCCCGGCTGGGATCAGATGGGCAAGCGGACGACCGACCGCGACCTAGCCGCCGTCCGGGAGGGACTGAAGCGGCCGCATCTGGAGTATTTCAAGGAGTTTTACGCCGATACGGCATCCTTCGGCTCGCGCAAAGCCATTGAACACGCCATCGAATTTTTCGGCGAGGACCGCGTGCTCTTTGCCTCCGATGCGCCTTTCGATCCGGAGCGCGGACCCATGTATATCCGCGAGACCATTCGTATTCTGGATACGCTCGACGTGTCCGATACGACGCGCCGGAAACTCTATCAGGACAATGCGGTAAAGCTGCTCGGCCTGAGCATCTGAGGAGGAAGCGATGGCGGCCGCAACGCGTACGGCGCTCAACTATCTCAATGGCGAGTGGATGGGCACGGATTCCTCCAGCGAGAGCTTGAACCCGGCCGATGGCGGCGTTCTCGGCAGCTACAGCCCCGGCTCGCGCGCCCTCGCCGATCAGGCCGCGGCCATTGCCCGCCAGACCTTCGACCATACCGCCTGGGCCGCGTCGCCGCGCCTGCGTGCCGATGTACTTTACGAGCTTGCCGATCGGCTGGAGGCAGCGAAGGAGGATCTCGCTGAGCTCATCGTGGCCGAAAACGGCAAACTCCGGCGTGAAGCCTTGGGCGAGATGATCGGCGCGATTTCAGAGACGCGCTACTATGCCGGTCTTGCGCGCACGGTGCTCGGCCGCACATTGGAGACGGCGCCGGGCAACTTCTCCATGATGAATCGCGAAGCTGCCGGTGTCGCGGCAGTCATCGTGCCGTGGAACGCGCCGGTAACGCTGCTCGTCCGCTCATTGGGACCGGCATTGGCGGCAGGCTGCACCGTCGTCATCAAGCCTGCACCGCAAACGCCGCTTATCCATTTCCGTGTGATGCAATGTCTCGATGATTGCCCTTCTCTGCCCCGGGGGGTGGTCAACTCTGTGAACGAGAATGGCATCGAGGTTGGCGAGGCGCTGGTCGCATCCAGCGACATTGACGTCATCAGCTTCACCGGTTCCAGCCGCACCGGAAAGAGCATCATGGCGGGAGCCGCACCCACTCTGAAGCGGTTGTCGCTCGAACTGGGCGGCAAGGCGCCGGCCGTGATATTCGATGATGCCGATCTCGATCAAGCCTGCCGCGAACTGACCACCGGCGCGTTGATGATGGCAGGCCAGATCTGCATCGCCGCGGCGCGGTTCCTTGTGCACAAGCCGGTGGAAAAGGACTTCACACAACGCATCCGCGCAGCTTTCGAAGCGGTGCGCGTCGGGCCCGGCGCTGACGCGGCAAGCGGCATGGGCGCGCTCATCGATATGGACAACCGGGCACGGATCTGCCGCCTCATTGAGCAGGCGGGGGATGAGGGCGAACTGGTGCTGAAGGGTGGGGTTCCAGACGGCCCGCTGTCGCGCGGCGCCTTCGTTACGCCCACTCTGTTCCGCATGGATGATTTGCGCTCCGATCTGGTGCAGGAAGAACTGTTTGGCCCCATCGTTTCCATCGAGACATTCGGGGACGAGGCCGAAGCTGTTGCAAAGGCAAACGCCACCAGCTACGGCCTTGCAGCAAGCGTTTTCTCCCGCGATGTCAACCGCGTCATGCGCGTTTCGCGCGCGATCCGCGCCGGCACGGTCTGGCTCAACTGTCACAGCCGGCTGTTCGCAGAAGGTGAAACGGGCGGCTATCGCCAATCCGGCCTGGGCCGGCTGCACGGAATCGAAGGGCTCAACGATTTTCTGGAGACGAAGCACGTCTATCTGGAAGCCGGCACAACCTGAGGATCGTGTGTTCTCCGTCCAAAACGGACGCACAACGCTCTACGTGTCCAGCCTGAACTCCGACGTTACCTCCAGGGCGCGGTCCTCACGCGCGGAACCACCGTCAACCGGGCGATGCGCGGCGATGACGCGATCCCGTTCGTAAATGAGTGCGGCGATCTCCTCCTCATAGGCCGTGAAGATCGCGGTGAGCCAACGGTTGACCAGATAGGAGGGGCGCGGCATCTGTACATCGAAGCGCGTCAGGAGAGCGGCAGTTTGCGCCGCATCCAGCCAGTCGTCCGCCACCACCCATTGATTGACGGTGAACAGGCGCAACGCCCGGCCATAGGCGTCGACACCCACCGCCGCAAGGTGGTGAATGGCGCCGTCCGGGCCGTCTGGCCTCAGAAAGCAGTGGAAGTGGCCATGCTCGGCCGCACCCTCTTCCGCCGAATGAGAATGATAGTACCATTGCGCGCCGCTCGCCGGATCGAATACATCGCCCGGCGGATAGTGCTCCCACGTCTTGATTTCGCCAGCGTCTCGAAACGTCTCCAGAAGCACGTTGAGTCCGGCTTTGGCGAGCACGCGCTCGCAAAAGGCGATCTCGCGCAAGGCGAGGCTTTTGGCCTCCCGCCTCATCCGCCAGAATCCCGCGGCAACGGCGCTGGAGGCGGGGGCAGCTTCGGCTTTTCCTCATCTCTCGCCAGAGGTGCGGGCGGTGGTGCAAGTTTTGGCGCGGCCGCGGCACATGGCGAGGCAGGCGCCGGGGCGCAAGGTGCAGCGGCTGCGCAAGGCGCAGCGGCGGCACAGGGAGCTGCGCCTGAAATGGAACCGGCCTGTGTTGTGGCAGACGGCGCCGGATGGTTGTAGTGATCGACGGCAACGGCAGCCGTGCCTGCGGCCAGCGCCGCGCCGAAAAGGAGCGTGTTGCGTGCGGTCATTTTCTGGCAAATCCATCTAAACCGAAGAAGGGCCGCATCCGGATACCGACGATGGAGCCTGCAAAAGCGGCGGCGAACCAGAGCCAGCCATGCAGGCTGCCCGAAGCGATGCCGCTGAACAGAGCGCCGATGTTGCAGCCGAATGAAAGCCGAGCGCCGTAGCCCATAAGAATGCCTCCGACGGCGGCAGCGAGCATGGACGCAAAAGGCACTTTCACCCTCGGAGCGAATTTTCCGGCAAGGCTTGCCGCCAGTCCGGCGCCGAGGATGATCCCGAAATTCATGACCGAGGTGGTATCGGCCAGCACACTCCTGCCAAGCGCGGCCTGCGGACCCGGCCAGTTCCAGAAATCCCAGCTTTCAACCGGGACGCCAGCAGCCTGCGCGATCTTGGCGCCCCAGAGGCCGAAGCCGAATGTGACCGACCAGGGATGGCCGGCCAGAAGCAGTGTGGCAATGTTGAGGATCGCCAGAAGAAGCCCCGCACCGACAAGGGGCCACGGACCGCGAAGGACCCAGCTCCACCCCGGCCGCGACGGGCCGGGTTCGGCTTCCAGGCCTCCGTGCGTTCGCCGCTCGATGACGACCGTTGCGAGTGCCACCAGCGCGAGCCCTGCAAGCGTGATCAGGATCGCGGTACCGACACCCAACTCGGCGCCAAGGCCGATAGCCGGCATGGAGGGCAGGGCCAGCCACCATGGCAGATGAGCCGTGCCGATCACCGCACCCACAATAAAGAAGATGAGGGTAACGAGCATACGCGAGGAGCCCCCGCCGACCGTAAACAGGGTGCCCGAGCCACACCCGCCGCCAAGCTGCATGCCAAGCCCGAACATCGCGGCGCCAATCAGCACGGACATGCCAACCGGCGCCGTCGCGCCGACAAGCGCCTGCCCGCCTACGCTGCCTGCGGAAAGGAGCGGGATCATGGCAGCGGCGGCAACGCCGATCATCAGCATCTGGGCCCGCATCGCCCGCCCCCGCCGCTCCACGACCATACGCCGCCAGCCGCCGGTAAATCCGAAGGAAGCATGGTAGAGCGTAGCGCCGAGGAGGCCGCCAATGAGAAAGAGCGCTGCCTGGCGCAGGTCGATCAGCGCGGCAAGAGCCAGGAAACCGATAGCCAGGACACCGCCGGCCACAAGGACGGGCGCGCGGTCGGGGTTTACCGGGGGCAGGTACGCAGGGCGTTCAAATGCAAGATCTGTCATGAGATATCCATTGCCCGCCGGACGGGCTGCCGAAAACAACGAATGTCCGGGGACGATGCCGGACATTCGCAACAGGTCAGAGCTGCCCAGACGGGCAGATTTAACGCCTTTCCGAAAACCTGGTTCGGTTTTCCAGGAAACGCGACGCTAGCTGCGCGAATGATTCTCCACCGGCCGCGAAGGATCGCTCGTCCACTCGGTCATCGAACCATCATACATGCTCGTCTTCTTGTTGCCGAGCACTTCGCTCAGTCCGAACCAGGCAATCGAGGCCCAGTGTCCGGTGTTGCAGAAGGCGATGTTCTCTTCCCCTTCGGCGAGACCAACAGCTTCCGCCAGTGCACGCACGGTCTCCGGCTCGGCGAAAAGAGCGTGCTCGGCGCTGTAAAAGTCGCTGTGTTTGAGATTGACGGCCCCCGGCAGAGTGCCTTCGGTGCGCACGACCGGGCTCTTGGACTTGCCTTCATACTGCTCGACGGGGCGCCCGTCGACCAGCACAACGCCATTTTCGAGCGCGGCCGCTACCTCTTCGGTCGTCGCCAGAAGATCTTCCTGAAGCTCATAGGTGAATTCGGCCGGCTGCGGCTCCAGGGGTTCCGTCGCGCGCTCGCCGCCCGCCGCGTCGTACTGGCGCCAGCCGCCATCCAGGATGGAGACGGCGTCGTGTCCGAGATATTTGAAGGTCCAGTAAACACGGGTGGCGCCGCCGAATTCGGAGGAGTCCGTGCCCCAGGGCACAATGACCACGTGATCGTCATTGTCGATCCCGAGACTCTGGATAAGATCCGTGACCTGCTCGATGGGCGGCAGCATTCCCGGCACGCCGTCAACCTCCGTGCGCCAGCCGGCACTCCCGTAAGGCGCGGCAACAGCACCGGCGATATAGGGTTCATCGCCAAGATCGTAATCCTCGACATTGTCGCGAATATCCAGGATGACGAGATCATCGTTGCCGGCATTCACCTTCAGCCATTCGGCCTCGACAAGCGGGCGGGCTTCTTCGGCGAAAGCCGGGGCAGCAAACGTGACGGCAAGCGCCAGAATTGCACTGCGCATGGTAAGAGCTCCTTTTTACGTGGCCGGGATCTTACGCCGCGGCGCACCACGAGTCAGAGCATGCGCCAGCGTTCGCGTGGCAAGCAGGAGGAAGAAAGTTCTCCGGTCGCTGCGTCAAAGAGAATTTACGTGCTCTGCGCCGGCCATATGATGAATCGGAGCGGCTGCCGTCACTGGCGGCCCGAGCGCGCGCAGGCGGTGATGCGCGGCGGCGCGCGTCCAGATGAGCACCGCGGGAAAGCACATTCTCGGGTTGGCAAGGGCCTTGGACGTTGCAGGAAGGGGGTGGGAGCGTTCGATCCGCTATCTGCAGGCGACAAGGCCAACAGGCTGGAAGGGCGCGCCTTCCACAAGAAGAGTGCCCGCTGATTGAGCATAGGAGATTTTAAGCCGATGCTCTTTCGGGGGACCTTCGGCCGTGCAGGTGGCATCCACCTCGTAGATCTCCGCGGCGTGCTTTACTTCTTCCTCAAACGTACAGACGACATGGCCCGGCGTCTCGATGCGGGTTGACGAAAACTCCCAGGCCGCATTCTCGCAAAGTTCTTCCTCGGCAGCCCACTTGCCGACGAAAAATGGTGGCTCCGCAGTGCTTCCTTCAGCATCTAGGGATGGTGCCGCTTGCGCCTGCCCTTCGTCCTCCATTGTGCCGTCCTCGCCCCCCTGACAGCCGGCCAGCAGAACACCCGTCAGCACGATCATTGCCATCCGCAGCATCACGGTCTCCGAATCAATTCGCGATGGCACCGATTAGCACGATGACGGCAGCACCGTGGAACCAAATCCTGCCGGCGCCGGTACGATCTCACATGACGAGTGCTTGACCTTCCAGTTACTGGAAGGCTTACAAACGGGCAAAACAGGAGCATTGCCCTTGACGCACGATCACGCAGGCCATCGCACCGCCGCACACCCGCACAGTTGCGCCGTCGCCGGCTCAGAAGCCGATGTCGCACGCGATCCCGTCTGCGGCATGACCGTCGATCCGCAGGCGGCCAACCCCTCGGCAGAGCATGACGGCCGGACGTTCCATTTCTGCAGCCAATCCTGCCACGACCGCTTCGTGAAAGCCCCCGAGAACTATCTGGAGGCGACCGATCCGGTGTGCGGCATGAAGGTCGACCGCGCGACCGCCCGGCATTTCAGCCGGCATGAAGGCCAGGCATTCTATTTCTGCTCGGCTGGATGCCAGCGCAAGTTCGATGCCGATCCGGAGCGTTTCCTCGGGCCTCGCCCTCCGGTCGAGGACGTGGCGGAGGGCACGCAATACACCTGCCCGATGCATCCTGAAATCATCCGCGAGGCGCCCGGCGCCTGCCCCATCTGTGGCATGGCGCTGGAGCCGATGGGCGTACCCACCGGCGAGGAGGGACCCAATCCGGAACTGATAGACTTCACCCGTCGCCTGTGGGTGAGTGCGGTGCTTGCCATTCCGCTTCTCGTGCTTGCCATGGGACCGATGGTCGGCCTTCCTTTGCGTGAGTGGATCGGCGAACGCGTCGCGGTGTGGATCGAATTCGCGCTGGCCACGCCAGTGGTGCTGTGGGCGGCCGCGCCTTTCTTCCGACGCGGCTATGACTCGGTCGTGAACCGCAGCCCCAACATGTGGACGCTAATCTCCATCGGTGTGGGCGCAGCCTATGGCTACAGCGTCGTGGCAACCCTGTTTCCGGATATCTTTCCGCAGCAGTTCCGCAACCATGAAGGCGTCGTGCCGGTCTATTTCGAAGCAGCCGCGGTGATTGTGGCGCTGGTGTTTGTGGGTCAGGTTCTGGAACTGCGTGCACGAGAGCGCACGGGGTCGGCCATCCGTGCGCTGCTCGACCTAGCCCCCAAGACGGCGAGGCGGCTTGCCGAGGACGGTTCCGAGATCGACGTGCCGTTGGAAGAAGTCCAGTCCGGCGACCGGCTTCGCGTGCGGCCGGGCGACAGCGTGCCCGTGGATGGCGTGGTGCTGGAGGGGCGCTCTTCCGTCGATGAATCCATGATCACCGGCGAGCCTGTCCCGGTGGAGAAGACCGAAGGAGACAAGCTGACCGGCGGTACGCTCAACGGGAACGGTTCGCTCATCATGCGTGCCGAACGGGTCGGCAGGGAGACGATGCTCTCGCAGATCGTCGAGATGGTCGCCAAGGCGCAGCGTTCACGCGCGCCTATCCAGGGATTGGCGGACCGGGTCTCCTTCTATTTCGTGCCGGCGGTGGTGCTGGTCGCTGTTCTCGCCTTCGTCGTGTGGGCCGCGTTCGGGCCTGCGCCCAGCATGGCATTCGCCATCGTTTCCGCTGTTTCGGTGCTCATCATCGCCTGTCCATGCGCGCTCGGATTGGCCACACCCATGTCGATCATGACGGCGACGGGGCGTGGCGCCCAGGCCGGCGTGCTCATCAAGGATGCGGAGGCGCTGGAACGCTTCGCCCGGGTCGACACGCTTATCGTCGACAAAACCGGCACGCTGACGGAAGGCAAGCCGCGGCTTACGGATTTGGTCGCTACCGCGAATCTCGATGAGAACGAATTGCTGCGCCTCGCCGCGAGCCTGGAAAAAGGCTCGGAGCATCCGCTCGCCGACGCCATTGTAGAAGGTGCCGACGAACGGGGCATCCCGCTTTCCGAGGTGGTGGATTTCGAGGCAGTGACCGGCAAGGGCGTCACCGGCATCGTGTCGGGTCGAACGGTCGCGCTTGGCAATCAGGCGATGATGGATGACCTTGGTATCGATGTAAGCGCACTTGCCGCCCAAGCCGACGCACACAGAGCCGAAGGCAAGACAGCAATGTTCGTGGCCGCTGACGGGCACGCGGCGGGAATTGTCGCCGTTGCCGATCTCGTGAAGCCAACGACCGCCGGTGCGATCCGAGCGCTTCACGAAAGCGGACTGAGGATCATCATGGCCACGGGCGACAATGAACGCACGGCAAAAGCGGTCGCCTCCACCCTTGGCATAGATGAGGTGCGGGCCGATATGCTGCCGGAAAGCAAGAAGGCGCTGGTCGATGAATTGCATGCGCGCGGGGCTCGTGTCGCAATGGCCGGCGACGGCGTGAACGATGCGCCCGCGCTTGCGGCGGCCGATGTCGGCATCGCAATGGGCACTGGCGCCGATGTCGCGGTGGAGAGCGCCGGCATTACCCTTGTAAAGGGTGACCTCGACGGCATTGTGAGGGCGCGGCTGCTGGCACGGGCGACGATCCGCAACATAAAGCAAAACCTGTTTCTGGCGTTCGTCTATAACGCGCTCGGCGTGCCGATTGCCGCCGGCATCCTCTACCCGCTCCTGGGCGTTCTGCTCTCACCCATGATCGCCGCCGCCGCCATGAGCCTGTCCTCGGTCTCGGTGATCGGCAATGCGTTGCGTCTGAGATCCCTGCCACTTCGATAAGGCCGCCTGGCACGCATTCCGCGGTTGAAAGGTCGTCCAGCATCACATTCGCGTCAGGAGGCAAGCCCGATCAGCACGCCGCCAAATGCCGCGACGACGACCACGACCCACGGCGGGAGCCTCCAGACCATAAGCAGCACGAAGCAGGTGAGCGCCAGGGCAAAGTCGTATGGTCCGACGATAGCGCTGGTAAACACTGGATCGTAAAGCGCTGCACCGAGGATACCGACGACCGCCGCATTGGTGCCGCGCATGAGCCCCTGCGCGCCGTCGTGCTGACGGAAGCTGTCCCAAAATGGAATGACGCCGAGCAGCAACAGGAAGCCGGGGAGGAAGATAGCGACCAGTGCAATGCCTGCCCCCAGGAGGCCGTTGGGTTCTGTGCCCAACACGGTGCCAAGATAGGCTGCGAAGGTGAAGAGCGGTCCCGGTACGGCCTGCGCCGCTCCGTAACCGGCAAGGAACTGGTCGCGAGACACCCAGCCGCTGCGGACCACCTCGCTCTCCAGAAGCGGCAGAACGACATGGCCGCCACCGAAGACCAGCGAACCGGCGCGATAGAACGAATCGAAGACGGCAAGCCCCTGTGAATTGATCGCGAGGATCGGCAGTCCGAACAGCAAGATGAAGAACAGAACAAGAAAGATCGCCCCGGATGTCCGCGAGACGGGAAAGCTGATGTGATGAGTGATCGCCGCCCCTTGGTTGCGGCAAAGCAGAAGCCCCGCTATCGCCCCGACAACGATCGCGGTAATCTGTCCGAGCGAGCCCGCCATCAAAATGACGATCAGCACCGCGCCAAGCGCAATGCTTGCCCGCTCGCGGTCGGGACATAGATTTCTCGCCATCCCCCAGACGGCTTGCGCTACAATGGCGACAGCAACAACCTTCAATCCGTGGACAATACCGGAGCCGATCGGGCCGTCGAGTGCCGCAGCGCCCAACGCGAACAGCATAAGCAGGATCGCCGAAGGCAGGGTGAAGGCGGCCCACGCCGCGGCCGCGCCCAGCGGGCCGCCACGCAAAAGCCCGAGCGCGAAGCCGACCTGGCTCGATGCCGGTCCCGGCAGGAACTGGCAAAGGGCGACGAGATCGGCATAGCCCTGATCGCCGATCCATTTGCGGCGTAGCACCAGCTCGTCGCGAAAGTAGCCCAGATGGGCAATAGGCCCGCCGAACGATGTCAGGCCAAGTTTGAAAAAAGCCGCAAAGACCTCACCCGCAGAGCCCTTGGCCGCGTCTTCTTCGTGTCGGCTCGTCGATGCCTCGGTCACCTTTTTATTGCCTCTCCGGTAAATTCGCGACCGCGTTTCTTGGCCAGAGCCAGACCCCGGCGCCCCTTGTCAGTGAAGCAAGATCAGGGTCGCGGGGTTGGGCAATTCCCATAGAGATTCCGAGTGCGCGAATACCCATATATACGCCTATGAAAGAGCTGCATCGGAGAAGGACATGAACATCGGCACCGTCTCGCGTGTATCCGGCCTTCCGGCCAAGACGATCCGATACTATGAGGATATCGGGCTTTTGAAACCTGATCGCGCCGAAAACGGATATCGGGATTATACGACCGCCGATATGCATCGGCTGCATTTTCTGCGACGGGCCCGAAGCCTCGGCTTTACGGTGGAAGAGTGCCGGCAGCTCCTGTCCCTTTACAGCGACAAGGCGCGTGAGAGCGCCGATGTCAAGGCAATAGCCAAGGCCCGGCTTCATGACATGGATCGTAAGATCGCGGAATTGACGAGCCTGCGCAACACCTTGCGACACCTGGTCGAGAACTGCCATGGCGACAGCCGCCCCGATTGCCCCATCATCGAGGGGCTCGCGGCGGCGAAGCCGGGTGATTTCCAGCAGGCTGAAGAAGAAGCCGGCGGCTGCCGTTGATTGAAAATGCACCAGGCCGCTCTCGCAAAACGTGAGATCTCCTGAATTCATATTATTAACCAATGGGTTACCTGCCTGAAATTCCTTTCCCGAACATGCTTGCGACGGCGATGAAAATAACAGAAGCTATACGTAAGTAATAATTCGGGGTGGCGGCTACCGATGCATGACATCACGGGCGGAAGCCCGCATTGTCGATTCACGAATGTCCAACAGGCGACGAACCCACATATTCTGGACGTGATTCCGGATGAGGTGGGGCCGCGCGTCACAACGTTTCGCGGAGGAGCGATTCATTCGATTCGACCGCCCGGCTCGCAGACATTCTTTTCCGAGCACTATTTCGCGGCGGTCATGCTTGCGCCTTCGCCGGGAATCAGCGCGGCCTATGCCGATGACAAGCCAAACACGTACGATGCTCCCTTGGGCATGATCGCCATCAATCCGCCCAATCTGGAAAGCCACCTTGAGTGGAAAGCGGCCAGGGAGAACATGGTGGTGGCCATCAGTCGGGAACAGATGGCTGCCCTGGGTGAACAGGAATTCGACATCGGTGCGGTCGAGCTGGAGCCGGTGCCGTTCGGAACGGTCGATCTGTCTGCCCTTCGACTGGCAGAAATGCTCAAGCTGGAATTGCAGCGTGGCGAAGCGGCGAACCAATTGATGGTGGATTCGCTCATCACCCTTTTCGGTCTCCACCTGTTGCGGAGCTACAACAAGGCACGCGGACGCGTCGTGCGGGCAAGGGGCGGCCTGTCGGATTTCAGCACGCGAAGAATCCGGGAGTACCTGGAGGAGAATTTCACACGTAAGCTCACCGTCGGCGATCTGGCGTCCATATGCAATCTTTCCCCAGGCCACTTCCTGCAGGCGTTCACCAAGACATTCGGCGAGCCGCCGCATCGATATCTTCTCAATCTGCGCTTGGATTTTGCGGAAAAATTGTTGCTCGAACCTGAGATAACGATTGCCGAGGTCGCCTATCTATGCGGCTTTTCCAGCCAAAGTCATCTCACGTCGACCATGAAGCGATACCGGAACGTGACGCCGGCGCAAATCAAGTCGGCAGGCCGCTAGCTTGAACCTTGTGAGAAGGGATTAGCCACAGGGTTTCTCGGCCTGCTACCCGCATCTTGGCCGAACGCACCTGATCACATTCGCTGAGCGTCAGGGGAACAATGACCTACGCGCAACGTTTGCAGAGTGGAGGACAGAGATAGTGCGGCGGATTCTTCTGGGAATTGTGGTCCTGCTTGTGCTTGCGGCCGTTGGCTTTTTTGCACTGGCATGGCGTTCCGAAATCGAACCGGTGACGGCGGGCACAGCGGCTGAATTCGACCCGGAACTGGTCGCTCGTGGAGCGGCCCTGGCAGCGGTCGGGAATTGCATCGCCTGCCATACCGTCCCCGGGAGCAAGGCATTTTCCGGGGGGCTTGCACTGCCAACGCCCTTCGGAACGATCTATTCCACCAACATTACACCCCATCCCGAAACGGGCATCGGGCAATGGAGCGAAGAAGCCTTTCAACGCGCCATGCGCGAAGGCGTGGACCGGGAAGGAAACCATCTCTATCCCGCGTTCCCTTACGATCACTACACGCTCGTGACCGAAGAGGACAACCGCGCCCTTTATGCCTATCTGATGACGCGCGAGCCCGTTGACGCGGCTGTTCCTGACAATGATCTGCCGTTTCCGATCAATTACCGGCCTATCCTTGCCGGCTGGAAGCTCCTGTTCTTCGATGAGGGTGAGTTCGAACCCGATCCCGATCAGAGCGAGGCATGGAACCGCGGTGCCTATCTGGCCGAGGGGCTTGGCCATTGCGGCTCGTGCCACACGCCGCGCAACCGCTTTGGGGCCTTGGAGAGCGGCGGCCATTGGAGCGGTGGCGAGGCTGAAGGGTGGGCCGCCTTTGCAATCGATGAGACCTCGCCGGCCCCGATCCCTTGGGATGGGGACAGCCTCTCGTTCTATCTTGCCAATGGCTGGCATCCGCACCATGGCGTCTCCCGCGGCCCGATGGCGGAGGTCACGGAGAACCTCGGTACGCTGCCCCAAGCGGACATTGACGCGATTGCAGCTTACGTCGCGTCGGTCATGGGGGAGCCGGACGCCGAGCGGCAAAGCCGCGCACAGCAAATTCTGCAAGAGGTGGAGTCCGGCCCCGAGATGCAGGCAGTAAACGCTGCATCGCAGACAGAGGCGGGTTCGTCGGATGAAATCGGTGCAGCCATCTATCAGAGCGCTTGCGCCGTATGTCATGAAGGCGTGCGCGATCTGCCATTTGGCGGGCTTCATCTGTCGATGAGCACGGCGGTGAATGCGCCCAACCCGCAAAACCTGATCAACCTGACCCTGTACGGCCTGCCCGCCGCAGACGGCGTGCGCAGCGCGATGATGCCAGGTTTCGGGGCGGTCCTTTCGGAAGAGGAATTGCTTGCCCTCTTCACGTACATCAGAGACCGCTTCTCGGACCAGCCGGAGTGGAACGACCTTGCCGAGCGCATTCGCGCCACCCGCAGCGGCGAGTATCACGTACGGGTCCTTCCATCGGACGGTATCGAAAGAGGCCCGTCCAACATCGGAGCGAGTAACGACGATGGCGACACTTAGGATTAACGGACAGACACACGAGGTCGATGCGGACCCGCAAACTCCGCTGCTCTACGTTTTGCGCGATGATTTGCAACTCAATGGCGCGAAATATGGCTGTGGGCTGGGCCAGTGCGGCTCATGTACGGTGCTCGTCGATGGGGAGGCCGTCTTCTCCTGCGTCACGCCGATCCTCGTTCTTGAGGACAGTGAAATCGTGACTCTTGAGGGGCTTGGCACGATTGACGATCCGGGGCCGGTTCAGGCCGCCTTCATCGAGGAGCAGGCCGCGCAGTGCGGCTATTGCATCCCGGGAATGATCATGCGTGCGCAGGCTCTTTTACAGAAAAACTCCGCGCCGAGCGATGATGAAATCCGCACTGCTCTGTCGCCGAACCTATGCCGCTGCGGAACGCATATGCGGATTCTGGCAGCCGTCCGGCGAGCGAGCGAGACGATGCAGGCCAACGAGGCGGGCGCGGGCTAGGGAGATTATGATGAGACAGGATGATGCAAAATCGGGAGTTACGCGCCGCTCCGTTCTTGCGGGCTCGGGGGCGCTCGTGCTTGCTTTTTCCGTTCGGCCGCTCTTCGCCCAGGAACCCACAGTATCGCCGCCTCCCAATGGAGCCGAGCCGCCGGGGCCTCCCGGAAGCCTTGAGGACGCGCCGTTTCTGGATTCCTGGATTCGCATCGATGCCGAGAGCCGGATCACCGTCTTCACCGGCAAGGTTGAATTTGGGCAGGGGATCAAGACCGCACTGCGCCAGGTGGCGGCAGAGGAACTGAAGGTCGGCCCAGAGGAGATCCAGCTCGTAACAGCCGATACGGCGCGCACGCCTGACGAGGGTTTTACCGCCGGCAGCCAGACCATGCAGAACAGCGGCACGGCCATCCGTCATGCCTCTGCGCAGGTGAGGGAAATCCTCATTGCGGAGGCAGCGCGTCGCTTCGACGTGGAGCCTGGAGAACTGAGGGCGGAGGCCGGCCAGATCGTCATGCCGGGACGCGACCCGGTTCCCTATGGCGAGATCGTCACCGATCAGCTTCTTCACGTGCGGGCGGGGCCGGAGTCGCAGCTTACTATACCGTCCGAATATCAGGTCATCGGCCAACCTTTCCAGCGAGTGGACATTCCGGCAAAGGTTACCGGAGAGGTGGCCTATGTCCACGATCTGCGCCTTGATGGCATGGTCCATGCCCGCGTTGTGCGGCCGCCGAGCCAGAGCGCGGAACTGGTCGAGGTCGACACCGCTGCGGTTGAAGCCATGCCGGGCGTTGTTTCCGTGCTGCGCGACGGGGATTATCTGGCCGTGGTCGCGGAGCGTGAATTCCAGGCCATTGCTGCAATGCGCCGGCTCGCCGAAGTGGCGCAGTGGCGTGAAGAGCCCAATCTGCCGGACCAGACGCGCCTGCCGGAGGTTCTGGAATCGCTCGAACGCGATGTCGGCACGGTGGCGGAGGAAGGCTCGCCCGAATTCTCAGGCGATGTTTATGAAGCCACCTTTACCCGGCCCTACCAGATGCACGCCTCGATGGGGCCATCCTGCGCGGTTGCACTGGCAAATGACGAGGGCGTGACGGTCTGGTCCCACACCCAGGGCAGCTATCCGGACCGTGAGGCCATCGCCGAAATGCTTGGCATGCCGCTCGAAGAGGTGCGCGTGATCCACATGGAAGGTGCGGGCTGCTATGGCCATAATGGGGCTGATGATGCCGCTGCCGACGCGGCTCTCATTGCGACCGCTATTCCGGGCCGCCCCGTAAGGGTGCAGTGGATGCGCGAGCAAGAGCACGCGTGGGAGCCCTACGGGCCTGCCATGATGACCAAGATGCGCGCCACGCTGGACGAGAATGGCAGGATCAGCAATTGGGCGTATGACCTGTGGAGCAACGTGCATTCCACGCGGCCGGGTGGCGCTCCCTCCCTGCTCGCCGCGCGCCATCGCGCCGATTCTGTCACGCTGCCGCCACCGCGGCTCAACATCAGTCAGGCAGGCAACGGCGACCGCAACGCAAACCCGCCCTATGTCATCCCCAACAAGCAGGTGTTCTGGCATTTCCTGCCTGATATGCCCCTGCGTGTCTCGGCCCTGCGAGCGCTGGGCGCCTACGCGAATGTCTTTTCCATCGAAAGCTTCATGGATGAACTGGCAATGGCGGCCGGCACCGATCCGGTGGAGTTCCGATTGCAGCACCTGGAGGACCCGCGAGCCCGGGATGTGGTTGAGTTGGCGGCCGAACGTTTCGGCTGGTCGTCGGAACAACTGCCGAGAGGGCGGGGCCGCGGGTTCGGCTTTGCCCGTTACAAGACCCTTGCCGCCTATTGCGCTGTTGCAATGGAGATGGACGTCAATCCGGAAACCGGAAGAAGCCGCGTCGTTCGCGCCGTCAGCGCGATCGACAGCGGGGAGGTCGTGAACCCCGACGGTATCCGCAACCAGACCGAAGGCGGTATCATCCAATCGTCAAGCTGGACACTCTATGAGGCGGTGACCTTCGATGACACCCGGATCACCAGCATCGACTGGAGCACCTACCCGATCATGCGATTCCGGGATGTGCCCGAAACGGTGGAGGTTCATATCATCGACCGCCCGGGCGAGCCGTATCTGGGAACGGGCGAGGCCGCTCAAGGCCCAGCTGCAGCCGCCGTCGGGAACGCGATCAGCAACGCGATCGGAACGAGGATCTATGACATTCCCCTGACCCGGCAACGCGTGCGCCAAGCATTCGCGCAAGCGGGTGGATAGCGAGAACGGCTCGCAAGGCTCGTCTTCGCCGGTCCTGCAGTCACGGCAGGTGGTCTCATGCCCCTGCCGTGATGGGGCCTCCGCTGGCCTGAAAAAGCTCGAGAGAATAAGGCTCCGTCAGCCGTCCCGCCTTCAGCGCATCGACATCTGCAATCTCGACGATACGGCCGTGCCGCATCACCGCCAGCCGGTCGCATAGAAATGAGACCACCGGTAGATTGTGAGTAACCAGAAGATAGGTAAGGCCCTGCTCGCGGCGAAGTTTCTTCAGAAGATTGAGGATTTCCGCCTGAACGGAGACGTCAAGTGCTGAGGTGGGTTCATCGAGCAGGAGGATTTTCGGCTCCAGCATCAGCGCGCGGGCGATCGCCACGCGCTGGCGCTGGCCGCCGGAGAGCTGATGCGGATAGCGAAAACGGAATCGCCGGTCGAGCCCAACGGCCGCAAGAGCCGCTTCCACCTTTGCTCTCTGCTCCTTGATGCCGTGAATGGCAAGCGGCTCCGCCAGCACGTCGTCTATGGTCCTGCGGGGATGCAAGGACGCATAAGGGTCCTGGAAAACCATCTGACAGATCTTGGCCAGACTTCTGTCCGGCCCGTGGCCGCGCGGCTTGCCCAGCACCCTGATCGTGCCGACCCAATCCGGTGCAAGGCCGGAAATAGCTTTCAGGATCGTCGATTTGCCAGAACCGCTTTCGCCGACGAGGGCGAAGCTTTCACCTTCGGCGATGGCGAAAGAAACATCACGCACCACCCTTGTCGGCCCATAGGCTATGTCCACATTTTCCAGCTCGACGGCGTTCATATGCGTCCTCACGCTGCCGCCCATGCACTTCGGTCGAGCACCGGCAATTCCTCGCGATCTTCATCCATGCGCGGAATGGCTGCAAGAAGCCCCCGCGTATAGGGATGCTGCGCACGGTGGAGCGCATCGGCCGCGCACTGCTCGACGATCTCGCCGCCATTCATGACCAGGATCCGGTCGCAGTAGCGTGCCACGAGATTGAGATCGTGGCTGATAAGAATGAGGCCCATGCCCTTGCCCGCCACCAATTCCTCGATGATGTCGAGGACCTGTGCCTGCACGGAAACGTCGAGCGCCGAGGTGGGCTCGTCCGCAATCAGGAGATCCGGCTCCGGGATCAACATCATGGCGATCATGACGCGCTGGCCCATGCCGCCGGAGACCTCATGGGGGTAGAGCCCGGCGACCCGCGCCGGCTCATGAATGCGCACGGCGTGCAGCATTTCGAGCACCCGGTTCCGCAGGTCACGCCGCGTTACGGAGTTGTGGGTCGTCAACGCTTCGGCAATCTGCTCGCCAATGGTCATCACGGGATTGAGCGAGAATTTCGGATCCTGCATGATCATGGAAATGCGCGCACCGCGGATTTCCCGCATCTGCCGCTCGCTGCGCCGGATCAAATCGATGCCGTCGAAGATCATCTCGTCCGCGCTGATCCGACCGGGTGGACGGATCAGCTTGAGGATCGAGCGGCCCGTCATGGATTTACCCGAACCGCTCTCGCCGACGATGCCCAGCCGCTCACGTCCGAGCGAAAAGGAAATTCCGCGCACGACGTCCACCGGTCCGCGCGGCGTAGGGAAGGTGACGGTGAGATTCCTTATGGAAAGAAGATCTGTCACCGGCTTTCCCTCTGTTTGGGGTCCAGCACGTCGCGCAGGCCATCGCCAAGGAAGCAGAAGCCGAGGCTGACGGCGATGATGGCAAAGCCCGGCATTGTGGCAACCCACCATTGATCGAGGATGAAATTGCGCCCGCGCGAGATCATGGCGCCCCATTCGGGCAATGGAGGCTGCGCTCCAAGACCGAGGAAGCCGAGGCCCGCGGCCGTCAGGATGATTCCGGCCATGTCGAGCGTGACGCGGATTATGGTCGAGGAGGCGCAAAGCGGCAGGACGTGCCGCAATATGATGCGCGTCGCGGAGGCTCCCTGAAGCCGTATGGCCGCTATGAACTCCGCGTCACGGAAGGTGAGCGTTTCAGCGCGCGCAATACGCGCATAAACGGGCCACGCCGTTATGGCGATCGCGATGATGGCGTTTTCGATGCCGGGGCCGAGAGCCGCCACGAAGGCAAGCGCCAGAATCAGTTTCGGCATGGAAAGGAAAATGTCGGTGATGCCCATCAGGATGCGGTCGGTCCAGCCACCTGCATAACCGGAGATGGCGCCGACCAGTAGGCCGATGGGTGCGGAGATCACCGCGACCATGGCGACGATCAAAAGCGTTATGCGTGAGCCATAAACGACACGGGAGAAGATATCGCGGCCCAGCTCGTCCGTTCCCATCCAGTGTTCTGCCGATGGCGGCATCAGCCGGTTTGAAAGGTCCTGTCCGACAGCGGAGAACGGCGCAATCAGGGGTGCGAAAAGCGCGGTCACCACGAGCGCGATGATGATGAGTGCGCCAATGGCCGCCAGCGGATTGCGGGCGAGCGCGGAAAGGATGCGCCAGGCGCGCCCAAGACGCGCCTGCGTGCGCGAGGACGGAGACTCTTCCAGAAGCCACTCGTGCAACGCGCTCATTGACGCGCCCTCGGGTCGAGTATGCGGTACAGCACGTCGGAAATCTTGTTGATGAGAATGAAGACAGAACCGATGACCAACGTTGCGCCGAGCACCGCGTTCATATCGGCGTTGAGCAGGGCCGTGGTCAGGTAATTACCGATGCCCGGCCACGAGAAGACGACCTCTATCATCACTGACCCTTCCAGCAGGCTCGCATAGGACAGCCCGATCACCGTAATGAGCTGGATACGAATGGGAAAGAATGCGTGACGCCATACGACCCGCCGCTCCGGCACACCCTTCACCCGCGCGGTCGTTACATATTCCTGGGCCAGTTGGTCGAGCATGAAGGAGCGCGTCATTCGCGCGATATAGGCGAGGCTGAAGAAGCCGAGAATCGAGGCCGGCAGCACGAGATGGCTAAGGGCGTTGCGGAAGATATCCATCTCGCCCGCGATCAGGCTGTCGATCAGGTAAAGACCGGTGATCGTGTCCACCATCCCCTCGTAGAAGAAGTCCACGCGGCCTGGCCCCGCCACCCAGCCGAGCCCTGCATAGAAGACCGCCAGGCCGACGAGCCCAAGCCAGAATGCCGGCACGGAATAGCCGAGCAGGCCCAGAACGCGGATGAGCTGGTCAGCCCAGCTTCCTTGGCGGGTGGCGGCGATCACACCCATCGGCACGCCGAGGAGCACACCGATAAGGATGCCGATCGTGGCCATCTCCAGCGTGGCGGGAAAGACGCGGGCGAGATCGCTGGTGACTGCCCTGCCGGTCGAGATCGATTGTCCCAGGTCACCGCTCAGCACATTTCCGACATAGGAGAAGAACTGAACCACAAGCGGACGGTCGAGGCCCATCCGCTCTCGCGCGGCATCATAGACCTCCTGCGTTGCCCGATCGCCAACCACGGACAGAACGGGATCGATCGGCACCACCCGACCGATGAAAAAGGTGATCGCGAGGAGTCCGAGAAAGGTGAGGATGGTCACCAGCATGAAACGCGCCAGACCAACCGCGCCATGCGCCGCGCGGCCCGCCATTATGCCGGCACTCAGGCGTGCACTGCTTTCTGCTGACGTTGGTTCGAACGACACGGCTGCCCCGAAATTACCAGACTGCCGGGCGGGAAATCATAATCCCATCCGGTGCAAAAAGTGCTTGGAGCATATAGATCTTTCTGATTACATCAAAAAAATTTTTGTACGGGGAAAACAATTTGAGCGATCGTTCGGCATCGAGCGGAACCGACGTTCAGGCGCGGCTCGGCGTGCTGATCCGCGCCCGCCGCCGCGCATTGGGGCTGACGCTGCAGGCGCTGGGCACGTCGGCAGGTGTATCGGTCGGCTATCTCAGTCAGGTGGAGCGCGATAACGCCACGCCGACGCTCGGCACGCTGGCGCAGATCGCGCGGTCGCTTGGCGTGCCGCTCGACTACTTCATCTCGACGCCTCGCGCCGAGGATGCACTTACGCGTGCGGCCGAGCGCCCGCGGTTTTCCATAGACGGTTCGTCGCTGATCTATGAACGCCTCGGCACGGAATTCCCCGGCAACGTGCTTTCCTCGTTCATCCTCACGGTCCCCCCAGGCTATTCTTCAGAAACGGTCAGCCACGAGGGCGAGGAGATGATTTACATGCTGGAGGGGACCATCACGCAATATCTCGACGGCGAGCCGGTGGTGCTGGGAGCCGGTGACAGCCTGCACTATCGCGGCAACGTCCCGCATGGTTGGGCCAATCCGAACGAAGAGCCTGCGCGCCTTTTGTGGACCGGAACACTGGCGCTTTTCAATGCTGCGAACCGCTCGGCATTGGGTGCCGTTCCCGACATGATTGCCGAAGCCGGGCCGGCGAAAAAAAGTACCGCGCAACGAAAATCTTCCAGAGAAAGGGAGCACGAGTCATGAAATTCCTGAAAACGGCTTTCGCGGCAGCGGCCCTGGTGCTGCCCATGGCACCGGCTGCCTTGGCCGACACGCCGCCTGACCTTCTGGTCGTGGCGCAGAATATCGACGACATTGTCGCGATCGACCCGGCCCAGGCTTACGAATTCACCTCGGGCGAACTGGTGACCAACATCTATGATCGTCTCATCCAGTATGATGCGGAGGACCCGACGGTCCTTGCCCCGGGGCTTGCCGATGATTGGGAGACCGATCCGCAGGGCAAGACGATCACCTTCACCATGCGCGACGACGCCACCTTCCATTCGGGCAATCCGGTCCGCGCCGAGGATGTCGTCTTCTCCTTTGCCCGCGTCATCAAGCTTAATCTGACGCCAGCCTTCATTCTCGCTCAACTCGGGTGGACGCCGGAGAATGTGGACGAGATGGTCACGGCCGAAGGCAACACGGTAACGGTCCGTTATGAAGGGGACTTCTCGCCTGCATTCGTGCTGAATGTTCTGGCATCGCGCCCGGCTTCGGTCGTTGACGAGCAGACCGTGATGGCCAATGAGGTCGACGGTGACATGGGCAATGGCTGGCTAAACGCCAACTCGGCCGGCTCCGGCCCGTTCGAGCTGCATACCTACCGTCCGGGCCAGATGGTGAGGATGACCGCCAACCCGGACTACTTCAAGGGTGCGCCGGGGGTTGAGGGCGTCCTTATCCGCCATGTGGCAGAGGCGGCCACACAGCAGCTCCTGCTGACATCGGGTGACGTCGACATGGCGCGCAACATGACGCCGGACCAGATATCCGGCCTGTCGGAAGATGGCATCAAGGTGGAGACCTTCCCGCAGGCGGCGGTGCACTTCCTCTCCTTCAATCAGAAGGTGGAAGCGTTGCAGCAGGAGGCGGTGTGGGAAGCTGCACGCTACCTCGTCAATTACGAGGGGATGGTAGACAGTTTCCTGAAAGGCCAGATGGAGATCCACCAGGCCTTCTGGCCGGAAGGTTTTCCCGGCTCCTATGATGAGGCGCCGTTCACCTACGATCCGGAAAAGGCACAGCAGATCCTGGCGGATGCAGGCGTGGAGACGCCGATCAACGTCACGCTGGATGTCATCAACTCCACGCCCTTCACGGATATGGCTCAGTCGCTGCAGGCGAGCTTTGCCGAAGCCGGGATCAATTTCGAGATCATTCCGGGTACGGGCTCACAGGTGATTACGAAGTACCGCGAGCGCAGCCATGAGGCGATGCTGCTCTATTGGGGCCCGGACTTCATGGATCCGCACTCCAACGCAAAGGCCTTCGCTTACAACAGCGACAATTCCGACGATAACTACCAGGCCACAACCACATGGCGGAACGCCTGGGCCGTGCCGGACGCGATGAACGAATTGACGATGGCTGCCCTTGCCGAATCGGACCCAGAAAAACGCAGCGAGATGTATATCGAACTGCAGAAGCAGGTGCAGGACCGGTCGCCCATCGTCATCATGTTCCAGGCAACCTACCAGGTGGCGATGGACGAGGGCGTGAACGGCTACGTCAATGGCGCGACGTCGGATTTCGTATATTACCGCCTGGTGACGAAGGACTGAACCTCACCGCGATGTCCGAGCCGCCGGTCAGGCGGCTCTCATCCGGTGATGGTTCGGGGGGGGCGTAAAGTCCGTTCCCCCGACGCGCTGATCTTACACGTAAGGCAACGTTCCCAGAGAGGAATAGTGCTCGTTGAGGTCCTCCAGCGTTCTTAAATCGTCCTCGTCCAGCGCGAAGCCGAAAACGTCAATATTCTCTTCCAGGTGTTCTTTGCGGTTTGCCTTTGGAAGGGGCACGGTGCCGCGTTGCAGGTTCCAGCGGATCAGGACCTGAGCTGGCGATTTGCCGTGCTTCTCGCCGATGTCACGCAGCCGGTGGTCATCGAGCCGGCTCGCGCGGGTCAGCGGGCTATAGGCCTGAAGCACGATGCCGTTTGCATCCGAATGATGCTTCAGCGCCATATCATGGCCGAACGGGCTCCACTCGATCTGATTGACCACCGGCACCTCGCCGGTCGCCTCGATCAGGGCGTCGATGAGATCGCTCGAATAATTGCTGACGCCGATGTCGCGCGTCAGTCCGTCATCGCGAGCGCGAATGAGGCCGCGCCACAACTCGTCGCCGGGACCTGATGAGGGCGGGCGGTGAATGAGCATGAGGTCGGCGTGATCGAGACCCAGTTCCTCCAAATTCTTCTTCGTCGCTTCGTATGCGTCGTCGGTTTCCTCGACCTTGGTGACGAGATAGAAGTCGGAACGCCTGGCCCCGTGTCTGCGGATGCCCTCGCCAATGCCTGGCTGCGTTCCATAATCGCCCGAAGTGTCGATCATGGGATAGCGGAGCTCCAGGGCACGGGCCACCGTTTCCGCCGTATTCGTTGTGAGCTGCCACGTGCCGAGCCCCATGACGGGCATTTCGTTGCCGGTGTGCAGCTGGACGCGCGACGTCAGATCCATTGCCGTAACCTCCTGTCTCCACATATCCAACCAACGTGCGGACAGGGTGTTCCGGCATTTCCCTTGGTTACTGCATCGCCTCTTCATATACCGGGAAGCGCAGGGGAAGGACGGCTTCCATGCCACCATATGCAGGCATGGCGCCTTAGACGGCGGCGACTTTCTCAACCAGCCTGTCCTGGCGCGCACGCAACTCAACGATCCGGGAACCTGCGGGTGTGGCCGCGTTCTCATAGGTGATCAATTCACCCTTGCGAATCGGCTTCAATACCCGTCCTCCCTGGAGCAGGCCGCAAGGAATCCCTTGCGCCGCGCGCGCCTCTTCCGCCCGCATGATCCATGCCCTGTAAGAGTATTCTCCGATGGCATCCAGAACCTCACCGGCATTCAGATCCCGTTTCGCCACGGCGCACACCTCGGCGACGGGCACCGGGAGCGGCACCATATCGGCCTTGCCGTAAAGGACAGCACGGGCGCAGGTCAGCGGCACTTCCAGTGAGGTCAGATGATAAGGCCGATGGAAGGTAAAATAAGGGCCGGTGCCCATCTTCAGGTCTTCCATCCGCTCGCGGATTCGCGGGTGGGACATGTCGGCGATAACAAAGACGCCGGGGGCTACCCCCTTGCCGATCGAGAAATCGACCACGCCGGTACGGGACAGAACACCACCGTCCTTTTCCGGAATCAGGGTGGCCGAAAGCTGGTCGAGCGTGGCGGAAGGCCCGTGCATGCCTGGTCTGTCCGGCACGAGGCCGGTGGCATTGGCGATTGCCGCCATTTCCACCATTGTTTTCGAGCCATCGACGAACTCCACCAGCATGCGCACATTCATGTTGCGCCGGGCGGCCTCTTCGGCATAGTCGTCGGGCACAGCATCCGGATTGAGCGGGTTGTTCTTGCCTTTGCCCGCCGCGACGATCGGATGCCCCATGGCCGAAACGAACTCGATGAGTTCCATACATGCGGAGGGTTCGTCACCAGCACCCAGCGAATAGGTGACCCCCAGACGATCGGCCTCACTCTTCAGATAGGCGCCGATGGTCACATCGGCCTCGACATTCATCATGACGAGGTGCTTGCCGCCTTCCATGGCCTTAAGGCCGATCTCGGCACCGACGGCCGGCACGCCTGTGGCATCCACAACCACATCGATCTGGCCGTTCTCGATAAGGGAGTCTGCGTTGTCCGTGATGGCGATTTTCTGCGCTTCGATCGCCGCCGATATCGCCGATGCGCTTTCGGCACGCCGCGCGCGCTCCCTGTCGCCATAAGCGATCTCGACAGCTTTCAAGGCGGCTTCGGGATTCAGCTCCGAAATGGCGCCGATCTCCACGCCGCGCATATGCGCGACCCGCGCCACGATGTCCGTGCCCATCTCGCCGGTGCCGACAAGCCCGATCCGCACCGGCTTGCGCGCCTGCGCGCGCGCTTCCAGATCACGGGCCAGGCCCACGAGCGCGACATTGGTTGTCATGAACATACCTCCCGAACGGGTAGAGAGCACATATCATTGATGCCGAGGCGAAGCTGGCAGCATCGACGGACCTGACCTTATGCACCATTCCTCGTGTTCAGGAAAACATGCTGCGACACATTTGCACGGCTGTCATGCAGCAAAGCCTCTTTAAACGGACAAATCTCTCCCCTATGTAAGCGCCAAGTCCTCGACGGGGTTTCCTCCTCCCTATCCTCGTCGGGCTGCGGCCAGCCTTTCCTCCTCCCAAGTGCTGGCCGATCTTAAAGGCACCCGCCGGTCCTCCTCCCCCGGCGGGTGCTTTTTTTTGTTCGTCCACCGTCTCGTTCGTTTCACGCCCGGAACATCGGCATGACCGCCGATGTTGACCCGGTGTCATCGAAACAGAAAGCGAGCGTAGGTATCCAAGTGCATTCCAGAAGCGAAAAGGCGACCGGGCGGCAGGCAGGGACCGACGCGTGGTGGCGACACAGCGTGATCTATCAGATTTATCCCCGCTCCTTCCAGGACACCAATGACGACGGCATCGGCGATCTGAGGGGCATTGTCGACCGGCTGGATTATCTCACCTGGCTCGGCGTCGACGCGATCTGGATTTCACCGATTTTCTGCTCGCCCATGGCGGATTTCGGCTACGATATATCGGATTACCGGAATATCGACCCACGCTTTGGAACGCTCGAGGATTTCGATCACCTCCTTGCGGAGGCGCATCGCCGCGGCCTGCGGGTGCTGCTCGACTATGTGCCGAACCACACCTCCGATCGCCATCCCTGGTTCCTCGCCGCCCGCAGCGCACGCGACGATCCCCACCGGGACATGTATATCTGGCGCGACCCCGCGCCGGACGGTGGACCGCCGAACAACTGGCAGAGCGATTTCGGTGGCGACGCATGGCAGTGGGATGAGGCCACCGAACAATATTATTACCACGCCTATCTGAAGGAGCAGCCGGATCTCAACTGGCGCAACCCGCTCGTGCGGAAGGAAATGTACGACGTGCTGCACTTCTGGCTGGACCGCGGCGTCGACGGATTTCGCGTCGATGTCATGTGGCACCTCATCAAGGACGATCTTTTCCGGGACAACCCGCCCAACCCCGACTGGACGGAGGCGATGCCGCCGCACAAGAAGGTGTTGCAGATCTATTCCGCCGACCGACCGGAGGTTCATGACGTCGTTTCCGAAATGCGCGGAGTGCTTGCCGAATATGGCGCAGACCGCCTGCTGATCGGTGAGATATATCTGCCGCTGGAGCGGCTTGTCGCTTACTATGGCCGCGACTTGCGCGGAGCACATCTGCCGTTCAACTTCCACCTGATCACCGCGCCTTGGGAGGCCCGGCACATCGAACGGCAGATCGATGAGTATGAAGCCGCCCTGCCGGAAGGAGGCTGGCCGAACTGGGTGTTGAGCAATCACGACAAGCCGCGCATAGCCGCCCGCGTGGGACGGGAGCAGGCACGCGTGGCCGCCATGATGCTCTTGACGCTCCGTGGCACTCCGACCGTTTACTATGGCGATGAAATTGGAATGAGCAACGTTGCCGTCCCGCCCGGAAACGTGCGCGATCCGTTCGAGCGGCAAGTGCCGGGACGTGGCTTCGGACGTGATCCGCAGCGCACGCCCATGCAGTGGGACAGCACGACAAATGCGGGTTTCAGCGCCGGCATTCCATGGCTTCCCATCGCGTCGGACGCGGCTGACGTTAACGTTGAGGCGCAAAGCAGCGATCCACGCTCAATGCTCTCGCTCTACCGCAAGCTGCTGTCCTTTCGACGGCGCAGCGATGCGCTGACGATCGGCCGCTATACAAAGGTCCACGCCTCCAAATGTGTGCTGGCCTATCTGCGCGAAACGGAGAGCGAACGCTATCTTGTTGCACTCAATCTCGGGCCGCAGCCTGCCGAAATGACCGTTCCCGGTCCGTGTCGGCGCGTGCTCGACACCTCCGGCGGGGGCGCGGGTCAGCGCATCCAGGAGACGCTGCGATTGGCTGGCAATGAGGGCGTCGTGGCTGAGATGATCGACTAGGATCAGGATCCCGGGCCTGGCCGAGCACTGCCGGAACGTTCCGCGCGCGAAGGGCGTTCCCGCTGCTCTGTTCAACAATCGGTGGTTCATTCATGCCAGAACATTGGTGGAAAGACGCGATCATCTATGCAGTGGACGTAGAGCGCTACTGCGACAGCGACGGGGACGGTATCGGCGACTTCAAGGGTCTGACTTCACAGCTTCATCACATAGCGGAACTTGGAGTCACCTGCATATGGCTACTCCCGTTCTTTCCCTCCGCCGACAGAGACAACGGCTACAGCATTACCGATTGTATTCGGGTCGACTCACGCTTTGGCTTGTTCGAGGACTTTCTCGAATTCGTTCATAAAGCCGGCGAGCGTGGCATTCGGGTCATCATCGATCTGGTCGTGCACCACACATCCAACCAGCACCCCTGGTTTCAGGCTGCTCGCCACAATGAGGCGTCCCGATATCGCGACTATTACGTTTGGGCCCACCACCCGCCGCCCACACCGCCGGGCAAGGGCACCATCTTTCCCGGGGAGGAGGAGACGGTTTGGACCTATGACGAGGTGGCGCGCGCCTATTACCACCACCGCTTCTACCACTTCGAACCGAGTCTCAATCACGCGAACCCGGAAGTGCGCGCCGAAATCGAGCGCGTGCTCGATTACTGGATGAGTTTCGGCATTGCCGGATTCCGGATCGACGCTGCGTCGCACATCGAGGAAAATCCCATGTCGTCATCGGGTGAGGATGAAGATTCACCCGACGTTCTGCGGGAGATTTTCAAACGTGCCACCTCATACAAGGCGGACGCCATGCTTCTGGGCGAAGTGGACGAAAGCCCCGGCAAGCTGGAGGAATTCTTCGACGGCACGCGCCTCAACATGATGTTCAATTTCCTGCTCGACAACTACCTGATCCTGGCGCTTGCGGAAGAGAAATGTGATCCGGTGCATCGCGGCCTCGCCATGCTGCCGACGCCCCCCGTCAACGGCCAGTGGGCCAATTTTCTGCGCAACCTGGACGAGGCCGACCTAGAGCGCCTTACACCGCAGGAACTCGAGACGGTGTTTCGCGTGTTCGCACCGGATGAGGACATGCGCATCTATGGCCGCGGCCTCCGCCGGCGACTGGCTCCGATGCTGGGCGGCGACATGCAGCGCATCAAGATGGCCTGGAGCCTTTTGTTTTCCATGCCGGGCGCTCCCATGTTCGTTTACGGCGATGAGATCGGCATGGGCGAGGATCTTTCCCAGCCGGGGCGTGATTCCGTCCGCTCGCCCATGCAGTGGTCCGCCGAGGCCAATGGCGGCTTTTCCCGTGCGCCCGCCGGAAAACTGATGCAGCCGGCAATCGATGACGGGCCCTTCGGGTTCAAGAAGGTGAATGTCGAAGAGCAAAGGAGCCGGCCCGACTCGCTTCTCTCCTTTATGACTGAACTGGCCTTCCTGCGCCGAGCACATACCCAGATCGGCAGCGGCTTCTGCAGCACGTTGGAAACGGGATCGGATCAGGTGTTGGCGCATCATTACAAATCGGAAGCCACGCCGTTGCTCCTGCTCCACAATCTTGGGAGCAAGGCGGCCGAGATAGACCTGAGCGTGCCGGCTGGTACGGGAGACCTCGCACCTCTTTTCGGCGGCGAAACGCCGCTCATGAAGGAGGGACGCCTGAAAATGAGGCTGGAGCCATACGGCCTGCGCTGGCTCGGCGTGCCAAGCACACGAAGCGGAGCACAGACATGACGGACCGGAGAAGACGGAACATGGAAGGTCAGGTGGTCGTCGTTACCGGCGCCTCGGCGGGTGTTGGAAGAGCAACAGCTCGCCGCTTCGCGCGCGCCGGGGCGTCTCTTGCCATTCTCGCGCGGGAGGAAGAAGCGCTTCTGGAAACGAAGCGCGAGCTTGAGTTCTATGGAGGCCGCGTTGTGGCTCTGCCCCTTGACGTGGCCGATGCGGAGGCGGTGTTTGCCGCAACCGACGACATCGAGCGCACGCTCGGGCCCATAGAGGTTTGGGTGAACAACGCCATGGCGACAATGTTCTCTCCCCTGTCGGAAATGAGCCCGGAGGAATTCCGGCGCGTAACCGAAACCACATATCTCGGATTCGTCCACGGGACGATGGCGGCCCTGCGCCATATGCGCGTGCGCGACCGTGGCGTCATCGTGCAGGTCGGATCAGCGCTTGCGTATCGCGGCATTCCTCTGCAATCGGCTTATTGCGGTGCCAAGCACGCCATTCGCGGTTTTACGGACTCGCTGCGCTCCGAGCTTCTGCACGAGAAGAGCCGCATACGACTGACCATGGTTCAGCTTCCCGCGATCAATACGCCGCAATTCGATTGGGCCCGCACGCGTATGCGCCACGAGCCGCGGCCGGTCGCGCCGGTGTTCCAGCCGGAGGCGGCCGCCAATGCGATTTTCGATGCCGCGCGCAATCCGCGGCGGGAGATCTGGCTCGGATCGAGCACGGTCAAAGTGATCCTTGGCGAAATGGTGGCACCCGGTTTCCTCGACCATTATCTCGCGCGCACCGCCTATGACGGTCAGCAAGCCGCCAGAACAGCTCCTGCCGGCCGCGCCGACAACCTCTTCCGGCCCGTTCACGAGCATCACCGCACGCGAGGCTCTTTCGGGAGCGAGGCTTTCGGTGCAGCGCCAGCCTTTTCTGGCAGCACCGTTCGCCTTGCAACCGCGATGGCGGGGCTTGGCCTTGCTGTCGCCGCCGGTGTTCTTCTGCGCGGACCGCGTCTCTTTTCCGGCAAATCGCCTCTGAAGCTGAAATAGTTCTCAAGGTCAGGGCTGGAACAATCCCCTTCGCGGCAGGGTTCGGCAGGCGCGCCAAGAAGGGAGCTTCCCATGCACCATAAACATCATCGTCATGGCAATGGACACGCGCTTGCAGCCGGGCTGTTCGGGCTTGCTGCCGGCGCAATCGTATTGGTCGCCGCTCGCAATATGATGCGCGGTAGAAGCGTGACGCCGCCCGAAGACGCCCCACGTCAGACATGGCGCCGCGGGTCGGGGCGGCGCTGGCGCGAACGGGCGGTTGTCGGCCGCGCCGTTACCGTCAACCGCCCGCGCGAGGAGGTCTATGAGCGGTGGCGCGATTTCTCCACCTTCCCTGCGTTCATGGAGAACGTCCGTTCCGTCACACCGCTCGACCGGACGCGGTCACGCTGGGTTATCGAGGGACCGGCGGGCAGCACGGTCGAGTTCGAAACCCGCATCACCGAAGACCGGCAGGGCGAGTTGATCGCATGGGAATCGGACGAGGACGCGGACGTGCGCAACAGCGGTCGCGTCACCTTTCGCGATGCGCCGGGCGGCCGCGGCACCGAGGTTCAGGCCATCATCGCCTACGACCCGCCGGCCGGCACCGTTGGGCGCATGGCGGCCAAGATCTTCCAGAGAGAGCCGGGCATGCAAGCCCGCCGCGATCTACTGCGCTTCAAACAGTATATGGAGACCGGCGAAGTCGCCACGGCGGAAGCCGGTCCTGCCGCGCCGCGCGCGTGAAACAACGCTCGAGCTTGAAAAGGATGAGCCAATGCGAGCACTCACCTGGCACGGCAAGAAGGATGTGCGCGTCGACACGGTGCCGGACCCCGAGATCGTTAATCCACGCGACGCCATCATCAAGGTAAGCTCAACGGCCATTTGCGGCTCCGACCTGCATCTTTACGACGGGGTCATCCCGACCATGCGGCCGGGCGATATACTCGGCCACGAGTTCATGGGCGAGGTGGTCGAAGTCGGCAAGGGCAATACACGGCTGAAGAAGGGCGACCGGGTGGTCGTGCCCTTCGTGATCGCCTGCGGCGGATGCTTCTTCTGCCAGCGCCAGCAATTCGCCTGCTGCGACAATTCCAACCCGGCCGGCAAGGCAGACATATCTCACGCCCTCTACGGTCACCATATGTGCGGCTTTTTCGGTTATTCGCACCTGACGGGCGGCTATGCGGGCGGGCAGGCGGAGTATGTACGCGTCCCCTTTTCCGATGTCGGACCGGTCGTCGTTCCAGATGACATGGAAGACGATAAGGCGCTCTTCCTCTCCGACATCCTGCCCACCGGCTGGATGGCCGCGGAAAACTGCGAGATCGAGGAAGGCGACACCGTGGCCGTCTGGGGCTGCGGACCCGTCGGCCTATTCGCAATTCAGAGCGCCCTGATCATGGGTGCGGGCCAGGTGATCGCCATCGATCATTACCCGCACCGGCTGGAGCTGGCGAAGCAGATTGGCGCCAGTGTCGTCAACTATTGCAACACCCATGTATACGAAGCGCTGATGGACATGACCGGCGGCATTGGCCCCGATGCCGTTATAGACGCCGTGGGGCTGGAGAGCCACGGCTTCGCGCCGGACAATCTCTACGATTATGCCAAGCAGATGGTGATGCTGGAGACGGACCGGCCACATGTTCTGCGCCAGGCGCTTTATGCCTGCCGAAAAGGCGGGCGCGTCTCGGTGCCCGGTGTTTATGGCGGTTTCATTGACAAGTTCCCGGTCGGCGCCTTCATGCAGAAGGGCCTGACCATGCGCACGGGGCAAACGCACGTGCAGAAATATCTGCCCCAACTGCTCGACATGATCCGCGAAGGCAAAATCGACACCACCTTCCTCATCAGCCACCGCCTGCCGCTGGAAGCGGGGCCTGAGGGCTACCGCAAATTCGCGTTCGAGCAGAACGAGACAACCAAGGTGATCTTGAAGCCGGGAATGGAAAACGCCCGCTGAACGCATCCGCCCCTACGACATCTCTCGCTTCCAACGCATTCGGCCCGAAACCGAAGCCGGTTCCGGGCCGAACTGTTTCAGATGGTTGTTGCTTCGGCGCTCGAGGAATTGCGCCGGGCATAGGATTGGTCGAGGCGGAGGATGTTGCCTCCGCCTCCAAGGATCAAACCACCACGGAGGCGATTTCGTCCTCGATCCAGAGCGTGGCCGCTCCGTTGGTATAGACGTCGTAGGTCGCACCATCGGCGGTTTCGGTCGCGCCTGTGGCGGTGAAGCCTTCAGCATTGACCGCATCGTCACCGTCGCCCTCGACGATCAGCGTGCCGCTGGTCGAGATATCGAGCACATCCTCCATGGTGACAGAGAGGGTGTTGGCGCCCGAACCGGTGAGATCGACCACCTCGATGCCGCTGACGTGGCCGGGCTGGATGGCATCTTCGGCGAAGTCGAGATCGATGCCGCCGCCGGAGAGCTGGAGCGTATCCGTGCCCGATCCGCCATCGATGCTGGCGAAATCGGCATCGGAGACGACCAGGGTGTCGTCAAGATCCGTGCCCTTCGATCCTTCTGATCCCTCAGTGTCAGTCGTGGACGGCTGGTCGCTGTCGTCAAGGTCGTCCGCATCCGGTTCGCTGTTCGGTGCATCAAGGGCTGCAGCGAAGGCTGATGCGTACTTGTAGATTTCTAGCGTAATCGACTGCGTACCGCCTGAGGTGTAGTTCGCTACCACACCTATCATTCCATTCGGCGAAGCACTTAGGTCAAGCACCGGTGTCGTCCAGCGTCCTGCTGCATCCACATAGACATAAAGCGTGTAAGTTCCGGTATCACTTCCCGCCCAGTCCAATGCAACAATCACCTGTTCTCCAGGTTCACCGGTACCATACAGTTGAGCAGAATTTGAGTTGGTTGTGTAAGGTCTCCCAGACGACGGAGTTACTCCGTCTACTGTAAGGGGCGCGGGTCCGTCGGAGTCACTGTCGGCATCAGCGTCAGCGTCAGCATCGGCGTCCGCATCAGCATCGGCGTCGGCATCCGCGTCAGCATCGGCGTCCGCATCGGCGTCGGCGTCCGCATCAGCGTCGGCATCTGCATCTGCATCGGCGTCCGCATCCGCATCGGCGTCGGCGTCGGCATCCGTATCGGCATCCGCGTCGGCGTCGGCGTCGGCGTCTGCATCGGCGTCCGCATCGGCATCAGCGTCGGCATCTGCATCAGCGTCCGCATCGGCATCCGCGTCTGCATCCGCGTCGGCGTCGGCGTCGGCGTCTGCATCGGCGTCCGCGTCGGCATCTGCTTCAGCGTCCGCATCGGCGTCAGCGTCTGCATCCGCGTCGGCGTCCGCATCTGCATCGGCATCGGCGTCGGCGTCCGCATCGGCATCCGCGTCAGCGTCAGCATCTGCATCTGCATCGGCGTCTGCATCTGCGTCAGCGTCAGCGTCGGCGTCCGCATCGGCATCGGCATCTGCGTCTGCATCGGCGTCGGCGTCGGCGTCGGCATCAGCATCCGCATCGGCATCAGCATCCGCGTCAGCATCTGCATCTGCATCGGCATCTGCATCTGCATCGGCATCGGCATCTGCGTCTGCATCGGCATCGGCGTCCGCATCGGCATCCGCATCGGCGTCAGCATCTGCATCTGCATCGGCATCGGCGTCTGCATCAGCGTCAGCATCTGCATCGGCATCCGCATCGCTGTCGTCGCCATCGGAATCGTCGCTGGCGGCGGCGGCCGCCGCCACCAAACCGGCCGCACCCAACATTCCTATACCCATCGCAAGGCCGGCCCCTCCCATCGCCAGTCCGCCTGCCGCGGGAACGGCACAGGAATCGGGCCAGTGGGACGCCTCGAGCGTTCCCTCATAGTTGCCGGCAAAGCCGACCTGCACGTAGCAATCGCCAAGCTCGCTCTCGAGCAACAGCACAGGGCGTCCGTCCTCGTCCTCGCGGAAAAAGCCGAAAAGCTGAATGACCTCGCCATTTGCAAGGCGCAGGTACAGATCGTCGCCATGCCGCTCATAGGCAGCAACGGCATCGACCGGGAGCGACAGGGTTATGCGGGCTGTGTCGGCGGCGTTCAATCCCGCGGAGGATCCGGTCAAGGTAACCGCAGAGGCAACCTCAGACCCTGATACCGCGATCTGGCCATATACATTCATTGTCAATCGTCCCTAATAAATGAATTAATTCAAGGGCTTTTCGGCCCAGCAGGGGACAAGGCGCGCCTTGCCACTCCAGGCCAAACTGTTCATTTCCTTGAAAACGCTGCGAGGCGCACCGAAATCGTCTTCGTCGCCCGCGTGGCGGCTCCGCAAAACCCCGCCTGTTTCGAAGTCGCCCGCGCGGCAACCGGAAATTGCCCGCACTCGTCTCCGACAGATTGTGTACGCGAACTACCTGCTTATGTGCCAATAAGCACTCGCTTCCGCAGAAGAGCGCCCCGGTCGGTGCGCCGATGCGACGACTTGGCAGTTGCTCCGTCCTTGCCCTGCCAGGCGCGCTCCGCTATATTAGAACAAAAGAAGAACAGCGGAGCCGGCACATGCGCCTCGGTATGCTGCAGAAGCTGCAGATCCTCGCTGACGCGGCCAAATACGATGCGTCATGCGTCTCCTCCGGCGGTGAAAAGCGAAGGGCCGGCAAAGGAATGGGTTCGGTGACGGGGCAGAGCATCTGTCACGCCTTCACCCCCGATGGGCGCTGTGTCTCGCTGCTTAAAATCCTGCTCACCAATTTCTGCATCTACGACTGCGTCTATTGCGTGAGCCGTCGATCCAGCAACGTGCCGCGTGCACGTTTCAGTGTCGATGAAGTCGTGCAGCTCACGCTGGACCTTTACCGCCGCAATTGCATTGAGGGCCTTTTCCTTTCCTCAGGGATCGCCCGTTCGGCCGATGAAACGATGGCCGATCTGGTGCGGGTGGCAAAGGTTCTGCGGCAGCACCATGGGTTCAGAGGCTACATCCATCTGAAGACGATTGCAGCGATGAGGCGTTCCGTGCAGCAGCACGCCACTGCCTTGCACGCGGTCTTGCACCGGGCGAGGTTCTGTTCAGCACGGGGGATACCTTGTCCCTCTTCGCAAATGAGGCACCCCACGGCCCGCCGGCCGCACGCGTGGCGGTGCCGCGGGCTTATGCAAATCTCGTCCCGAAGATCGTCTGCCATAGCGCGCCGGATCGTTTTGCGCTGCTCTATCGGCTGCTGTGGCGCATCCAGCACGGCGAACGACAACTCCTCGACAATTTCGCCGATTTCGATGTCGCCAGAGCGATACGCTATGCCAAGGCGGTAGACAAGGATGTCTACCGGATGCAGGCCTATGTGCGTTTTGCCGAGCGGACAATCGATGGGACGCAGGTGTTTACCGCCTGGCATGAGCCGCAGCATCGCGTGCTCCGGCTGGCCGCGCCGTTCTTTGTAGACCGGTTCAGCAATATGGAGTGGCTGATTGCAACACCGCTGGGCACGGCGGCGTGGCGAGGACGCGTGCTATCCTTCGGCCCGCCAGCCGCGCGGCCCGCCGAGACAGGCGATGCGGTGCTCGATGAGCTTTGGACGGCCTATTTTCGCGCCACCTTCAATCCGGCGCGCCTGCGTGTGAAGGCCATGGTGGCGCAGATGCCGAAGCGGCATTGGGCGACAATGCCCGAAACAGCGTCAATTTCCGACATGATAAAGGCGGCGGGCTCGCGTGTTGCAAAGATGGGGGAGCGAGCACCGGAAAGCCCGCCGCGCTTTGCCGAAAGGCTTGCCGAACGCATGGCCGCAGCCCCGGCGCAGGCACCAGAACCCTTCTCGCTGGATGCGCTGCGTGAGGAGATGCACTCCTGCAAGCGATGCCCGCTGCATGGGCCGGCCACACAGGCGGTGCCGGGCGAGGGCGCCGTTGGCGCCGAGATCATGTTCGTGGGCGAGCAGCCGGGTGATCAGGAGGACCTTGCCGGCAGGCCCTTCATGGGACCGGCGGGCCGGGTGTTCAACCGCGCACTGGCCGAAGCCGGGATCGAGCGGCACAAGACTTACGTCACCAATGCCGTAAAGCATTTCAAGTTTGAGCCGCGCGGCAAGCGGCGGGTGCACATGAAGCCAAGCGGCGGTGAGGTGACGAAATGCCGTTTTTGGCTGGATCGTGAGATCACAATCGTCAAGCCGAAACTCGTGGTCGCCCTGGGTGCCACGGCCGTTCTGGGGCTCACCGGCCGCTCCGTGCCTGTCACAAAAGTGCGTGGTCGCGTGACTGCGGCCGAAAACCTCTTCATTCTCGTCACCGTGCATCCTTCCTACCTTCTCCGGCTACCGGACAAAGAGCGCGTGGAAGCGGAATATGAGCGGTTTGTCGCTGATCTGCGGCAGGCGAAGGCCTGGTGCGATGCGGCTTGAGCAGGAGCGGAAAAGGCAGGACATCCGTGCACCTTCGATCTCGCACTACCCCCTGGATGGCGATGCAAGCGGATGGTGGTGGACGCCTATTTTGGTTATCTGCGGCACATGAACAATGTCGCGTTGGTGCAGAATTGGAATCACTCCGCCTGATGTTTCGGGAAACACTTCAATCAACGACGATTCACGGCATCCGGCTATTCAAGCCGGTTAATGGAGCTGGGAGACGAAGATGTCGATGATCGGCATAGCGGCAGCATTATCAGGAGCGATAGCGGTGGCCGCCGGTGCGTTCGGTGCTCATGGAGCGGCCGGGCCCGTGGAGGCGGAGTGGCTTGCAACAGGCGGCCTATATCAACTGATCCATGCGGTCGCTGCCCTTGCGGTCATGCGGCTGTCGCACGGCTCGGCCGTGACATTGCTGGTCGGCGCGACGATCTTTTCCTTTAGCCTTTACGCGATGGCACTCGGCGCTCCGCGCTGGCTTGGCGCTATTGCACCCGTCGGCGGGACCTTGCTGATAGCAGGCTGGATCAGCATCGCATGGACGTTTTGGAAAAGGAGAGCGGACCCCACCTAGCCTATGTGACGCGTATCACTTGTCATCAGAATCTTACGTTGAGCTTGCCTTCAAATCCGTGCTGTTGGGCGCTGCTGGCGATCTGTCCACGATAGGCGACGCCCAGAGCGGCGTTGTCGGTGAGGTCAAAATCAAGTCCAACGTCTATAATTGCGGCATCCTCGGCAATCGATGCGCCAGCGATCGCGAAAGGATCTCCGCCAGCGAAGGAATGTCCAGCGAAAGGTGTCGTGTCGCCAAAGGCATGCCGCCAGCCAAACGAACCATGAGCCGTTGTCTTCATGCCGTTGAGGTCGAAGGCAGAGGAAAGATGAATACCAAGCGTGGTGAAGGCCGTTTCCATCGTCTCGCTGCGGACATCAAGCGCTGCTGCGCCGCCATTTTCCGCGAAGGCATTGGTGTGGAGCCCGACATAGGCGAGACTGGCAAACGGCTCCACGGAAACTGCGCCCACCTCGACGCGGTAGCCGGCCTCGCCGAAGGCTTGGACTGTGCCGGCGCTATAATCCCCTGTCACACTGTCACTGAAACCGGCAAAGGCAACCGAGCGGCTCGTCTCGATGTCGTGCCAAGTGTAGGCAAGCCCGCCCGACAGCCTCAGCGCATTCCATTTGCCGCCGGCATAAAGGCCGACATGGTAATTGTCGCTATCTCCCGAGGATCCCCGGCCATCAATGTCGAACGAGGAATGGCTGTAGCCGGCGAGAACGCCAAGGCGCACATTTGAAGCGATCTCGCCGTCGATGCCGGTCAGGAAGCCACCGGTGGAAATGTCCAGGCCGCTCGCATTGCCGTCGCCGTCGAAGGAACCCCAGGTGCCGAAAGCATGGCCCCAGGCCACAGGTCCGAAGCTACCCGGCGCTACCGGCTGTGGTCCGCCCGGCCCGTAGGCCATGACCGGCAAGGACGCTGCCGACAGATCGCCGAAAGCCGACCGGATGCGGTCGTTGACGGCATCGCGAACAAAATGACTCTCCTCGATCAATGCCGATCTGGCCGAGGCGTGAATCTCGCCGGAGAGCTGGTTGAGGGCATGGCGCGCCGACACCTCGTCCGGCAAGCCGGCGATCGCGTCATACAGCGGATTGCCAGCGCCGAGGCTTTCCGCGCCATCGCCAGTCGAGCACTGGTTGAAGGTCGCGGCAACATCGCAGAACGCCACCTGATTGCGCATCACGTCGAGATGGACCGCACCCGGATCATAGACGAGCGCCAGGTCGACGAAAGGCGCGTTCTGGTCGAGCGTGTCGTACATGCCGGTGACACCGCCCGCGGCGGTCAGGATCGTGTAGCGGGTTCCCGCGCTGTAGCCGCCCGGCGCCTTGAGTGCGAAGACGGTGCCGCCCTCGATGGTGGCGTTCCCCGTCACGTCGATCAGATCGGACGCGCCATCCGGCGCGATCTCTGCCATATAGGTCGAGCCCGTCAGCTGGGTATAGTTGCCATTGACCGTCATCGTGCCGATCGAATTGCCTGGCGCGATGGTTCCGCCGGAGGAGATCGTCACGGTCGATCCCGCGCCGGAACCGAGCATGCCGTTGCCGCCGAGAACACCGCCATCCTCCACCTTGAACGATCCGCCGAGCGCAGCATCGACATGGGCGGCATCGGAACCGACGACCAGAGCGCCGTCTTCAATGATCGTATTGCCGGTGAAGCCAGCGCTGTCGCCATTATGGAAAAGTGTGCCGGCTCCCACCTTGATGAATTGCCCCGCCCCGGAAAGCGCGCCCCAATAGCTGGCGTTCACCGCCTGGTCAAAAATAAGGGACGCACCGCCGGCAATGTCGGCATTTCCGCTGAAGCGTTCGGCAGCGGTCGAAAGCCCGCCGGCCGTTATCTTCCAGTCAAGGGTGGAGGCACCGGTCAGCGTCCAGGTGCCCGTACCGGTCTTCTCAAAATGCTCGAAGCCGCGATATTGCGCCGAACCGCCCAGTTGAGAGACGTCGAAACTGCCGTTCGCCACGCCACCCAGTGCAAAGGTGCTGTCCGTATCGCCCGTCGCATCGACAATGCCGGTGATGGCGGAGCCGGCGTGGATCTCCAGCCGGTTTTGCCCGCCGGTAAAGGTGATGGCGTTGGCGCGCACCTGGTCCGCCGGATCAGAATGGCCACTGAACCCGCCGACGATACCGCCGGAATTCACGATGACGAGGTCGGAGCCGACAATACCGGCGCCCCCTTCGCCATCGACTTTATCTTCATCGCCGCCGGTGCCGCGCATTCCGCCCTGACCGCCCGCGATCGAACCTCTGTTGACGATCGTCGTGCCCGTTCCGCTCACGCCGGCACCGCCTGCGCCGCCTGCGCCGGGCGTTTCATACGACAGTCTCGGGGAGCCTCCGTTGCCGCCCGCTCCTCCAGCAATGGTGGCGCTGTTGGTCAGCATTCCGCTGCCCATGGATATACCTGCGCCGCCGAGGCCGCCATCGGAGTTGGCACTAGAGAAGCCGCCGGCGCCACCATCTCCACCGTTACCGCCGTTGATGGTGTCAAGGTTCGTGACATCCCCCGCGCCGTCGACCCGAACGCCGATACCGCCATCGCCACCGGCGCCGTCGGCATACTCATTGAAGGCGCCTCCGCCACTGCCGCCACTGATCGTGCCCATGTTCGTCATCGCGGTACCTTCAAAGGAAACACCCGCGCCGCCCGCACCGCCGCGGGTGCTATCGCCCGAAAAGCCACCGCCGTTGCCGCCAGCGATCAGGCTCGTATTCGTCATCGTATCGCCGGTGAATGAGAGGCCGGCACCACCACGCCCCCCATGGGCGCCCCCCGCTCCCCCGGTGACGCTGCCGCCGTCGCCGCCAAGGATCGTGCCCGCGTTATCGACCACGCTCCCGAAGAAATTCAGACCGCTCCCGCCAGCACCGGCCGTACCGTTGCCGCTGTTGCCGCCCACGCCACCTGCAATCACGCCGTCATTCACCACGGTGCCACCGGAGAAGGAGAGGCCAGCCCCACCGCCCCCGCCATCACCATAGATGTTGCCGTAACCGCGGCCGCCGCTTCCACCGGTCAAACGGATATCGGAACCAACCGATATCGTTGTTGAGGGATCAGCATCGGCTCTGGCGCCATCCCCACCCGCACCGCCACCGCCGCCGCCGCCGATACGGCCGCCGGGTATTTTATAGCCCTGGCCACCCGCGCCGCCATTGCCGCCTGTCATGTCACTTGCAGGATCTGCTTCAAGGACTCCACCATGCGCGCCGCCTCCGCCGCCGCCGCCGCCGCTGGCCTCGGAGGTTACACTACCATTGCCACCGTCTTCACCGTTCTCTCCAGGGGAAGCGCCCGCGGCACCACCGTCTCCGCCATTAGGGCCGCCACCATTCTGTCCTGGTTCTCCAGCGTTGCCACCATTGCCACCCGCGAAACCGGCACCGACGCCGCCTTCGCCGCCCTGTGCCTCAGGTAGAGATTGCGCCTGCGCGGGCGGGATGGAGACGGTCAGCATCGTTGCTCCCGTCAATGCCGTGGAGCACAGGAGCGCGAACGCGGCCGAGCGATGCTTCTCAGCAGAAAAGGCTGGCAATGGAATCCCCCCGGAAAAAATGGTCCGATCGTTAGGTAGACAGTCGTGGCAGAGCAACACGCCGCATAATATCGGTGTTCAGCATATGACAAGGCGTTCGCGAGTTCCACTGATCAAGCCTGGCTAATCCAAATTCTTGCAGGCACTCGTTCGCCCTGCCTGTCTGCGCGATACGTGCGAAATTCCCGCTGGAACCGGAGAGAAGCCATGTCCGAGGCCGGTGTAAAGGCGGGAATGTTTGTATCAAGACAATTCTGCCGCCACGCTCGCGAGCGATACCTTACCCTTCGCGATGCCCTCCGCTGCCTGGGGAGAGCTTTGCATACTGTTTCCTGTTTGCTGAATCACAAAGATGATCTTGCGGATTCCTTTATTGGTCGGTCATCAACAACCGGTCAAAAGGACGATGTCATGACCATCCGCAATCACTTGATGACGACAACCGCAGCGGCAGTTATGGCGTTCGGCTGTCTTGCCACACAGCCGGGCTATGCGGATGAGGCAACCGGCACGGGTTTGGCACCAGTCGACATCGTTCGTTCCGCGACAGATCTGCCCGGAGCGCTTGGCGAACGGGGGCCACAGACCGTCCGGGTCAATCTTGAGACCGTCGAGGTCGTCGGTGCGCTGGCAGATGGCACCACCTACAATTACTGGACTTTCAACGGAAAGGTGCCTGGCCCCTTTGTTAGGGTGCGCGTCGGGGACACGGTAGAGGTGCTGCTGGAGAACCATGAGCACAGCATGGCCATGCACAACGTGGATTTTCACGCAGTGACAGGTCTTCATGGCGGCGGGCAAGCAACTCTCGCAGCCCCCGGAGAGGAGAAGGGGTTCACCTTCAAGGCGCTCCAGCCCGGCCTCTACGTCTATCACTGCGCCGTCGGCCCCGCCGCCCAGCATATCGCCAATGGCATGTATGGCATGATCCTGGTCGAACCGGAGGGCGGTCTGCCGCCGGTGGACCGCGAGTTCTATGTCATGCAGGGGGAACTCTACACCGAGGAGGCTTTCGGCACGAGCGGCATGCTGACGGAAAGCTATGACAAGTTGATGAACGAGCAACCGGAATATTACGTTTTCAACGGTGCTGCCGAGGCGTTGACCGGTGACAATGCGCTCAAGGCAAAGGTGGGCGAGACCATCCGCATCTATTTCGGCGTGGGCGGGCCCAACAAGACCTCCAGCTTCCATATGATCGGCGAGATCTTCGACACCGTCTACAATCTCGGCTCGCTCACCGGCGACCCGCTGCCCGATGTGCAGACCATCACCGTACCGCCGGGAGGCGCTGCCGCCGTCGACATCAAGCTCGACGTGCCCGGTGAATATCTGCTGGTCGACCATGCCTTGTCGCGCGTCATGCGGGGTCTTGTCGGGACCCTGATTGTAGAGGGCGAGGAACAGCCGGACATCTTCCGCGAAGGGGTTGAGGAGAGACTTGGGCTGGCCGTCTACTGACCTTTCGCAGATACCTAACAGGCCCGCCCATGCTGGCGGGCCTCAAGCTTTTGGAGACATCCATGGACCCTGTCGTCTCGCCCGAAGATCGTTCGGTGCCCAGGCGCCGGATTCGGGAGGGTGATCATTCCCGTGACGGCCGCGGCCGCATTCGCAACGGGCTGCCTGTTCTGCATTACGGCTTCCGCCCGTTTTTCCTGCTCGCCGGTTTTCATGCCGGCATCATGGTTGGCTTGTGGCTGTGGCTGTACTTGACTGGTGCGGCGCTGCCCGGTCCGTTCTCACCGCTTGCCTGGCATGTGCATGAGATGCTCTTCGGTTATCTCGCCGCGACGATTGCCGGGTTTATCCTCACCGCCGTGCCGAATTGGACGGGGCGCCTGCCGCTCAGCGGCCTGCCGCTTGCCGGCCTCGTCCTTTTATGGCTTGCCGGCCGCGCCGCAACTGGCCTCGTTCCGAACCCGCTTTTTGCAGCGATCATCGATCTGTCGTTCCCTGTCGTGCTGGCTGCCGCGATCTGGCAGGAGATCGTTGCTGGGCGAAACTGGCGCAACGCGCCGGTCGCGGTGATGCTTACCCTGTTCGGCGTCGCAAACGGCTTGCATCATGCAGAGGCCGCAGGGCTGGTGCCGGATGGATGGGCGACGCGCCTGGCGCTTGCCATCGCCGCAATGCTGATTGCGCTCATCGGCGGGCGTATCGTGCCAAGCTTCACAAGGAACTGGCTGGTGAAGCGCGGCGAGACGAAATTGCCTGCCTCATTCGGCATTCCCGACAAAGCAGCGCTCCTCGCAACAGCGCTCGCGCTCGTCGGCTGGCTCTTTGCTCCCGCTCAGCTTCTGACCGGCAGCGGTCTCATTGCTGCAGGGGCGCTCCTGCTCCTGCGCCTGTCTCGGTGGCGTGGCTGGAGAACCCGAAGGGAAGCGATCCTGTTCATTCTTCACGTCGGATATGCGTGGCTGGCCATCTCCCTGATCATGTTGGGCGCGAGCATCTTGCTACCGGAAACCATAGCCACAAGCGCCGCCATCCACACATTGACCGCCGGAGCCATTGCAACGATGACGCTGGCCGTCATGACTCGCGCAAGCCTCGGCCATACGGGCCGCACAATCCAGGCCGATGGCTGGATCGTGTCGATCTATCTGCTGGTCAATTTTGGTGCGGCACTGCGTGTTCTTGCGCCATTCAGTGCGGAGGACTACGTCATGCTGCTTGCCACCGGGGGCGCGTTATGGAGCGGCGCGTTTGTGCTGTTTGTGCTGCGCTTCTGGCGCGTTTTGACAGGTCCGCGCGTTTGAAAGCCAGTGCGTTGCTGGACAAAAAATGCAGCGCCGCCTCGAGGCGGCGCCTCGTTATCGAGGTTTATTCCCCAAGGTGCCGGCGCGCGGCGCCCAGCCAATCCTCCATAAGCCGCCTATCTTCCTTCGAAAAGGATGCTCGCCGGACAAGGTCAGCCCAACTGTCATTCGGGTGAGTACGATTGTAGTGCTTTTCCGCCCACTCCCGCAGGGCATCGTCACGGACAGCCCGTTCCCCAGGGCGCTCCCCGATCTGCCCGCCAGCGTAAGTTTCCAGAAACATGCCTGCCTCCGACAAACGTTAGCGCGCCGTGCGCCTTTCCGGACGCACAGGGGCGCGCCATCTCATTGAATCTACGCATCGTGCTTTCCGGAAATCGATTCAGATTTTCGGGCCGATGCTGTCGGGCGGCCAGAGATCAGCCGCCCTGTTGCTCGTCACGTCCGATATATCTAGTTTGCCGCGACGGCCTGCCCAATGAGCGCTTCAAAGGCGCCTTTCGCCTTGCCAGGATGTTTTACCGCTTGCGCCGCAGCGGCATTGACGGGCGCGCCAACGCTGATGACCGCTACCATGCCCATTCCGTAATGTGGCGCACATTTGATGCCGTAAACGCCTTCCATCTCAACGGTATAGGCAATTTCCTCATTGATCTTGCCCTTGAATGCTTCCGCACCGTCGGGAAGCATGCCCTTGATCGTTTCGGCATTGTGGCCCTTGTCGGTGGCGATGAAGCGGATCGTGTCGCCCGGCTGAGCTGAGATGAAGGCCGGCTCGAACACCATCATCCCCTTCTCGCCCTTGTTGAGCATCCGAATCTCGTGATCGGCTGCCTGTGCGGCACCGGCGGTCCCGGCCGCCATGAGGGCGGCGATGGCCATTCTTGCGAAGATCAGTTTCATTCATCCAGTCCTTTTCTGCGTGCGACGTCGAATGCCGCTGCAGATGAACTAGAATCAAAAGGACCTGCGCTCTTTGCGCCACCTCAAACAACAGATAGAACGTTTCAGATTGCGCCGACAGGAAGACAGGAGCATAGCGTGCCTGAACTTGATGGTTCCTTGATTGCTGGTCTGCCCCTCTTTTCCGCCATGAGCAAAAAGGAACTCGATTTCCTCCTCTGCCGTGCCCGCTCTGCGCGCTATCCGAAAGATCTGGCGATATTCGAACAGGATGGCAATGCTGATGCTTTCTTTCTCCTGCTGGACGGCCATATCCGGGTCGTCCGCCTCAACGAGGATGGGGAGCAGGTGATTGCGCGTTATATCAACCCGGGGGAGTTGTTCGGCATTGCGGTTGCGATGGGACGTGCCACCTATCCGGCAAGCGCAATCGCCGCTGTGGACTGTGTCGCACTTGCCTGGCCCAACGAAGCATGGCCCGATCTTACAGCCCGCGTTCCACAATTTGCCTCCGGCGCCTATCGGACAATCGGCGAAAGGCTGCAGGAGACGCAGGACCAGGTCATGCAAATGTCCACCGAACAGGTGGAACAGCGCGTTGCACACACGCTGTTGCGGCTCGTCCAGCAATCAGGGCGCAAGACGGCGGAAGGCATCGAGATCGACTTTCCGATTACACGCCAGGACATCGCCGAGATGACCGGTACCACGCTTCACACGGTTAGCCGGCTTCTCAGCGCATGGGAGGACATGGGGTTGGTGCGTGGGGGACGGCAAAGGGTGATCGTGACCGATGCGCACAATCTGATGCTGATAGCGGAGCACCGTCGCAAACGATAATTACGGATCTCCCGATACCTTCTCGACGAGGTCCCGCAACACCTCTTCTTCGCATATTTCGTGGGCCTGACAGGCTTCGCGCAAGGTGTGAAACCTTCCGATCGGGCAGCCGACGCACAGCATGCCGTGGCCGATCACGACAGGGATCGTGGACGGCCATCGGCGCATGATTGCATCGATCGTCATGTCCGATTCCAGCTTGGCATGCATCGTCTTTTCTCCGGCGGCAATGACAAACCGTCGCACCTTCCCGGAGAGTTTTCCTTGCTGCTGCGCAAACAAGTCGCACCTTTTCGCACCAGGTGCGACATCTCTTCCATTGCCGCTTCAAACCGGCAAATCTAAAGTGGCATCAAATTTACCACTTTGGATTCGCTATGAGCAATTTCCGCATCGAAGCGGCACGGCCGAAGCCTGAGGAGCCTCTTGCCGACAAGAACG